>NZ_OY759870.1 GCF_963662805.1 uncultured Cohaesibacter sp.
TAAACATTGACGAAATCCGGCCCCAACAGGTCATGCAGCTGTTCGTTCCGTTCGAGCCGTCCCAGCGAATGATGCACAGAGCGGGGCAAGCTGAAGGGCATGTGGTGGGCATGTTGCTGCAACTGCGGCTTGGGCTTGTCCTTGTTGATGATGCCGAGCAGACCGCAGGCGAGGCTCGCCGCAATGGCCAGATAGGGGTTGGTATCGGCTCCGACCAGCCGGTTCTCGATCCGGCGGGCTTCCGGTCCGGAATTGGGGATGCGAAGCCCGACCGAGCGGTTGTCGATCGACCATTCGAGGTTGATGGGCGCCGAGTCGCCAGCCAGCAGGCGCCGGTAGCTGTTCACGTAAGGCGCAAAGATGCTCATGGCGTCGGGCAGATATTTCTGCTGTCCGCCGAGGAACTGGTAGAACAGCTCGCTTGGTGCGCCTTGCGCATCGGAAAAGACATTCTGTCCCGTCTTGGCATCCACCACGCTCTGGTGGATATGCATGGCGCTACCCGGCTCATTGTCCATCGGTTTGGCCATGAAAGTCGCATAGCAATCGTGGCGGAAAGCCGCCTCGCGGATCAGGCGCTTGAAGACGAAGATCTGGTCGGCGAGATCGAGCGGGTTGCCATGAATAAGGTTGATCTCGAGCTGGCCAGCGCCGCCTTCCTGAATGACTGTATCGATCTCCAGTCCCTGTGCATCGGCAAAATCGTAGATATCCTCGATCACGCGATCATATTCGTCAACCGCGGCAATCGAATAGGCCTGACGACCCACAGATTGACGTCCGGAGCGCCCGACGGGCGGCTCGAGCGGATAGTCGGGGTCCGTGTTGCGCTTGGTCAGATAGAATTCGAGCTCCGGCGCGACCACCGGTTTCCAGCCCATTGTCTCGAAGCCGCCAACCACCCGGCGTAGCACGTTGCGCGGAGCGAGCTCCACCAGTTCACCGTCGAGATCATAAAGGTCGTGGATCACCTGCATGGTCGGATCGTTGGCCCATGGCACGGCGCGTAGAGTACTCAGATCGGGGACGAGCTGGATGTCCCGCTCCATCATGAAGTCCTGCCGGTCCTCCATCTCGATATAATTGCCGGTGATGGTCTGGAAAAAGATCGAAGTCGGCAAATAGGTCGGCGATAATCCCGAGAATTTGGAGGCGGGCATGGCTTTGCCGCGGGCGATGCCGACGATGTCCGGGACCACGCATTCAACTTCGTCGATGCCGCGCTGACGCATCCACTCATGAACCTCTTCCGATGTTCTGGGGACCTGATTGCTGCGGCTGGAGCCATGGTTTGCGGATGGGCTGGCGGTTTCGCTGGGCTTGGTCATATCGTTACCTGTTAGGGGCAATTGCAGTCTCTGCAATCGACCGAGAGCTTAGTTCAGGACGTGATCACAAAGCAAGAGAAATTTGTGATCACAAATTAGCTTGAACTCTGTTTACAAAGCGGATGCATACGCGCAAAGGGCGAAGTTTCAGTCAGATACTATCAAAAGCCGCCTGTCCCGACCTTGTGATTTTGCCGATCAAATGTGATCGCCAATGAACAGCATGCCCTGATGAATATCCTCGCTGATTGCGGTGCGCAGAGCGCTGGCGTCGCGCGTTCGCAGCGCCTCGATGGCCTGTTTGTGCTGGTCGATCAGGTTTGCCGTGCCGTGTCGGCCATAGATGAGACGCATGAATGGGCCGAACTGCATCCAGACACTTTCCACAAGCCGAACGATGACATCGGACTTTGCCGCATTGTAGATGGCGAAATGGAAGGCGTGATTGCCCCGCATATATCCTTCCACATCGCCATTTTCCAGACAGACGTCAATCGCTAGATCAATCTCCACAAGGCGTTGGATTTCTGCGCTGTTGATGTGGGGAAGGGCCATTTCCGCCAGCTCAGGTTCCAGCAGGGAACGGGTCAGATTGATCTCGTGATACCGGCTGGCTGTCATGGCGGGAATGGAAACGCGGCGGTTGCCGTGGCTCTCGAGCGCCCCTTCGGCCGTCAGGCGTCTGACCGCTTCGCGCACCGGCATCGGGCTGACCCGAAGGTCTTCGGCAAGGCCCCGCAAGGTCACCGCATTGCCCGGCAGGAAGCCGCCAACCAGAAGGCGCTCCCGCAAGGTCTGATAAATACGCTCATGGGCGGTTTGGGGGGCGGATGTCACCGCGTCGGCTTCGTTTTCCCAAGCCTCCGGGTGACTGGTTTCCATCTCGTTTTCCACTATGCTCATGGTCCAGTTATAACTGCGCAAGGTGATCGGGCAAAAAGGATTTTGATCGAAAGAGCTTGCGGTCAGCAAAATTTTGTGATCAAATTTTTTCCATAATAGACAAAAATACAATCGGGCGGCAATAGCCCATCGCAATCACCACCTATCCCGATAGAGTTAAGGGGACTTAGTCAATGGCAGGCAAAGCAGGTAAGCTTTTCTCCAAATCCGCACTCACCATGGCATCATTTCTGGCTGCAACGAGCCTGAGTATGGCCGCGGACGGCGAAATTCACGTCTATAACTGGTCAGATTATATTGATGAGGAAGTCATTTCGGACTTCGAAAAGGAAACAGGCATCAAGGTCGTCTACGACGTCTTTGATTCCAACGAAGTGCTCGAAACCAAGCTTCTGGCCGGTTCAACCGGTTATGACATCGTGGTTCCAACCGGCACATTCCTGCAGCGGCAGATTCAGGCGGGTGTTTTCCAGAAGCTCGACAAATCCAAGCTCCCGAACCTGAAGAACATGTGGGACGTGGTCTCAGAGCGCACTGCGGCTTATGACCCGGGCAACGATTATTCCATCAACTATATGTGGGGTACCACCGGCATCGGCTTCAATGTTGCCGCCGCCAAGGAACGCATGGGCGATGTGCCACTCAACACCTGGGACATGATCTTCAAGCCCGAGAATGCTGCCAAGTTTCAGGATTGCGGCATCTATATTCTCGATGCGCCGACCGAAGTCATTCCGCTGACGTTGATGTATCTGGGCAAGGATCCCAACAGCCACGACCCCGAAGACATCAAGGCTGCAGAAGAGCTGCTGCTCTCGATCCGCCCCTATGTCCAGAAATTCCATTCGTCTGAATATATCAACGGCCTCGCCAACGGCGATATCTGTCTGGCAATCGGCTGGTCTGGCGACGTCTTTCAGGCTCGCGACCGCGCAGCAGAAGCCGCAAATGGCGTCGAAGTGAACTATATCATCCCCAAGGAAGGGGCACAGATGTGGTTTGACCAGATGGCCATTCCTGCCGACGCCAAGAATGTCGATGGTGCGCTCACCTTCCTCAACTACATCATGCGGCCGGACGTTATCGCCAAGGCATCGAACTATGTCTTCTACGCCAACGGCAACCTCGCCTCGCAGGAACTGCTGGATGAGGATCTGCTGAGCGATCCGGCTGTGTATCCGGACGAGGAAACCACGTCCAAGCTCTTCGTGCACATGCCTTATCCGCCAAAAATCCAGCGTGTCGTGACCCGCGCCTGGACCAAGGTCAAGTCCGGCCAGTAAGGCGGACAGCCATCCGGTCAACCCGTCCGGCGCATTGTTTCGTGCCGGACGGAACCAAATGGTGTCCGGGCTGTCCCACTGGCCGCCCGACCCTCATGTGAAATAATATTTGTTGATTGCCCTTTGTCGGACGTCTCTGGATCGTCTTGGCAAAACACGCCTGAAGGACGGCTCCCGCGCATCAATGTCCTCCCGAGATTGGCGGATTCTGTCTACAGGCAATTTGATATCTGGTTGAAATGGCGGCACGATGCAGTCTCTGACCCCGGCCTTTGATCGGGTTCCTGGCTGGCCATTTAGCGCAGTGAGCGAGAGTTGATATGAATGGTTCCCCCAATGCAGGATCTGGCAGCACTTTTGCGCCCTGGGACGATCCAGACGAAAAACCGCTGATCCGGTTTGACGCTGTCACCAAGAAATTTGATGACTTCACTGCCATCGACAATCTCAACCTCAAGATCTACGAGCGCGAATTCTTCGCCCTGCTGGGCCCGTCCGGCTGTGGCAAGACGACCCTGATGCGCATGCTCGCCGGCTTCGAGCAGCCCACCACCGGCTCGATCATGCTAAGGCAGGAGCATCTCACTGAAATCCCGCCGCACCGTCGGCCGGTGAACATGATGTTCCAGTCCTATGCCCTCTTCCCGCATATGAGTGTGGAGCAGAACATCGCCTTCGGCCTCAAACAGGAAAAACGCCCCAAGGCCGAGATTGCCGACCGTGTCGAGGAGATGCTGACACTGGTCCAGCTCAAACCCTTCGCAAAACGCAAGCCCCACCAACTCTCGGGCGGACAGCGCCAGCGCGTGGCGCTCGCCCGCTCGCTGGCCAAGAAACCCAAGCTGTTGCTGCTCGACGAACCGCTCGGTGCACTTGATCGCAAACTGCGTGAACAGACCCAGTTCGAACTGATGACCATTCAGGAAAAGCTCGGCCTCACCTTCGTGATCGTTACCCACGATCAGGAAGAAGCCATGACCGTGGCGAGCCGCATCGCCCTAATGGAGCAGGGCAAGCTCGTTCAGGTCTCCACCCCACGCAACATCTACGAAAATCCCAATTGCCGCTATGTCGCGGACTTCCTTGGCGACGTCAACATCATCGGCGGGCGCATAGCCGGTCAGGGCGAGACGGAAAGCGATATCACCAAACTCGCCTGGCACGAGACTCTCGCGCCGCTTCTGGTGCGCCTCAAACCCGACGCGCCAACCCCGGAAAAAGGATCCGAGGGCTGGATCGCTGTGCGGCCCGAAAAGGTTCGCATCTCACGGGACATGCCCACCGACACCCACAACATCCTCAAGGGCAAGGTGCTCGACATCGCCTACACCGGCAACATCTCCACCTACCACGTCAAAACCGAGGACGGCCAGATCATCAAGTCGCAGGAAGCCAATCTTGAGCACCAGCGCGACCGTAGCATCACGTGGGACGACGAGGTCTTTGTTCATTGGCGGGCTGGCGCCTGCGTGCTGCTGGAGAGCTGAGCCATGACCGAAGTCACTGAAGTCGCAGCCATGGCCCCGACCGGCGATCCCGAACCGAAGGACACCCCGCGCCGCATGCGGTTGCCGAACAACTTCGGCCGCTGCATCCTCATTCTGGTGCCCTATATCTGGCTGCTGGTGCTGTTTCTGGTGCCCTTCATCATCGTCGTCAAGATCTCCTTGTCGGACACGGCGATTGCCATGCCGCCCTACACGCCGACGTTCGATCTGGCTCAAGGGTGGGCGGGGCTGAAGTCTCTGCTCAGTCAGCTTGATTTCGAGAATTTCACCTGGCTGATGGAGGATGACCTCTATTGGAAGAGCTACCTCTCCAGCCTTGAAATCGCATTGGTCTCGACCTTCATTGCGTTGGTGATCGGCTACCCCATCGCCTATTCCATGGCGCGGGCCCCGAGCGAATGGCGGCCAACGCTGCTGATGCTGATCATTCTGCCCTTCTGGACCAGCTTCCTCATTCGCGTTTATGCCTGGATCGGCATTCTGAAGAAAGAGGGCCTGCTGAACCTCGCCCTGATGCACATGGGCATCATCAATGAGCCGCTGACCATCCTCAACACCGACACGGCGGTCTATATCGGCATTGTCTATTCCTATCTGCCCTTCATGGTGCTGCCTCTCTACTCGACCCTTGAGAAGCTCGATGAGTCTTTGCTTGAGGCGGCGACCGATCTGGGCAGTTCGCCTTTCAAGGCCTTCTGGGTGATCACGCTACCCCTGTCTCTGCCCGGCGTCATTGCAGGTTGCTTCCTTGTCTTCATTCCGGCTGTCGGCGAGTTCGTCATTCCCGATCTGCTCGGTGGCTCCAACACGCTGATGATCGGCAAGACCCTTTGGGTGGAATTCTTCGCCAACCGCGACTGGCCGGTGGCCTCTGCGGTGGCGGTGATCTTGCTCCTCTTGCTGGTGGTGCCGATTGTGCTGTTCCAGCGCATGCAGGAAAAAGAACGGGAAAAGGGGGCATAAGGAAATGAAACGGTTCGGTTTCTTCAACGTCACGGCCCTCACGTTGGGCTTCGCCTTCCTTTATCTGCCAATCGTTCTGTTGATCATCTTCTCCTTCAACGAGAGCCGGTTGGTCACCGTCTGGGGTGGTTTCTCGACCAAATGGTACGCCGAGGTTTTTGCCAACGACGGCTTCATGGACGCCGCATGGGTGACCTTCCGGGTGGCCTTCCTGTCGGCGACGCTGGCAACGATCCTCGGCACCATGGCCGCGCTCGTCCTCATCCGGGCCGGGCGCTTCCCGGGCAAGACGCTGTTCTCGGGCATGGTCTATGCACCGCTCGTCATGCCCGAGGTCATCACAGGCCTGTCGCTGCTGTTGCTCTTCGTCTCCATTGGTTTTGACCGTGGCTTCTGGACCATCACCCTCGCCCATGTCACCTTTTCCATGTGCTATTCGGCGGTGGTCGTCTCCTCGCGTCTTGTCACCTTCGACATGTCGCTCGAAGAGGCCGCGATGGATCTTGGCGCGTCCCGGCTTGGCACTTTCTTTCAGGTAACCCTGCCGATCATCCTGCCTGCCATCCTGTCCGCGTGGCTTCTGAGCTTCACCCTGTCCCTTGATGATCTGGTGATTGCCTCCTTCGCCTCCGGTCCCGGCGCGACCACCCTGCCAATGAAGATCTATTCTCAGGTGCGCCTTGGCGTCACGCCTGAAATCAACGCCCTGTCAACGATCCTTGTTGTCTTGGTATCCACCGGTGTGATAGGAGCCTCTCTCCTGACCAAGCGGCGAGAGGTTCGCCGCAAGCGGGAAGAACGCGCAGCGGTGGCAGCCCTCTAGAGAATATCCGTGAACGGATTGACCCGAGCGCTGGACCCACCATCAAGGATGGGGCAGCGCGAGCGAATTGAATGAAACCAACATGCTGACACGTGAAAAGAACAAACAGCAGGCCGATGCCTTCCGCGCCGAGGCCGAAGCCTTTCTCGCCGAGCATCCTGATCTGGTAAAGGTCGAGATCCTGTTGCCTCGCTTCTGCGGCACCCTGATGGGAAAATGGCTGCCCGCCGACATGCTGACCAAGCTCGCCGATGGCGCGGTCCGTCTGCCGCGCTCCACCGCCGCTCTCGACATTTGGGGCGACGACGTCCCGGCGGTCGGTATCGCGCTGGAGAAAGGCGATCCCGATGGCGCCTGCGCGCCCGTGCCGGGAACGCTTGCCATGGTTCCATGGGCGTCGGAGCCAACTGCTCAGGTGCTGGTCACCATGCGCGATCTCATCAGCGGCGAGGATTGCGGCTACGACACCCGCTCGACCTTGTCGCGAATGGAGGCCCGTTTCGCCGACAAGGGCCTGACGCCGGTCGTTGCGACCGAGCTGGAATTCTATCTCATCGACCCAGAGACAACCGTGACCGGCCATCCGCAGGGTCCGAAAGTCCCCGGCATCGGCGAACGGCTGACCCGCTCTCAGGTCTACAACATGGATGTGATTGCCGCCTTTGAACCGCTTTTGGCCGAGATTTACGAAGTGTGCCAGATCCAGAATATTCCGGCCGAGACCACCATTTCCGAATTCGGCCCCGGCCAATTCGAAATGAACCTCAAGCATGTGCCGAGTGCTCTTGAGGCCGCCGATCACTGCATGCTGTTCAAGCGCGTGGTGCGCAACATTGCACGCAAGCATGGCATGGACGCCACCTTCATGGCCAAGCCCTATGCCCACTCTACCGGCAACGGCTTTCACGTGCACATGTCCGTGCTTGATGCAGAGGGCAACAACATCTTCTCCGGCGAGGATGATCACGAGGCGAGCGACACCCTGCGCCACGCCATTGGCGGCCTGATCGAGACCATGCGCGACTGCCAGATCCTTTATGCGCCGCACGCCAACAGCTACCGCCGCTTCCAGCCCGAAAGCTACGCCCCGACAACCCCCTGCTGGGGCTATGATCATCGGGCTGTGGCGATCCGGGTGCCTTCGGCCAATGGTCCGGCGGCGCGCTTCGAGCACCGCGTTGCGGGCGCCGATGCCAACCCCTATCTGGTCATCGCCTCGCTTCTGGCTGGCACCATCACCGGTCTCGAGAAGAAATGTGATCCGGGAGCCCCTGTCGAGACTCTTGAACAGGTGGCGGAAATGAAGCCCCTGTCCCCGATCTGGCAGGAAGCCATCGCCCGTTTTGGCGCGTCCGACTGGGCTGAAGAGCTGTTCGGTTATGACTTCCACTATTGCTACACCCGGTCCCGTGAGGCCGAGGAGCAGATCGTGGCAACGACCATCACCGATTTCGAATGCCGCACCTACCTGCGCACCGTCTGAAGGAAAAAGGCGAGGCATCCATCGATGCCTCGCCTTTGTTTTAAGCCGCTTTTTGCAAGAGTGGTCTTGGGGTTCAACGCCCCCAGGCGATCAGGCGTCTCCAGAGCCATTCCGCCGGACCCTGCGAGAAGAAATGCAGGTAGATCCGTGAGCCGATCAGCTGGGCGCAGCTGATGGCCAGCGCGATCAGCAGGAGCTCCGAATGGCGGAACTCACCGTAAAGCCCGAAGCCGAAGCCGAAGAACAGGTTGACGCAGATGATCGTCTGCATCAGATAGTTCGTCAGCGCCATCCGGCCAGCCGCAGCAAACAGGTTCGAGACCTGCCTGAACAGCTGCACGCGCACCATCAGCGTGAGCATGGCAAGATGGCCGAATGCGGTGGTAATGCGCCCGATGTCATAGGTGAAGGATGCCCAGCGCGGCGTCTCTGTCCCATCAACAACCAGGAGCCAGTCAGCCCAGGTCTCGCCTGCATTGACGCTGAGGCCGATGCCGTAGCCAAGCAGGAGCATGACCACATAGAAGCGGGTGGACCGCTCCCCGGTGACGATGCCAAGCTTGAAGAAGGCCATGCCGATCAGGATCAGGATACCCACATCGGTGAAGTGGGAGGTGAAGATCTCGGTCGTATGGTTGGCAACGCTCGTAGGGGCAAGAGAAACCACGTTGAGCACGTAACCGTCCTGCCGTTCCGTGATTTCCTCGAGCCACTGAGGAGCAACATAGGCGCTGATTGCCTCTTCATAGCTCATGTCGTCTTCTTGAGCAGTGCCATCGCCTGATGTCGTGTTGCCGGCGTCTGCTGTCGGGTTCTGCTGGCTCACCTGGGGTGAACCGGACAGGTCAGCAGAAGGCGTCTGGCTGGGAGAGACAGCCTCAGGTCCATCGGACTCCTGCATGCCCTGAAGCATCGTCTCGATGTTCAAAGGGGCGTTGTTGGCTTCCCCCTCGGTCGTGACCTCGAAGCTCAGCTCGGACACGATCGCAGCGATGACAATACCGACAAAGGCCGTCGTCAGCAGAGCCTTGGCGCTGAGGTTCCTCAAGGGGAACAGAAGCAAGCCCAGCAGACCGTAGATGAAGAGAATGTCAAATGTGGAGAGCAGGATATAGGAGTGAACGAGGCCGAACACCATCAGCCACATCAGGCGACGATAGTAACGGTCGATCTGCTCCACCCTGTTTGCCGAAATGCGGGACAACAGGACCATCGCGCTGGCGCCAAACAACATGGAGAACAGCGCCCGCATGGTGCCGTCGACATACATCTCGACAAAGGCCCATGAGGCGATCTCGGAGGGATCGTGTCCGCTCCAGATGGTCGGCAGCGAATAGGCCATGGCTGGAATGCCAAATGCGAACACGTTGCGAAACAGGATGCCGCAGACCGCAAACCCTCTGAGGACGTCCATGACCATGATGCGGGCACGCGCCTGTTCTTCGGGGCGTTCAAGGCTGGCCGGCATTGTTGCGTCCGTCAAACTCGCCATGCTCATCGCACGTTTGGTCCGAGGCCGGACAGCGCAGTCAGGCAGCGCCCGCTGACGAGAACCGAAACGGCTGGCACGCGCTTGCGACGGCGCTGGGCCGCAGCAAAAGGCAAAATGCGCATTCAATTGTCTCCGAAGGGTCGACTGCGTTCTTTATTTTGGGGCAGATCGAGAAACCCAAACGATCAGGAATATGGGATCGCGCGATTCCTATGATGCAAAACCCGCGATTTGGCAACTGAATTTTTGTCATGGCATCGTTGGCTATCCTGCATGGGACGCGCGTCTCTGCGAGCGGTTGCGGCAGAGGGGCGAACTTCTTGCGGCACAAGCTTTAATCGAAACACCCCCATACCTGGCACAGCGGATTTCGTTCTATTTCGAACAATTTTATGTGTCTTAGTGCGGGATACGAACAGTTAGCAACAATTTTGAAGGCTTGAATTTTCGAAAATGAACATTCCGCATTGATTTTTTGCCGACGAGCGAACATAATTTTGATCGAAAGTCTTACGCATACGTCGGCTGTTGCAACGGGCCGGTCGGGGTCATTTTTTACCGTGTCGCGCTTGTGCCAACCGCAAAAATGACTGAACCTGTCAACGTTCATCGCCAAACGCACCCGAAGTCATGAGGTCTGATCGGCAGTCGGGGAGCGAGGCACAACCGCTTTGGACCGGCAGGATGACGGGAAAGACAAGAATGAGCGCAGGCGCGGTCAGCCCTGCTGACACAAGGCCCGGCAGCTCGGCCCGATATGGGCCCGATATCAGGGATGGAGATACGTGATGGAAAAGAAATATGTGCTCTCGATTGACCAGGGAACCACCAGTTCCCGCGCGATCCTGTTCAACAAGAAGGGCGAGATCGTTCAGGTCACTCAGAAGGAATTCACCCAGATCTTCCCCAAGCCCGGCTGGGTCGAGCACAACGCGCTTGAAATCTGGTCTTCCGTTCAGTCCGTCGTTGCCGAAGCGCTTGCGAGCCCGGATATCAACCCCGAAGAGATCGCCAGTGTCGGCATCACCAACCAGCGCGAAACTGCCGTCGTCTGGGACAAGAACACGGGCATTCCGGTCTATAACGCAATCGTTTGGCAGTCCCGCCAGACTATGGATATTTGCAATGAGTTGAAAGAAAAGGGTCTCGACAAGGTCTTCCGGGACAAGACCGGCCTGCTCGTTGACGCCTATTTCTCCGGCACCAAGGTCAAGTGGATCCTCGACAATGTGGAAGGAGCCCGCGAAAAGGCCGAGAAGGGTGATCTGCTGTTCGGCACCATCGACACATGGCTGGTCTGGAAACTGACCGGCGGCAAGGTGCATGTCACCGACTACACCAATGCTTCGCGTACGCTGATCTACAACATCTATGATCTCAAGTGGGACGACGAACTGCTTGAGCATCTCACCATCCCGAAATCCATGCTGCCCGAGGTCCGCAACTCCTCTGAAGTCTACGGATTGACCGACAAGACCGCCTTTCAGGGTCACGAATACCCGATTGCTGGCATGGCGGGCGACCAGCAGGCGGCCCTGTTCGGCCAGACTTGCTTCACAGAAGGCATGGCCAAGAACACCTATGGCACCGGCTGCTTTCTTCTGATGAACACCGGCGACAAAGCAGTCAAGTCCAAGAATGGCCTGCTGACCACCATCGCATGGGGCATCGACGGAAAGGTCACCTATGCCCTTGAGGGATCGATCTTTGCTGCCGGATCCGCAATCCAGTGGCTGCGCGATGGCCTCAGAATGTTCCGCGAGGCCCGAGACAGCGAGCTCTATGCGACCCGCGTGCTCTCCACCGAAGGCGTCTATATGGTGCCTGCCTTTGTCGGCCTTGGCGCTCCCTACTGGGACTCCGAGGTGCGTGGGGCCTTCTTCGGCCTGACCCGCGGCACCACCAAGGAACATTTCATCCGCGCCACGCTGGAATCTCTCTGCTATCAGACCCGCGATGTGCTCTCGGCCATGGAAGCAGACTCCGGCATTAAGCTCGACAAGTTGCGCGTCGATGGCGGCGCAGTGGCCAACGTCCTGATGCTGCAGATTCAGGCCAACTTCCTGCAGGCCCGTGTCGAGCGTCCCATGTGCTTTGAGACGACAGCCCTCGGTGCGGCCTATCTTGCAGGTCTCGCGGTCGGCTTCTGGGAAAGCAAGGAAGACGTGATCAAGAACTTCGGCGTCGACCGCTACTTTGACCCCACCATGGACGCTGAGGAAGCCGACCGTCTCTATGAAGGCTGGCAAAAAGCGGTCAAGGCAACGATGGCCTTCAAATAGAAGGGCCAACCGCCAAGCAGATCAGGGGCACCATCAGATGCCCCTTTTTGTATGTGCCTGAAGTCTTTCAGGCCAATGATCGCAAGGCCCACCTAGCGATGAAGTGCGAGCCGACCAAGGCCTGCTATCAACCATCCAACCGGCGCCCCTACGACGACGGCAGGAGCGGGCACCAACATGCCCAGAATGATCGCCAGAAAAGCGGCGGGCTTAAGCAGAATGGGTGGAAGCGCCAGCAACACGCCACAGGCCCCATCCGCCGAATGGCAAGTCGAGAAGTATAACCAGACTGCAATGTAGAGCGGCAGGACAAGATAGAAGAGGATGTTAGTCAAGCTGAGGAACGGTGCCTTTTTGAAAGTTACCCATACAGCGACAATAGCCGCTACGATCAGCGTCGGTGCGAGAAATATCATCAGCGCGATTTGAATGAGTTCCGAAGGTACTTGTCCAGAGAATAAGCCAGCCATTGAAAGATCCCTTGTTTTATCTGAACATCAAGGGTAGCGAATACTCTTAAGTGCAACCTTATCAAGCGTCGGTAACGCACAGACATCGACAATTTTGGTTAAGCAGGATTAAAAACCATCGGACTCGATCATCGGTGCAATGAACGAGAAAAAGCAGTCTGCAACGGTGGGGTCGCAAACTGCATTTGTTTTGTCCGATAGCGTCCCGGATCAGAGCGCCCGCTCGAACCGCTCCTTGGCCATCGAAGTCTCGGTTGCCTTGCGGACATCGTCCCAGCCAAGCGCTTCGGCCATCAGTTCGACCACGCGAGGCAGGGCTTCTTCGGCGGCCTTCTGGTCGATGAGGGCGAGGGTCGTGCGGCGGACAAGGAAGTCCATGGCGTGAATGGCGGCTTCCTTCTCGACCGTGTAGAGCACCTCGCCCTCGATGACGCCGTAGTTGGGGTTGAGGCGGGCTTCAAGACCCTTGTCCTTCGCGATCTTGGCGACTTCGACGCTGCGATCTCCGTAATTGTGGTTGAGGTGATCCGCCACATCGGCAGGAAGGCCATAGCTCTTGACCAGCTCATCGACAGTGCGTTCGGAATAATTCTCGGCCCCGAGGATCTTCATGTCGTGGGTGCTGCAAGGCTTGGCTGACGGATAGGAGCCATCGGCGACGATTTTGTCGAGCGCCTGCTGCGCCATGAAGCGATAGGTCGTCCACTTGCCGCCGGAAATGGTGACAAGGCCGGACGGATCTTCGATGATCACATGGTCGCGCGCCAGCTCTGCCGTGCCCTTGGCTTCTGGGTTGAAGACAAGCGGACGAATGCCGGACCAGGCCGACTTCACATCGGACGGCGACAGCTTCACATCGAAATAGCGATGCACATAGTCGAGCAGATATTCGATATCCTTATCGTCAATTTCCGGATGGTCGGTCACGTTTGCCGGATTGTCCGTGGTGCCGATCAGCGCCTGTCCCTGCCATGGCAGGATGAAGAGCACGCGGCCATCATCGGTTTTAGGGATCAGCAGACCCCCGTCCGGCGGTACGAAGTCAGCATCGACGATGAGATGGATGCCGGAGCTGACCTTGAGGATCGGCTGGGCGTCCAGATGATCCATCTTGCGGATACCGTCGGCGAAGGGGCCGGTGGCATTGATGATCTTCTTGGCCTTCACATCCCATGTATCGCCGCTGACGCGATCCTTGAGAGTGGCACCGACGAGCTTGCCAGCCTCGTCATGCAAGAGGTCGATGACTTCCACATGGTTGGCCACCACCGCGCCTTCGCGTTCGGCAGTCATGGCAAGCGAGACCGCCATGCGCACATCGACAAACTGGCCATCATAATAAAGCACGCAGGCCTTCAGGCCTTTCGACTTCAGCATCGGATAGCGCTTCTTGGCTTCAGCCGCGCTGATCAGCTTGCTCTTGCCGATGTTCATCTTGCCCGACAGCCAGTCATACATTTTGAGTCCCGTGAACATGTAGGGCACTTCAAACCAGGAATAGAGCGGCGTGATCAGCGGCAACGGGCGGGAGAGATGCGGCGCATTCTTCAGGGTGGCGCCCCGTTCATGGAGGGCCTCCTTGACGAGATTATACTGGGCTTTGTCGAGCTTTTTCACGGCAGCTTCCAGATAGCGAACCCCGCCATGAAGCAGTTTGGTGCTGCGGCTCGAGGTGCCTTCGGCAAAGTCATAACGGTCGACCATGGCCGTGCGCAGGCCGCGCGTTGCGGCATCAAGCGCAAGGCCGCAGCCGGTTGCTCCGCCCCCGATGATCAGCAGGTCGAAAGGGGTGTCCTCGCGCAGTTTTGCAAGTGTCTCGGATCTCATCTTAGCGCCTCGTGGATTGCTGGCGACGTCGGCTTTGTCTCAACACAGCTTGTTGAGTTCGCTTTCGTTCGCACTTGTTGCTTTTCAATAACATTTTTCATAAAAATGTTCAACCGAAAACGAAAATGAATAATAACGAAAATAAAAAATCAAAAAAGAAAATGGCGTGGAGACAGCAAACGCAAAGAAATCCCGCCTTTTGCCCTATGCCCGCACCCTTTCATCGATTACCATTTGCCTGTTCGTTTGTGAGTGAGTCGGAGAACAGAATGCACAATTTGCCCGCAAGTGGGATGAGACCCGAACATTCCGGGCTGAATCAGCGCCAGACTCGCATTGTCGAGAAGGCCCGGGCCGAAGGATTCGTCAGCATCGACGATCTGGCGGGCGAGTATGATGTCACGCCCCAGACCATTCGCCGCGACATCAAGCTTTTGTGCGATCAGGGCATTCTGCGCCGCTACCACGGCGGAGCCAGTTTGGTCTCCAACACCCGCAACGTTGACTACAGCCGCCGCCGCGAGTTGATGAAGATCCAGAAGGAAGACATCGGGCGCATGGTGGCCGAGCATATTCCAGACGGGGCCTCGCTGTTTCTCAACATCGGCACCACTGCCGAGGCGGTTGCCGCCGCGCTGCTTGGCCACAAGAACCTCAGGGTCGTGACCAACAACATCAACGTGGCTTCCCTGCTCAGCCAGCGCGAGGACTTCGAGATCACCATTGCCGGAGGGCGGGTGCGGTCGCGTGATCTGGCCGTCGTCGGCGAGGCGACCATCGGTTTCATCAACCAGTTCAAGGTGGATTTCGGCATCATCGGCATCTCGGGCATCGACGAGGATGGCACGCTGCTCGATTTCGACTATCGCGAGGTTCGGGTGGCCGAGGCGATCATGGAAAATTCGCGCACGGTTTATCTGGCGACCGATCACACCAAGTTTGGCCGCCGGGCCATGGTCAAGCTCGGGCATCTGTCCGATCTCGACGGTCTCTTCATCGACCAGTTGCCTCCGTCTCCCTATGCTGAATTGCTTGGTGAGGCCAACATCGCTGTCCATGTGGCAAGCGAGGGTTATCCCGATGCGGGTGAACTGGATGAAGAAGACTACGAGGACGAGGACTGATCCATTTCCCCAGAACAACGGTCCATTTGAAACCGGACCGTTGGAAAGTGATGAAACCCTCCCCCCGGATGGCGGGGAGGGTTCTTTGTGTGATTGCTACTGATCGAGAACCGGTTGACCCGGTTTGCGAACCATCGGTCTGCAGTTTGGCCAAGTGCCGACCATGCCCTTGCTTGTGCAAGTCGGCGTCACCTCAAGCACAGGCTTCCTTACGGGCGGACGCGTGCAGTTTGGCCATGTGCCGACCATGCCTTTGCTTTTGCAGGACGGTTTTGGCTTGATCACCGGCGGTTTGACGATCGGCCGTTTGCAGTTCGGCTGATATTTACCGATCCAACCTTTGGGACAACGAACTCGCTGAGGCTTGCAGTTCGGCCAATTGCCAACCATTCCCTTGCTGGCGCACGTCGGTCTTGGCTTGATGTCCGGGCGTTTGCAATTGGGCTGATATTTGCCGATCCAGCCTTTGGGGCAACGCACCCGCTGAGGATGGCAGTTTGGCCATTTGCCAACCATGCCTTTGCTTTCGCACGTTGGTCTCGGTCTAACGATCGGGCGTTTGCAGTTTGGCTGATATTTGCCAATCCAGCCTTTCGGGCAGCGCACGCGCAGCGGCTTGCAGTTTGGCCACTGACCTACCATGCCCTTGCTCTCGCAAGTCGGATCGGGGCGAACGATCGGCGGCTTGCAGTTCGGCTGATAATTGCCGATCCAGCCCGGTGGGCATGGGCGCAGCGGAGGACGGCAATCGGGCCACTGACCAACGAGGTCATTCATCTCGCAGGTAGGCTTGAGAGGGACAACCGCGCAATCCTTGTCATTGGCCGGGTTCATGTCCCCATTGCCGAAGTCGCCGCCAAACAGGGCATTGATGAAGGCCTGATTGACATGTCCGGTCGGGGCTAGGCCGTTGTCGAGCTGGAACTGCTTGATCGCGGCGATAGTCTGAGCACCGAGCACTCCGTCAATCGGTCCGACAACATAGCCTGCAAGAGACAGAGCCTTCTGGATCTCGACGTTGGTCAACGGTTCGGTCATCATCCACTTGATCGCGGCGCAGTTGCGGATCGACTTCTTCTTGCTCAGTGCAAGCGGCACATGCACCTTCATGAACAGATCGATGCTGTCACCGGAAGACAGGAACAGCGGTGGGTGATAGCAATCTACCTTGGTCCCCGCTGTCGAACAGCTCCAGGGAGCCGCCGCGCTGTCAAAGATCGTGCCAGCAGGCAGCTTGTCCGAGACATAAAGCGGGCCGTTGAAATCGGTCGAGCCAACATTGGTGACCTTGATGATGAAGGCACAGGACTGGCCGGGCTTGCAGGGGCCGCCGGGATGCCGCTTGGTCAGCTGAAGATCGAAATAATCATCGACCGGAGGCGGCGGTGGAGGAGGTGGCGGCGGTGTCGGTTGGGCGAAATCGACAGGCTCGCATTGTTGCAACACTTCAATATCGCCGATTTCACCGAGTTTTGGAGTGACGAAATCACTGTCCGCATCAATCATGTAGGACGTCGTGGGCACAACGGCGGCTGCCGACGTGCCGCCGAAGCGACCGGTGGGCGAGTTGGACGGGAAGCCCTGCATGCCATCAACCTGCGAGGCATCGGTAAAGTCGCCGGTTGCCGGATCGAAGCAGGGCACACCAGCCTTGCAAAGCTGATTGCCGCTCGACCAGATGAACGCGTCAGGTTGGGTGGTGTCGATGAGGCCTGTCGCATCATAGCCATAGGCAAACGTGACACCGCCCGCCGTGTTGGCGCGATCCTCTGGGTCTGCAGCACGTTTGGGGTAGCCGATCTCGTAATGACCATCGAATTTCCACGCACCAAAGCCATCAAGGCCATAGCGAACGAGACGGGATTCATTCTCATAGGTCGGAGGCGTCAGGCCGCCAAGGCCCGTGGTACGAATGCCGCTGCGTTCGGCAACCAGCAGGCTATCCGGCTTGGAGCAGGCCGGAAAGGCGATGTCGGAGACCGCATGGCTGGGCCCTTTCGCGGCCTTGTCCGCCGGATTGGTGAAGAACTCCGGCAGCAGGGCCTCGCGACGAATGTCGCTGTGATCAAGACTGCCGTCATCCAGCAGACCGACGGACCAAAGGGAATTCTGCTTCTCATAAGAACTCGCCGCAGCCCAGGCCGGATGGCCAAAGCCCTGAGAGCCCCAGACGGAATAGAACAGGCGGCTGGTGCCGGTTGCATCATCCTTGCGGACGGCAACGCCGAAGACGCGGCGGCGGAAGTCGGCAAAGTTCCAGCATCCCGGCGTCTCGGCAAAGACACCGAACGGGCAGGTGTCGACGAGCGCACCCGTGCCGGGGTTGAAGGAGACGGGAGCAAGGCTCGCTTCACCCGCTTCGGTCTGGTCCGCGAAATTCACACGGCCCATCTCGCCATGGTCGTAAAGACCGAGCTCGCTGCCATCGGCAAGAGAGAGACGATGGATCATGCCGGTTTCAAGATCGGTGACAAACAGCTGCCGGTTCTGGCGGTCGATGGCGATGTTGCCAAGAGCCGCTCCGGTGTTGGCGCGCCCGGCAAGATTGATGTCGGCGAAGATCTCGGGCGTGTAGCCGGTCTCGGCCCGCAGGCGCCAGATGGTGCCGGGGCTTCCGCCTGGGCCCCACATGCCGTCGGCCCAGTCGACGTTGTCAGCCGTGCGGAACAGGCCGTAGGCAGAGCTGGCAGAGAGGTAAATGTCAGAGGTTTCAGGATCCAGAGCGATGCCGAAGACCTGCCCGACATCAGATGCCAGCACATCGAAGCGACTGATGATGGACCCCAGTTTCTGGCCCATCGCCTCGGCGGCTGGTTGATTGATGTTGTAGATCGAGCCGACCACGCCATCGGGATTGATGGTCATGCCCGCTCCGGTGTCGATCAGCCCGGAAAAGCGCGTCAGGAAGCTTTCGCCTGCGGTCATCGGGCTGGATTGGGCGAGAGCCGGGCTTAGGCCGATCCCGACATGAAGGGCAATCGTGGCCATCAGAAGCGGCGCCAGACGCGATCTCGTCCGCCTTGGCACCGTCCCTCCGGTTCGAGGGGATTTCAATGATAAAGAGAGCATAGCGCCACTCCTCGGTTGGTGAAAAGTGTTGATGAAAAGTCCTTCTCTCACCCTCGTTGGTCGCGATACCAACACGTCTGGTTCAATCAAATGGCTGTTTTATGGCACCTGAACCGGACGGGACCATTTGCCGCCGTGATGCCACTGCTCGTCCTGAAAGCAAGATTAGGGGGAATTGGCCGTAGGTGCCACCTATCAGATCGGCTTGGGTCTTGGAGCTGCTCTCTCGTTACGGCTCATTTGCAGGTGTGTCAGCGGATATAGCGAAGGCAAGCATAGGAAAGTCTCGGCAAAATGCGGCTTTCCTCGCTGGCCAAAAAGCGATAAACAAAGCCCAATCAGGTTTCGGACAGGGTCCGGCCGCATCAACAGGAATGGCTTGTCGACGCTGGCATGCCACGGACTGAAGGACAGGCATGAACGCCGAACGCTTGCGTCAAAGATGGCGCCGATTTTTCTCCGATCCCTCGACATCCCGATATTTGATCTATCGGCTTCTGGCAGAGAATTTCCACCTCTATGCCAGACGCTATGCGGTCGCCTTTTTCTTCATGGCCATCGTCGCGGCAACGACCGCGCTCAGCGCCTGGATCATGCGCGACATCGTCAATGAGATCTTCATTTCCAAGGACTTCAAACAGGTTCTGATCATTTCGCTGTTCGTCACGCTGATTTTTGTCACCAAGGGTTTTGCCACTTACGTCCAGACGACAACCCTCGCCCGAATCGGCAACGCCAACGTCGCCAATCTGCAACGCCAGCTCTATCGCCATTTCATGCGGCAAGGGGCGGATTTCTTCCATGACTATCCGTCGAGCGAGCTGATTACGCGCATTTCGCACAATGCCGGTGCGGCACGAGGTGTCATGGACATGATCGTCACCAGTCTTGGCCGCGACATCCTGTCGCTCTTCGGATTAGTCTTCGTGATGGTCTATCAGGACCCGGTGATGTCGATCATCGCCCTGTTCATCGCCCCCCCGGCAATCTTTGTCGTCTCCCGGCTCGTGCGCCGGGTCAAGCGCATCGCCAAGGACCAGTTCATCTCGCTCACCCAGACCACCCGCACGATGCAGGAAAGTGCCCAAGGCTTCCGGATCATCCGCACCTTCGGTCTTCAGGATGTCATGGCGGCCCGCATGGACGAGGCGATTTCCGGTGTCGAGCAGCGCGCCAACAAGATCGCCAGCCTCAGCGCCCGTACCAGTCCTCTGATGGAAACGCTGGGCGGAATCGCCATCGCTCTGGTCATTCTCTACAGCGGCTGGCGCACCATCATCGGCGGGCAGACGCCCGGCGAGTTCATGTCCTTCCTGACCGCGCTTCTGTTGGCTTACGATCCTGCCAAACGGCTGAGCCGTCTTCAGGTCACGCTCGAAAGCGGCCTTGTCGGCGTGCGCCTGATGTATGAGATCCTCGACCGTCCGAGCCGGTTGATCGAACGCGACGATGCCGTCGAGCTTGCCGTCACCGACGGGACAATCACTTTTGATAATGTGAGCTTCTCCTATGCCGCTGATGAACCGGTGCTGAGGGATCTGTCCTTCACCATCGCGGGCAACAAGACGACAGCGCTTGTCGGTCCATCGGGCGGCGGCAAGTCTACCATCATGGGGCTGGTCCAGCGCTTTCATGATGTGTCGGCCGGTGCCATCCGGATCGATGGCACGGACCTGCGCGACTGTACGCTCGATACGCTCAATACCCATATCGCTCTTGTCACACAGGATACCATGCTCTTCACCGGCACGATCCGCGAGAATATCCGTTTCGGCCGTCTCGGTGCCAGCGATGAAGAGGTGATAGAGGCGGCCCGAAACGCCAATGCGCACGACTTCATCGAGCGCCTGCCGAATGGCTACGACACTCTGATCGGCGAGAATGGGGCGTCCCTGTCCGGCGGCCAGAAGCAACGGCTTGCCATCGCGCGCGCCATGATCAAGGATGCTCCCATCGTGCTGCTGGACGAAGCAACCTCGGCGCTTGATTCCGAATCCGAGGCCAAGGTGCAGGCCGCCTTTGATCGCCTGAGCAAGGGCCGGACGACACTGGTCATCGCCCACCGTCTGTCGACCATTCGCAATGCCGACAAGATTTGCGTCATCAAGGACGGACGTCTTGCCGAGCAAGGCACCCACAAGGAACTTGACGCTCAGGGCGGTCTTTATGCCAATCTGGTCAAGCTGCAATTCGAGAAATAGCGCCGCTCACTCATTCGGAGACACCCGATTTGCGTAAACCCGGATCTGCTCGATCGTCAGGCTCTCTGCCGCAGGTGATCCGCCTCAATCACGACAGCGGACCGATTGACGTCAAGCTCAAGCACAACGCGCGGGCGCGGCGATTGATCCTGCGGCTCGATTCCCGCACGGGCGAACCGGTTGCCACCTGCCCGCCGGGGGTCAGTACGCTCAAGATCGGACAGTTTCTTCAGGCCCATGTGGAATGGCTCGTCGACAAGCAGCAACTGCGCCAACCCAATGTGCCGTTCGAGAACGGGGCGATCATTCCGGTGCGCGATATTCCCCACCGTCTCCAGCATGTCGGCCAGCGACGGGGCACCGTTCGCCTGCTCGAACAGCGGGACGAGCATGTTCTGATGGTCAGTGGCGAAGAGCAACATATGCGGCGACGGGTGACGGACTGGCTGAAGAAGGAAGCGCGCATCGACCTTCTGGAAGCTGTCGACCGCCATGCCGAGGCCATCGGCATCAAGCCCAGTGCCGTGCGCATCAAGGATACGACAAGCCGCTGGGGCTCCTGCAGTTCCAGCCGGGAGCTGGCCTTTTCATGGCGGGTGATCATGGCGCCGCCCTTCGTGCTCGACTATCTCGCCGCGCATGAAGTCGCCCATCTGCGTGAAATGAACCATTCCCAGCGTTTCTGGGATCACGTTGAGGATCTCTGCCCCGAATTCGAAGAGGGCAGGGCATGGCTGCGTCAGCATGGCCGCCAGCTACACACTTACGGCATCGAATAGCCCTCTCTAGCCTGCCCGCTAGTTACCGAACAGACGCGAGAAGAAGCCCTTGCGTTCCTTCGGCAGCGGCTGGGACGAGCCGGACGGGGTTTGATCCGCGGGGAGAAGGTCGGGATTGATCCACGGTTTCTCTTCTCCGCCAGCCACCCGGCGGGTTTCGGCCAACTGCTCCACACTGACACCGGGAAGCCCGGCGATAGCCATGCCATTGTGCGCGCCAACCATGAACCGTTTCCAGGCCGCGGCGGGAATATTGCCGCCAGATGCATGCTTGGTCGGTGTTCCATCGTCATTGCCGAACCAGACCCCGGTGACAAGATTGGCGGTATAGCCCACGAACCAAGCGTCCCGATAATTCTGCGTCGTGCCGGTCTTGCCGCCTGCCGGCCGGCCGGGCAACAGCGCCGACTTGCCGGTGCCGGAAATCAGGGTTTCCTGCATCATCGAATTGATCATCGACAGGATCTGCGGATCTATCACCCGCGCGCCGGGCAAGTTCGGATTGAGATAGAGGACGTCGCCATCCTTGTTGGTGATCCGCTGGATGACATAGGGATTGGCCCGCGCTCCGCCATTGGCAAAGGGCAGATAGGCGCCGACCATTTCGAGCGGTGTCACCTCTGCGGTGCCAAGGGCAATCGAGAGATTGTCGCTGAGCTTGGACTGAATACCGAGACGATGCGCCACCTCCGCCACCTGTGCCGGCCCCACTTCAAAGGCGAGTTGGGCCGCGATGGTGTTGATCGACAGGGCGAGCGCCTTCCTCAGGGTGATCTGGCCCATGAACTTTTTCGAATAGTTCTGCGGTGTCCAGCCATTGTAGGAAATAGGCTCATCGACCCGAAGGCTGTCAGGCCGGTTGCCCAGTTCGAGCGAGGCGAGATAGACAAAGGGCTTGAACGAGCTGCCCGGCTGGCGTTTGGCCTTGACGGCGCGGTTGAACTGGCTTTCGCGATAGGACTTGCCACCCACGAGAGCCCGGATCGCCCCGTTCGGCGTCGCCGCAACCAGCGCCCCCTGAGACACGCCGTATTTCTTGCCTTCGTCCTCGATTTCGTCGGCAATTGCCGCCTCGGCCAGATTTTGCATCCGCATGTCGATGGTCGTCTCGACGATCAGGTCTTCCTTGACGTCCTTGACCAGCTCCGGCATCTGCTCCATCACCCAGTCGGCAATATAGTTGAGCGAGCTTGCCCGGTGCCGGGCGACGGTGTTGACCGACTGCGTCAGAGCCAGTTTCTGCTCTTCTTCGGTGATGAAGCCTTCCCGTGCCATGGCAGCAAGCACCAGTTTGGCGCGCTCACGGGCATCCTTTGGATTGCGATTGGGCGCAAGGCGCGACGGGGCCTTCAGAAGCCCGGCGATAGTCGCCGCCTCCGAAAGGGTCAGCATCGAGGCCGGTTTGTTGTAATAGGTCCTGGCCGCCGCATCCACCCCGGTTGCACCGGAGCCGAAATAGACCCTGTTGAGATACATCTCGAGGATCTCATCCTTGGTGAATTTGGTCTCGAGCCACAGTGCGAGGATCAGCTCCTGAACCTTGCGCTCGATGGTCCGCTTGTGTTCAAGGAACAGGTTCTTGGCGAGCTGCTGGGTCAGCGTCGAGCCACCCTGCGACAGGCGCCCGCGAACCACGTTGGTGACCATCGCTCGGGTGAAGCCGACCGGATCAAATCCGAAATGCGAATAGAAGCGATGATCCTCGATGGCGACGACCGCGTCTGGCAGATAAGGTGGCAGCGAGGACAGACGGACCTGTTGACCTCCTGTCTCACCCCGGTTGGCAACAAGGGCACCGTCAAGAGATAGAATCTGGATGTTGGGTGGCCGATCCGGAATGCGCCATTCGGTCGATTTCGGCAGCTGGGCCCCGTACCACAAAAGAATACAGCCTGCGATGATGCCGCCCCAGAGGCCCGCAATCACGGACCAATAGAGTAGCTCCCGCACGACGCGGAAGAGGCGTCCCATGATCGTACGTTTGCCGCCCGAGCGTCTGCTTCGCTTCTTGCGGCCACCACCACCGTTGCCCCGGCCTCCATCATTACCAGCCCCATTGCCACCAGACCCGTTCCGGGCCTTTGCCGGAGCGCGCTTTGCAGGCGCACCCTTTTTGGCGGCCGCGGCTTTCTTTTTGGCAGCGCGTTTTCTCGGGGCAGTCGGTTGACTGCGATCCTCTTCACTAAGGCGGATGTCATCAAGAGAAGGAGGACGGGGAGGCGTCATGAGGTTTTGGGTGACTCTGTTGCTGGTGTGACTGTCTGCACTCTGTCAGGATCCCGCGAAACCCTCGCGAAGCCCAAGGCCTTGATCCTGCTTGTTCGGCGCTGAGAACTGCCCCCACATTGCGGCAAATTCGTGAGCGGACCCGGATTTTACGGAGCAGGGACCGTGATTCGTTGCAAATTTTAACCGTCTGATCCCAAAAAGCTCGTTAACATCCACACAAGGACCTCTTCCCCGTCTCCGATCTTCTCCTGATCCCATCGGTCGCAAACGCATTAACCTAAACAGGCCATCCGCTGCCCCTTTCACATCAATGTGAAGAGATGAAATGCGTGAAAATTCAATGCCTTGGAAAATCGATTAACGTTACCAAACGATCGGGTGAGATTCTCTCTCCAGATGCGAACATAGTGGTTTCAACTGATAAAAGTTTAATGATCCCGGTAATCAGAAAACGGGCGAATGAGGAGCGGAGACAGGAATGGCGCCAGCACCAGCATCCAGCAAACAGCGCGTCGAGTGGGTTGATCTTGCCAAAGGGCTGACGATCCTGCTCGTGGTCATCATGCATTCCACCGGAGGGGTTGAGCTACAACTCAATGACGAAGGCTGGATGCATCACGTGCTGGCCTTTGCAACGCCGTTCCGGATGCCGGTCTTCTTTGCCGTTGCCGGGCTCTTCGCCGCCAAGGCAATCACCAAGGACTGGCGCACGTTCCTTGATAGCAAATTCATCCACTTTGCCTATTTCTACGTGATCTGGATGACGATCCAGTTTGTCTTCAAGGCGCCCTTCTTCATGCAGGACCTTGGGGCCGACGGTACGCTCGCCTATTACGTCGCCTCGTTTGTGCAGCCCTTCGGCCTGTTGTGGTTCATCTACCTGCTGCCGATCTATTTCCTCGTGCTTCGCCTGACCAAGCCGCTGCCAACGCTGGCACAGGTCGCGTTGGCGATCGCCTGCAAGGCCTATCTCACGCACACCGGCATCAATGTGGTCGACTTCTTCTCGAAATATTATGTCTTCTTCCTTGCCGGTCACTTCGGCCGCGAGCTGTGGTTCACGCTGGCCCGCTTCGCCGGTGAGCAGAAGCTGCTTTCCGTCGCCTTGCTTGCCGTCTGGGCGCTGGTCAACGGCTTCGTGGTCTATCAGGGCTATAGCGAGATCCTGCCGGTGACTATTCTCATGGGTGTTCTGGGCTTCATGGCGGTGATCAACCTCATGGCGATCCTGCCCCATGCAGGCCCGGCGCAGATCCTTCGCTTCTGTGGCCAGCGGTCCCTGCCGATCTATCTGGGATTCTTCTTGCCGATGGGGATTTCGCGGCTTGTCCTGACCCGCTTCACCGACATCCTCGATGCAGGCACCATTGCCTTTCTGGTCTCGATGTCGGCGATCTTCGGTGCCGTGATCATGTATCAGGCGGTCAAGAGCCTCAAGATCGGGACCTTCCTCTACAAAAGGCCCGACTGGGCGCGTCTTGGACAGCGCCGCGCCGAACTGGTCCCTGCCGAATAGACCAGCCCGAACCCTTGCTCCAACACCCCCCCACCTGTCCCGTGACCGGCGGGGGTTTTTGTTTTTGGCCTTTTCTTTCCTCTTGTCGTTGGCTAAGGTCTGACGCAAACATGATCATGGTTTGTTCGCATCATCGGACGGACAGCCAGCGAAGCGACGAGGGGCATCCAATGGCACAAAAACCGCATCTCTTTCTGGTTGACGGCTCGTCCTATATTTTCCGCGCCTATCATGCCCTGCCGCCCCTGACGCGCAAGAGCGACGGCCTGCCTGTCGGTGCCGTGTCCGGATTCTGCAACATGCTCTGGAAGCTGATGCAGGAAGGAGATAGCGGCCTCGCCGGTGTTGCCCCGACGCATATGGCGGTGGTTTTCGATGCCAAGGGCAAGACCTTCCGCAATGACATCTATGATCAGTACAAGGCCCATCGCCCGCCCGCACCGGAGGATCTCATTCCCCAGTTCGGCCTGATCCGCGAAGCGGTCCGCGCCTTCAACATCGCCTGTATCGAGCTTGAAGGCTACGAGGCCGATGACATCATCGCCACCTATTCCGAGAAGGCGCTTGAAGCCGGGGCCGATGTCACGATCATCGGCTCGGACAAGGATCTGATGCAGCTCATCCGCCCCGGCGTTCTGATGGTCGACACCATGAAGAACAAGGTGATCAATGAGGACGAAGTGATGGCCAAGTTCGGCGTCACCCCGGACAAGGTGGTCGAGGTGCAATCCCTTGCTGGCGATTCGGTCGACAACATCCCCGGCGTGCCCGGCATCGGCATCAAGACGGCCGCCCAGCTGATCAATGACTATGGCGACCTAGAAACCCTGTTGGCGAGAGCCGAAGAAATCAAGCAGAACAAACGCCGCGAGAATCTGATCGAATTCGCCGATCAGGCCCGTATTTCCAAGCAGCTTGTCTTCCTCAAGCGCGATGTGCCGCTGCCACTCGGCATCGAGGATCTCGTCTGCTGCGATCTCGATGGCGTCAAGATCGTCTCCTTCCTCAAGACAATGGAATTCACCTCCCTGACGCGCCGCGTGGCCGAGGCAACCGAGACCGAGGCCGAAGTTGTCGAGACGACCGACCTCGATATCGTCGGTTGGGAAGCACCCGAGGAAACCGAGGCGGCAGACGTCGACACCGGGGGTCTCAAAACCCCGACCCAGCTCGCTGCAAAGATCGCTTCTGACATGGCTGCGCTGCCCATCGACCGCGACGGCTACCAGACCGTGACGACGAAGGAAGAGTTGCAGCTTTGGCTTGATGAAGCCAAGCGCATCGGGCAGATCGCCGTGGACACCGAGACCGACAGCCTTGATGCCATGCAGGCCAATCTCGTCGGTGTGTCTCTGGCGACCGAGCCGGGCAAGGCCTGCTACATCCCGCTCGCCCATGTGACGGGCGAAGGCGACATGTTCGGCGGCGGCCTCGCCGAGGGCCAGATCCCGCTTGATGACGCACTCGCCATGCTCAAGCCGATGCTGGAAGATCCCTCGATCCTCAAGATCGGACAGAACCTCAAATATGACACCCTGCTGCTCAGCCGCTATGACGTAGAGGTCGCGCCATTTGATGACACGCTGCTGCTCTCCTATGTGCTCGATGCTGGCAAGCATGGCCATGGCATGGACGAACTCTCCGAGTTGTGGCTCGGCCACCAACCGATCCCCTTCAAGGAGGTGGCAGGCACAGGCAAAAACCAGCTGACCTTTGACAAGATCGCCATCGACAAGGCCACCGCCTATGCCGCCGAGGATGCCGACGTCACCTTGCGCCTCTGGATGGTGCTGAAACCACGCCTTGCGGCTGATCAGATGACCCGCGTCTATGAGCGGCTCGAACGACCGCTGCTGCCGGTGCTGACCAAGATGGAGCGCCGCGGTATCACAGTCGACCGCCAGATCCTGTCGCGCCTGTCGGGCAATTTTGCGCAGGGCATGGCGGGCCTTGAGGAAGAAATCCACAAACTCGCGGGCCAGCCCTTCAACATCGGCAGCCCCAAGCAGCTTGGCGATATCTTGTTCGGCGAAATGGGCCTGCCCGGCGGCAAGAAGACCAAGACCGGTGCCTGGTCCACATCGGCGGGCGTGCTGGAAGACTTGGCCGCGGCAGGTCACGAATTGCCGCGCAAGGTCGTCGACTGGCGCCAGCTCTCCAAGCTCAAGTCCACCTACACCGACGCCCTGCCAACCTTCATCAATCCCGAGACAGGCCGCGTCCACACGTCCTATTCCTTGGCGGCGACCTCGACGGGGCGGCTCTCGTCCTCCGATCCGAACCTTCAGAATATCCCGGTCCGCACCGAGGAAGGGCGCAAGATCCGCACCGCCTTCATCGCTACGCCGGGCCACAAGCTGATCTCCGCCGACTATAGCCAAATCGAGCTGCGTGTCCTCGCCCACATCGCCGGGATCGAGCAGCTGAAGAAAGCCTTCGAGGACGGGCTCGACATCCACGCCATGACCGCCTCCGAGATGTTCAACGTGCCCATTGAGGAGATGGATTCGGCCACCCGTCGCCGCGCCAAGGCGATCAACTTCGGCATCATCTATGGCATTTCGGCCTTCGGCCTTGCCAACCAGCTCGGCATCTCGCGCACCGAGGCCAAGGACTATATCGACACCTATTTCGAGCGCTTCCCCGGCATCCGCGACTATATGGAAGAGACCAAGAAACAGGCCCGCGAAAAGGGCTATGTGGAGACCATCTTCGGGCGCAAGATCCATTACCCGGAGATCAATTCCAAGAACCCCAACATGAAGGCTTTTCAGGAACGCGCAGCCATCAACGCCCCCATTCAGGGCTCAGCCGCCGACATCATCCGCCGCGCCATGATCCGCATGGATGACGCGCTGGAAGCCTCAAAGCTCACCGCCAAGATGCTGTTGCAGGTGCACGACGAATTGATCTTCGAAGTGCCCGAAGCGGAAGTCGCCGCGACCATTCCTCTGGTCCAGAAGGTCATGGAAAGCGCCCCCATGCCAGCCCTCCAGCTTTCAGTTCCCCTGAAGGTAGATGCCGAAGCCGCCAACAACTGGGACGAAGCGCATTGAGGGGGATAGGGGAAATGGGCGAATCTGATTTGCTACCTGAAGAATTCCGTACTTCCGACTATTTCAATCATATTGACATGGGATTCTTAAATGAGCGGCTGGCAATCACTGCATTGGGGCCTTTGCGAAATGACTATTTCGAAAAACGAGATTCGAGTACAGATCATATCGCTTTACTTCAAAACCGCCACCTGCTTGTAACGATGCTAATTGATCTTTATCGCTCTTTAGATGTGCCTACCCTTCTAGAAGCTCTTGAACTAAATCAACCCCGCCACGTGTTCATGAGTATAGAGCAATTAGAGCCTTGCTTGGAAATCTACGATAAAAAAAGGGTTAGTCATAATGTGATATTCGACATACATCGAGAAAAGCACGTAAAAGTCAGCTACCATACGAGTCATATTTGCGCCGACACAGGGCGCATGATTTTGGCTGAAGGCAAGGGTTATAGACAGGCGATTATTGGTCTTCTTTATCGTCGTGATGAATATTTTGAAATTGAACCAATCGTCATCGGATCTCCATGGCTTGATCATCCGCGAAACAAAAATGGACACACCGCCATTTGGCTGGGACAAGAAAAATTTGGTGAAATATTAGCTGAGGATATCGAAGAATTTAAAGAAATGAAGCAGATTAAAGTGAGTTCAGCCGAAGAGTGGATGGATGTTATGGCGAAAACTCCCGAGTCTTTTGTTAAGTCAGCGGTCTGTAAACTGCTTTCAGAGCCCGAAAAAGCAGATTGGGGCGGAGAAGATAATGATCATTACTCGTCTAATGTGACGTTGGCGGGAAGGCGGCATACTGCAGCATTCTTATTAAAAGGGCCTTCTAAGTTCCAAGAAATGACACCTGCAATGTGTGGCAAAAATGGCGATCAAATTTATCGGCTAGATCGGGTTAAGGCAGACATTTCTGTAATTCAGCATTCTCACCTAATTGGCGTTGCAGTAAGAGAAACTTTAAGGAAATTTGTCGTTCAACCGGGTCAAACCAGAAAATTTTGCATAATAGATGGTCAAGCAACTTATAGACTCTTAAAGGCGTACAAGTTCGTTTGAAGACCGCATTCGTCTTTGGTCTTTCATTGTTTCATATCAACTCCTCCCCGCAGCTTGCTGCGGGACGCGTCCGACCGCCCCACGGCGGGCGCGTATTGCGCCCACCCGGTCGGACGCTTTCGATAGATCGAGAGTGAATGACTATTGATGATGACCGCGGTTTTTTCGGCTACATTCTCTCATCTTATAGTCTGTCAGCATTTGACGCTCAGCCCAACTTTCACCGTATTCATGAGGCAGGAATGACACGGTCGGTCGAAGGCTTGTGTGGCGTTTGATTTGAATGGCGCCATGATCGGTGGGTAGTCTTGCCAAGTGACGAAAAGCCCCACGACGCCATCTGACTGAGGTCAATGACAACCAAGGGGTTGTATCGCTATCTCCGGCTTCAACAACCATCAGACAAGGCTTTGTGTCTGTGGTATCTCCTTTTGTTGTCATGGCCTTTTCCGTGAGCCAAAAGGACGAGGCTTGGCTGCGAAAGGGTCAAGCAAAGTCAGCAAGAATCTGCCCCGGCGCAATGGTCCGACAGGGCATCCCCGTTTGAAGATCTCAGCTTGCAGCCAGATCTGCAACGCGATAATGAGGCACGATGAAACACCAAATCAGCATTCTCTCCAGGAGCATGAAAGCCGCAAGTGCTCTGGCTCTGACCTTTCTGGCGCTCGTCGCCATGGATCATTCCTCCGAGGCTCTCGCTCTCGACAAACGGGTCCTGTCGGCGCTCAAGGACATGGAGCCCTCCGAGCAGCTCATCCAGCGTTGCGAGCTGGAAACCCTTTCAAAACTCGACGCAGACCGCGTGGTTGCCTACACCTTCGAGCCGATGGAATATACCGACAACCATCTCGAAGCGCCGGGCGCAGCCTACCGCAAGGGCGGCGACTGGTTCCGCCTCAGCTATAGCTGCACCACCAGTGAGGATCGCATGGAGGTCGTCAAGTTCAGCTTCGAGAAGGGCGACAAGATCCCCGAGGAAGATTGGGGCGACTACAATCTGTTCCGCTAGTGACAGGATGGTCTCCCAGTCTGGTGTCACGAGTCTCGCCTGTTCCATCCTCTTGAAGTGAGCAAAAGTTGGGTAACGATTTACCCTTTTGCCATTTTTGGATTGTAAAATGTAGCGTGCTACATATATAGACAAGATCAATCGGTCCCCGCAAGATCGAGGCAACATGGTGAGGAGGCAGCTCGATGCCAAAACAACGTGGTGAGCACGAAGAACCAACCATCGGCTTCCTCCTCAAACAGCTCAACGACAGTATGAAGCAGGTCGTTGACACAGAGCTGCAGCCCTTCGGGCTGACCATGACACAAGGCCAGTTCCTCTATTTCCTGCGCACCCGCATGGGCAAGAAAACCTCTCCGAGAGATTTTGAGGAGCATTTTGGCATCGCACACCCGACGGTGGTCGGGGTTCTGAAGCGCCTGGAGCAGAAGGACCTGATCACTTCGACATCAGACCCGGATGACGGGCGCAGAAAAATAATCGCGCTCGCCCCCGCAGAAAAGCAGATCCACCATCAGGCTCTTGCCACCAGACGAACCATTGACGCCCGCCTCGTCGAGGGTTTTACGGCCAGCGAGGTTTCGGATCTGAAAATCATGCTCAAGCGTCTGCTCGCCAATATTCAGGGCTAGACCGAAGCCTTTAAAAGCCAGTTTGTAAGAACAAGAGAATAACCAGCATGGAAGATAATGAAATATTCGAGAGCATGCCGGTCCCGAAGGCCATTCTGAAAAACGCCATCCCGACCATCACCGGCATGATCGTTATCCTGATTTACAACATCGCCGACACCTTTTTCGTCGGCCAGACCAATGATCCGGTTCAGGTCGCAGCCGTTTCGCTCGCAACTCCGGTTTTCCTTCTGTTCATGGCGACAGGCAACCTGATCGGCATCGGCGGCACGTCCGTCATTTCCCGCGCTCTTGGTGAAAAGCGCCGGGCCTATGCGTCCGAGGTCAGTGCTTTCTGTTTCCATCTTTCTTGGGTCGTCGGCATCGTCTTCGCCGGTCTGTTTCTCCTAGAAATGCCGACCATTCTTTCGGCAATCGGCGTCAGCACCGACACCTATGAGCCGACACGGCAATATCTGCTTTATGTCGCTCCGAGCGCACCCTTCGTTATTCTGTCCGTGGCGTTTGGCAATATCGTTCGCGCAGAGGGCAAGGCCAAGGAAGCCATGTTCGGCATGATGATCGGCACGGTCCTCAACATCATTCTCGATCCGATTTTCATCATCGGCCTCGGGATGGGCGTTGCAGGGGCCGCCATTGCCACGCTCATCGGCAACATCGTCTCGACCGGCTACTTCCTCTATATGTTCTCGCGCGGCCGGTTCAGTCTTTCCATTGCCTTGAAAGATGCCCGCATCAGAGGCGTGATCTGGCCGGTGCTGGCAATCGGCATTCCCGCCGCGCTCAACAACGTTCTGATGAGCACCTCTGTCATAGTGCTCAATAATGTGCTCACCGGCTATGGCGATGTTGCCATCGCGGCGATGGGCATTTCCTCGAAGGTGATGATGATTGCCGTTCTGCTTCAGATCGGTCTGGGCGTCGGCATTCAACCGCTGCTTGGCTACAGCTATGGCGCAGGCAATGCGGAGCGGTTCCACTCCATTCTCAAGGTATCGATGATCTATGCCGTGATCCTTGGCTGCACGCTGACCCTTGTCACCTATCTGGGCTCCGATCTCATTGTCCGCGCCTTCATTGATGACGCAGCCGTTTATGAGCAAGGGGTGCGCTTCGTGCATATCCTGCTGTTCTCCGGGCCGATCGTCGGTGTGATGTTCGTTTACATCAACACCCTTCAGGCCATGGGCGCGGCTCGGCAGTCCCTGATCCTGTCGATCAGTCGGCAGGGGTTTGTCTTCATTCCCATGCTGTTCGTGATGAATGCCTTGTTCGGCCTAGACGGGGTGGTCTTTGCCCAGCCGACAGCCGATCTGGTCTCGATCATCATGGCCGTTTTCCTCGTCTATCCCTTCCTGAAGAAATATCTCCCAAAAGGCAACGGCACCAACAACGGATCAGCCTCCGGCCCCGGTTCTATGGAACTCAGCCAGCAGCCGGCAGAGTGATGCAAGGCTACTCGAGCTGGGCCTTCAGCCCAGCACCAGAATCAGCACGCCGCAGACGATGAACAGGCAACCGGTGATCTCGAGCCGATTGATGCTCTCCTTGAAAATGAAGACCGATGAGGCGAAGGAGAACAGCATTTCGATTTGCGCCAGCGCCTTGACGATGGCCGATTGCTGCAGGGTCATGGCCATGAACCAGCCGAACGAGGCCGTCGCACCAACAAACCCGGTTGCGAGAGACGGCTTCCAGGCACGTGCGATGGCTCCGAATTGCTCGGGCTGTCTGAGCGCCATGTAGAGCCCCATCAGCACCGTCTGGAACCCTGTCGCTGCGACCAGCGTGAAGCCGGCCTGAAGAATGAAATCCGGCGTCGCCATATCAGGCTCCAGCGACAGCGATGCAGCGCGAAAGCCTGCCGCCGCCACGCCGAAGAATGCCCCGGAGCCAAGTCCGATGAGGGCTGTGCGCGAGAAGGTCGAGGTGACGAGACTGCGCCATGTGAAGGCGGTTCGCGCGACCGAAATCAGCATTACCCCCAGAACCGCAATGGCAATGGCAAGGATAGCCCGCGCCGAAACCGTCTCAGAGAAGACGATGAAGGCAAAGAGAGCGGCCTGCGCCGGTTCTGTGCGGCTATAGGCGGTGCCCACGGCGAAGTTGCGATAGGAGAACAGCATCACCAACAGCATCTGCCCACCGATCTGCGCCAGCGCCGCAATGATCACCCACAGGACGAAGCTCCCGTTCGCCGACGGTATTGTTGCCCCGCTCAGCCATGCATAGCCAAACAGATAGATCAGCGCGAACGGTACACCGAACGCAAAACGCACGAAGGTGGCCCCGGTCGTGCTCAACGCACCTTTGAGGTGCTTTTGCAAAACCGAGCGGATATTCTGCAGAAAGGCCGCAGAGATCGTGATGGCTATCCAGAGAGGCATGATGGATCTTCTAGCGTGGTGAGGATGCCGCCGGACGACGGCATGACCACCGCATTAGCACGGCTATCTTAAAGAATCCAGATTGCGTGTTAATCTGCCAGTGTTGGCGAGCGATTCGATGATCTTCAATGTTGCCCGTTGAAGTCATCCCGTCGGCCCTGAAGGGCTGCCTGTCATATCGCCATCTCACTCAGCATCATCTCGCCGTCTGTGAAGCAGACCACATGATCCTGCGGCACTTCCTGCCAACATTCAAGCTGCCGGTCGATGGGTTCGGAAACCAGAATGACATCGCCATTCTCATAAAGCCGATAGAACAGCGAAGGTGCCTGATGATCGCTCGAACAGCGAAAGCCGATCAGCCGCTTGCCATCGGACAGGCAGGAGGTGAAGCGCAAGGGCGAGGAGATATTCTTCTCCGCCATGCCCTTGATGACCCGTTTCAACACCTTGCCAAGGGCTTTCTTGGGGCAGGACTGCAGATCTTCCTGCATGGCCAGAAGGAACAACAGCTCGGAATCCGTGGTGCCGGTGCGATGGGAATAGTGGGTATCGTCTAGCATGCTCTCCAGCATCCGGCGCAGGTCGCCATAACCACCAATCTGGCCATTGTGCATGAACATCCACTGATCAAGAGTGAAGGGATGGCAATTGGCCCGGCTTGTCTCGGTGCCTGTCGATGCGCGCACATGGGCAAAGAACAGCGAGGACTGGATCTGCGCCGCAAGGCTCTTGAGGTTGCCATCATTCCAGGCGGGCAGGATCTCGCGATAGATGCCCGGTTCGGGCCGCGCCCCATACCAGCCGATGCCGAAGCCATCACCATTGGTCTCGGTCTTGCCCTGCTCCGCATGAAGGCTCTGATGGATGAGCGAGTGCTCGGCGGTGGTGATGTAATGCTCCAGAAAAACCGGCTGCCCCTTATAGGCGATCCAGCGGCACATCTTTTTCTCCCGGATGGAAAAGTCTTGGGTAAGTCTATCAAATACAACAATCTGTCGGTTGGCGGCAAGGAACATCAGGACCTGAAGACCGCTCTTCCCACCCCTTATCGATGGGAAGGAACTTCACGCAGCTGTCACATCCGGTCGCTATGGCAGAAGCACGCTTTCAACGTCCATTCGAGGGAACCCCGATGCTGAGAAATCTTTCAAAGGCGCTGCTTCTGACCAGCTGCTTTGCCCTGCCATTCGCCACCAGCGCCGCTGCTCTGACAATCGAGCCGATTGCGACCTATTCCGTCGGCGTCTTCGATGAAGGCGCGGCCGAGATTGTCTCCTACGACAAGGCAGGCAAGAAGCTCTATGTCGTCAATGGTCATGACAAGTCCATCGACATTCTGGACATCGCCAATCCGTCAGAGATCAAGAAGGCCGGGGCCATCGAAGTGACGAAACACGGCAAGGCTGCCAACTCCGTCTCTGTTCATGGCGATTATGTCGCCATCGCGGTTGAAGCCAAGGACAAGCAGGCCCCCGGCAAGCTGGTCCTCTACAAGACCGACGGAACATTGGTTGGCGAGGCAACCGTGGGCGCCCTTCCCGATTGCGTCGTCTTTGCCCCCAACGGTGCCTATGTCATCGTTGCCAACGAAGGCGAGCCATCCGACGACTTCAAGACCGATCCGGAAGGTACCGTGTCCATCGTTTCCGTTCCGTCGCTTGAGGTGAAGACCGTCACCTTCGAAACCTTGAAGGCAGAAGATTTTGGCGATGACTTCCACACTGCCGCTCCGGAAGGCATCTCCTTCACCCAGCAGATCGAGCCGGAATATGTTGCGATCACCAAGGACAGCAAGACTGCCTTTGTCTCTCTGCAGGAAAGCAATGCCATTGCCGTGATCGACGTCGACAATGCGGCTCTGAAAAGAGTCTTTACCCTCGGCTTTCAGGATTACTCCAAGGAGCTCGCCGACCTGTCCGACAAGGATGGCAAGATCAACCGCCAGAACTGGCCTGTCCTGTCTTTCCGCATGCCGGACACCATCGATGCCTTCAGCAAGGATGGCGTCAACTATGTCGTCATGGCCAACGAAGGCGACAGCCGCGACTATGAAGGCTATTCCGAGGAAGAACGCCTCGGTAAGGTCAAGCTCGATGCGACCGCCTTCCCGAATGCCGAAGAGCTGCAGAAGAAGGAAAATCTTGGCCGCCTGAAGATCACCACATCACAGGGCGATACCGATGGCGATGGCGACTTTGACGTCATCTATGGTTACGGTGGCCGGTCTTTCTCCATCTTCAATGAATCAGGCGACATGGTCTTCGACAGTGGCACCGAAATTGAAGCCAAGATTGCCGAGCTCGCTCCGACCGCTTTCAACAGCGAAGGGGCCAACGAGAGCTTTGACAATCGCTCGGATGATAAGGGCGTCGAGCCCGAAGCGATCGAGCTTGGGGAAGTCGACGGCAAGCTCTATGCCTTCGTTGGCCTCGAGCGTCAAAGTGGTATTGTGGTCTATGACATCACAGATCCGGCCAAGGCCTCCTTCGTCACCTACGCCAGCAATACCAAGCTGGAAGGCGAGTCCGAAAAACTGACTGCTGGTGATATTGGCCCGGAAGGGATCACGTTCATTGCGGCTGAAGATAGCCCGAATGGCGCTCCCATGCTGGCCGTTGCCAACGAAGTCTCCGGAACGACCACCTTGTGGGCGATTAAATAACGGGCTTTGCAAGCAAACAAAATGTCCGCCTACAAATGCCGAGGCCCGCAAATGTGCGGGCCTTGTTTTTAAATATAAGAAATCAGCTGATTAAAAGGGCTGTTCTGGCGAACCTCTAGTGGCCAGTGAGGGTAATGGCCGCGATGAGGCCCACCTTGCGCAGAACCTGCAAACGCACACCGATGCTCTGTTGCAGCCGCCACAGCTTTTTCTGCAGCGTCTGTTTCAGGGTCTTGCGAAACTGTGCGCCCTCGCGGTCTGAAATGGTGGATTCGACCGGCGCCACCGTCACCGGGAATGGCACGACTTCATAGCAGACGACATGGTTTCGATACTGATTGGCAAAAAAGCGGTCAACGGGTTCATCGATCAGCTCGAGATTCTTGGCCAGCTTGCCAGCGGCTTCTCTGGTTACCAGATAGCAGGCCGTGCCGATGGTGCATTTCGGTGTATAGATCAGTCTGCGGTCACGGATGGAACCAAACGTCCAGACCTGACGGTCCTGAATATAGTGACCTGACAGTTTCACCATGTCCCAATCTTCGGGAAACAATGTCGGGTCCGATATCCACGTCAGAAAATCGTCGGGAAGAACCGCATCATCTTCCAGTATGATTCCGTACTCGTACTGACTTTCGGCGATGTTGTATAGCGCCTGCCTGTGGCTCATGGAGCAGGCAACCTCGCCCTTGGAAAGAGGGCGCAGCATACGCAGGGAAAATTCTGGCCCTTGCGCTGCAATTTCCGCTTCGCTGAGATCCTTGTAGTCGACAGCCTTGAGGATTTTGCAGTCGATACCGAGCTCTGCCATGCGCTGCTGGATGGCGTCTCGCCGGTCTCGCTGCCTTACAAGATTGATGACTTGAACAAAAGGGGGCGACTGGTCCATAGCAATTTTCCGTAGAATCCATCAAGCGACAGATCCGCAATACAAAATCGAACGGAAACAATCAATCAGCAAAAGTGGTTTGAGAAGTCTGCAATCACTCAATCGTAAAAAACATCGCTTTCTGCGGCGGGATGACGCTGGGAAGCCGCTTGGCTTGTTTCAATATGGCCCTTGTTTCGACGATCAGCTGGCAAGATCGAACATTTGATCTCTGCAGACATGAAAAGGCCCGCCAATGGCGGGCCTTTTCATGTCGCAAACAGCGTTGAGAGTTGTTTGTCTGAAGGTCAGCTCTCTTAAAGACGGCAATAACGGCGCGGGCCATGGTAGGGCTGATAGGTACAGTCCGAAGATCGGAAACTTCTGTAGCGATTGGCACAGGCGTTATAGTTGCAATATGCGCCATATTCTGGCGGCGGAGGCGGTGGTGCATTCTTGCGTTGGGCGTCCGATACAATCGCCCCGGCGATGGCTCCGAAAATCGCGCCCGCTACGGCTGCTCCGGCATTGTCATTGTCATCGCGGCGATCGCGCCGGTCATGCCGATGATCCTTCTTCCAATGCTGGTACGGAGGTGCGGGCTGGGCCGATGCGGGAACGGCAACAAACCCGACGCAGACAGCCATGAAGACTGCAGCAATTTGCCTTTTCATGTAACTAGCCTCTCTATTGGTCATTCTCTGTTGTTTGTATAACCATCTCGCACGCACAAAGTTCCATTACTGGACAACTTTGTCATTTTTGTAGCGCTCGCCTCTCTCTTCGTCCCAGATCACAGACTTATGCCTGTGTCACTAGGGTGATGATCGCTTGTCATTGCAACGCAAAATAGGATAAGCATGGGCAATCACAAGAAAAAGCGTTCAAGGATGCCGCCCCTGCAATGATCGTTACAACCAATGACCAGCTCGAAGCCTTCAGGGATTGTGGCAAAGCCGTCGCCAAGGCGATCCGAAAGATGGGCGAGGCGCTGGAGCCGGGAATGACCGCCAAGGAGCTTGATGATCTGGGTCGGGCCTTTCTCGAAAGCGAAGGGGCGCAATCCGCACCCGAACAGGTCTATGATTTCCCCGGAGCAACCTGCATTTCCATAGAGCCCGTGGTGGCTCATGGCTGGGCCGATGCCCGCGCCATGAAGGCAGGGGATCTGGTCAACATTGATGTTTCCGCCTGCAAGAACGGTTATTTCACCGACGCAGGCGCCACCTTCATTCTACCCCCCGTCACGCCGGAAAAACGACAGCTGGTCGAAGCAGCCAAACGGGCTCGTGACAGGGCTGTGGCTGCCATCCGTTCGGGAGCATCCATGCAGGTCATCCCGCAGGCCTTCGCCGAGATCGCCCGCGAAGGCGGTTACTCGATCATCGAAAATCTGCTCGGCTGCCACGGTGTGGGGGAGACCCTTCATGACAAGCCCGAGATCCTTGCCATCCCGGATAAGCGGGACAAGCGCAAGCTCGCCGAAGGCATGGTTCTTGCCATCGAGCCGTTTCTGTCGACCGGTGCCGAGTTTGCCCACGATGGCGACCGGGAATGGGAGCTCTTCACGCCCGGCTGTCTGACCGCCCAGTTCGAGCATACCGTGATTGTGAGCAAGAAGGGCCCGATCATCGTGACTCTCTGATCATGAACGACCTGATCAGGAACGGCTGAGGTCCGGAGCGTCATTCGATCCGCCCGATCTCATCGCTTTTCAAGCTTTGACCCCAAAAGAAAAGGCCCGCCATTGGCGGGCCTTTCCAATTTTCGATCTCGCGGAAGCCTTAGGCTTTCGGAGCTGCTGCTTTGACGGCTTCGTCAACGTGCGGCAGGTAGATTTCGAAGTTTTTGACAAACATGCCAGCCAGTTTTTTGGCCTGTGCATCGAATGCTGCAGGATCAGACCAGGTGTCACGTGGCATAAGCAGTTTGCTGTCAACGCCCGGGCAGGAAAGCGGAACCTGGATGCCGAAGAAGTCGTTGACGCGGAAGTCTGCTTTTTCCAGCGAGCCGTCGAGCGCTGCGGTGAGCAGGGCGCGGGTGGCTTTGATGGGCATGCGGGAACCGACGCCGTAAGGACCACCGGTCCAACCGGTGTTGACCAGCCAGCAGGTTACCTGATGTTTTTCCATCATTTCGCGCAGCAGGTTGCCGTACTCGGAAGGATGACGCGGCATGAACGGAGCGCCAAAGCAGGTAGAGAAGGTTGCTTCCGGCTCGGTAACACCTTTTTCGGTACCAGCCACTTTCGCGGTGTAACCGGACAGGAAGTGGTACATAGCCTGTTCCGGGGTCAGTTTTGCGATCGGAGGCAGAACACCGAAGGCGTCAGCCGTCAGCATGATGATGTTTTTCGGCTGCGGAGCGCGACCGGTCAGGGAAGCGTTCGGGATGAAGTCGATCGGGTAGGAAACACGGGTGTTTTCAGTGATCGAGCCATCTTCGAAGTCGGGAATGTCAGTGATCGGATCAATGACCATGTTCTCGACGATGGAGCCGAAGGTATGCGTGGTTGCATAGATTTCCGGTTCTGCTTCAGCGGACAGCTTGATGGTTTTTGCGTAGCAGCCACCTTCGAAGTTGAACACGCCGTTTTCAGACCAGCCATGCTCGTCGTCGCCGATCAGAGTACGGTTCGGGTCAGCAGACAGGGTGGTTTTACCGGTGCCGGACAGGCCGAAGAAGATAGCGGTATCTTCGTTGTCGCCAACGTTTGCCGAGCAGTGCATCGGCATGATGCCTTTTTCAGGCAGCAGGTAGTTGAGCGTGGTGAAGACCGATTTCTTGATTTCGCCACCATACAGGGTGCCGGCGATCAGGATGATTTTCTTCGCGAAGTTGATCGCGATGCAGGTGCCGGTGCGAACGCCGTATTTTGCAGGATCGGTTTCGAAGCTCGGCAGGTCGATGACGGTCAGTTCGGGAATGAAGGAAGCAAGTTCTTCATGTTCCGGACGGATCAGCATGTTGCGGATGAAGTGCGACTGCCATGCCAGTTCGGTCACGATACGGGTTTTGATGCGGTGATCAAGGTCAGCGCCGCCGTAAAGGTCCTGAACGAACAGTTCTTTGCCTTCTGCATGTTTCAGCATGTCTGCATGCAGCATGTCGAAGGCTTCCGGGGTCATGGACTTGTTTTTGTCCCACCAGATGGTGTTTTCGGTGGTTTCGTCGCGAACGGTGAATTTGTCCTGAGGAGAGCGGCCGGTGTGAACGCCGGTGTTCACTGCCAATGCGCCACCATGAATCAGGCGACCTTCGCCGCGTGCCAATGCTTCTTCTACCAGTTTTGGATAACGATAGTTCCAATGAACGGCTTCCAGGTTTTGCAGACCGTTTTTGTCTACACCGTAGGATTCGTTGATCGTGCCGAATTGTTTCACTTTAAAAGCCCCTTGAGACACACTAGGTTGTGGGAAACTGACTTTTCAGCCAGCCCGACAGCGGCAAGCCACCGCGATCGGTTGTCCGCCAAAAGACAAGCGGAAGTTAGGTTCGTCTGGCGGATATAGCCGCTCTTTTCAATGACGTTTCTTCCTCCAGAAGCCGTCGCGCCATTGTCCTCTGGTCGCAGGAGGCGGCTCCGTATCAGTCCTTATGTCGAACTCGAGCCACTTCTAGCCGTGACGCTCTGAGGTGTCGTTGATTTCCCGCAAACTTGGATGGAGAAGAACGTCTTTCTGGAGCGAAGATTTATACTAAAGTGCTAGGATGGAATAGTTCGACCTTTCGATAATTTTGATGCCTATTTGGTTGCGCTCTTGCGCAAAAAGTGAGCAATTATTTATAAAAGTGGCGAGAGTAAGCCATTTTCTTTTCATTTCTTTCAAGTTTGAATGTCGTTGTGGATTGAATTGTTCGGCCATAATTTGGCGATTATCCATCCATATCTCTGCCCAAGGTGACAGAATTGTGATTTTGGCATATCTGTCAGTTTCGAATGGCGGATCTCATGGCTGTCTGCTGCTAGCCTGTTGATGATCGCCACGGGTGACCTATATTCGGGGCAGGATGCACAAAAAGAAGGCTGCATCACCGCTGAAAGAATGCCGGCGACAAGGGCCGGTCATGGAAAGGAAGCGACATGGCAACAATCGCGCTTGTCGATGATGATCGCAACATCCTGACTTCGGTGTCCATCGCGCTGGAAAGTGAAGGATACAAGGTCGATACCTACACAGATGGCGCCTCCGGGCTTGACGGCCTGTTGCATGCGCCGCCCGATCTTGCGATTCTTGATATCAAGATGCCGCGCATGGATGGTATGGAGCTTCTCCGCCGCCTGCGTCAGAAGACCGATCTGCCAGTGATCTTCCTCACCTCCAAGGATGATGAGATCGACGAGCTCTTCGGCCTGAAGATGGGCGCCGATGACTTCATTCACAAACCTTTCTCCCAGCGTCTGCTCGTTGAGCGCGTCAAGGCCGTTCTACGGCGCGCTCAGGCGCGTGAGACGGTGATCAAGGGTGAAGGCCAGACCAACAAGTCCGATCTTCTGGAACGTGGGCAGCTGTCCATGGATCAGGAGCGGCACACCTGTAGCTGGGATGGTAAGCCGGTGACCCTGACGGTGACCGAGTTTCTCATTCTCTTCTCGCTTGCCCAGCGCCCCGGCGTGGTCAAGAGCCGCAATGCCTTGATGGATGCGGCCTATGAGGATCAGGTCTATGTGGATGATCGCACGATCGACAGCCACATCAAGCGTCTGCGCAAGAAGTTCAAGGCGGTCGACGACAATTTCGATATGATCGAAACCCTTTACGGTGTCGGCTATCGCTTCCGCGAGAGCGCCTGACCGTCAAGAGCTGAAAAGCTTGCTTTCAAAGGCTCCGCATTCGGGAGCCTGCCATTCAACAGAATGGCTTGCATGGAACCGCGTCTGGGCTGACAATGGCGGTCAGCCCGGGGCCTGATAGGCCGAAAGGCAATCAAGACAGAATGAAGGGTGACGTGAGGCAAAGGCTCTACGCGCACTTCATTTCCGACCATCGGGACCATGAGGGCCGTAGCGCGGCCCCTTTGGCATTTGGTGGCACCAGTCATCGGGACCGATCCTGAAGGCTGGTCCAAATGCTGCGAACACTGGAAAAGCATGCTGCAGCAGAACAACAATCAGGGACAGAAAAGGCAGAAAGGCAAGCGCTCGCCCAAACGCGAAGCGCGCCTGCTTCGGCGGATTCTGGGGCGGGTGACCTCGTCAATTGCCTTCTCGTCGCTGACCCGACGCATTGTTTTTCTCAATCTTGCAGCGCTCGCGGTTCTGGTGCTCGGCATCATGTATCTCAACCAGTTTCGCGAAGGCCTTATCGACAGCCGTGTTCGATCCCTGATGACACAGGGCAACATCATCGCCGGTGCGATTGCCGCCTCCGCCGCCTCTGAGGCAGATGCCATCACCATCAGCCCGGATCGCTTGCTCGAACTGCAGGCCGGGGAGAGCTTCACCCCGAGTGACGATACCTTCGGCTTCTTTGAATTTCCCATCGATCCCGAGCGCGCAGCCCCGATCCTGCGGGCCGCCCTCTCAACCACAGACACCCGTGCCCGGATCTATGATCTGTCGGGCAATCTGGTGGTGGATTCCCGCCAGCTTCATGCCCGCGGCATCCTTCGCTTCAATCTTCCCGATCCCACGCAGGAAGACGAAACCGGCTGGATGGAAATGTGGAGCCGCTTCATCAGTTGGCTGAGACAGGCGGAATTGCCACTCTATAAGGAACTGGGCAGCACGGACGGTCGCGGCTATCCCGAGGTCGCTCTGGCCCTCGACGGCTCGGCGGCTTCCATCGTTCGAGTCAACGACAAAGGCCGCCTGATCGTCTCCGCGGCGGTCCCGATCCAGCGTTCCCGGGTGATTGCCGGTGCTCTGCTCCTCTCGACCCGGGATGGCGAGATCGACGAGATCGTCACCGCTGAACGTCTCGGCATCCTGCGCGTCTTCCTCATTGCCGCCGTCGTCACGAGCACCCTGTCGATTCTTCTGGCCGGGACCATCGCTGGCCCGGTACGCAAGCTCTCCGAGGCCGCAGAGCGCGTCCGGCGCGGTGTCAAATCCCGTGAGCAGATCCCCGATTTCTCCGACCGAACAGACGAAATCGGCCAGTTAAGTCAGTCTTTGCGGGACATGACGAAAACCCTTTATCAACGCATGGACGCCATCGAGGCCTTTGCCGCTGATGTGGCCCACGAGCTGAAAAATCCGTTGACATCCCTGCGCTCGGCGGTGGAGACGCTGCCCCTCGCCAAGAAGCCAGAAGCGCAGGAACGGCTTGCCGGGATCATTTTGCATGACGTGCGCCGCCTCGACCGCCTGATCTCAGACATTTCCGACGCGTCGCGACTCGATGCCGAGTTGGCACGGCAGGAATCAGAGGCCATCGACCTTTACGCCCTGCTCGAGACCATCGTCGCCATTCAGGACGAAATCGGCAGCAAGTCGGGCGTCCGCGTTACCCTTCAGGGCGAGGCCAAGCCGGCAAAGAACGACAAGCGCCTGTTCGTCAATGGCAACGACAGCCGCATCGGTCAAGTCTTCGTCAATCTCATTGACAATGCCCGTTCCTTCTCGCCGGAAGGCAGCGAGGTAGTCGTCACTCTCAACCGCGAAGATCGCTGGATCACGGTGACCGTCGATGATTGCGGTCCGGGCATTCAGGCCGAGGATGTCAACCGAGTGTTCGAACGCTTCTATACCGATCGTCCGCAAGGCGAGGATTTCGGCCAGAACTCGGGCCTTGGTCTGTCGATCTCGAAACAGATCGTCGAGGCCTATCAGGGACGCATCGAGGCGCTCAACCGCGTCGAGGAAACCGGTGAGGAAGACGGGGAGGACGAAGCCGCCCTGCCGCACAAAGTTCTCGGTGCCCGCTTCTCGGTTCGCTTCCCGGCGATGGCAAAGACTGCTGCCAAGAAGCCCGAGCCCAAACCGGACCGAGCTGACAAGTCCTGATGCCCGCTGACGAGTGTCAAAAGGAGCCTGTGCATGTCTCACTATCTTGACCCGGACAAGGACCATGCCTTCAACGGACCGTCCTTCCGCTTGCCTCAGGAACTGGAAGAGACGAGCGAGATCATGCATGCCGCAGGCGTTATCATTCATCGCTTCGGCATCCTGCTGCGTGGCCCGTCCGGCAGCGGTAAGTCGCTCCTGCAGCGGAAGCTGCGTCAGGAGGCGCAGGCCCGTGGCAAGTTCTCTGCCCTGATCAGCGATGATTATGTGCGTCTGGCACGCCCCGATCCTCAGGCCGAAGGGGAGGGAGCGCCGCTTTTGGCCTTTGCTCCGGTCACCACGCGCCAATTGCAGGAGGTGCGCGGCATCGGTGTTATCGAACTGGAACCCTCTGAGGTGGTTTCCCGCGCCGTGATTCACTTGCTTGTTGATCTGGTTGCGGAGCATAAAATTGAGCGCATGCCGGGAGTCGCTGGCGCCGAGACCTTATGCCTTGGTGCGCCGGTTGCGCATTTGTCGGTTCCCGAACGGTCTGTCGACGTGGCCAGTGATCTGGTTTTTGCGCTTCTTTCCACATGGAAGCGCTGAGCAAGTCGGTCCAAAAGTGACATTTGGGCTTGCGTTCGACCCGTCTGTGGTGAAGATAGTCAAACTTCTAATGCTGTCTCTGCAGCACGCATCGCCCAGAGCGGCAAAGAAAGCATGGAGCCTCGCTCCGACAATTGGGAGAAGTCAGACACAATGATCGGTCTAGTCCTTGTTACACATGGTCATCTCGCAGAAGAATTCCGCTCTGCTCTTGAGCATGTCGTTGGTCCTCAGGAGCAGATCGAGACCATCTGCATCGGACCGGACGATGACATGGAGCAGCGCCGGCAGGACATCATCGATGCTGTCGAAGCGGTGAATGACGATCAGGGTGTTGTGCTTTTGACCGACATGTTCGGCGGGACCCCCTCCAACATGGCCATTTCCGTCATGGACACCGAACGCGTTGAAGTGCTGGCCGGGGTCAATCTGCCGATGCTCATCAAACTAGCCAGTGTCCGCTCGGATCGCTCGATCACCGACGCTGTGCATGAAGCTTGTGAAGCGGGTAGAAAATACATTAACATAGCCAGCAAGTTGCTTTCGGGTGAATGACACGCCGATGCAATGGTCGGGTCAGGAGCGGCATGTCTGGCGATCGCCCGAACGCACAAGCCGTTTCTGAATGACAAGAGAATATCCTTTTCGTGACTGACCAATCCTTCTCCGGCACTCTGACGATCCGAAACAAGCGCGGCCTTCATGCAAGGGCATCCGCCAAATTCGTCCAGCTTGTCGACACCTTTGATGCCTCGGTCACCGTGTCCAAGGATGGCCAGACCGTCTGGGGCAATTCCATTATGGGTCTGATGATGCTTGCCGCCGCTCCGGGATGCTGTATCGAGGTGGTCGCGTCCGGCAATCAGGCCGAACAGGTGCTTCAGGCCATCGCCGATCTTGTCGAGGACCGATTCGGCGAAGGCGAATGACGGCCGCTCCCCGGCTCGATGGGCCCGCGTATGAATTTTGATCACAAATGTCTCAGCCTCTGCTGTCCGACCGGGTTCTTTGGTGCATAAAAACCAACGCGAGAGCCGCGACGCAGTCGCGACAAAGAGCCTTGTCACAGAGTTTTCCCCGCTAAAATATTGCGCGAATTCAATCGGTTCGGGCGCAGCGGGTGGTTGTATACTTTATTTGGTTCTGTTTTGAATGTGGTGGAGTAATTCTTCCAAACGGGACGATTCAAGGCGGAATCACGCTCTGTGATCAAGTTGAACCAAATGTAAAAACTGAGCCTTTTCAGGGTTCAATGCGTTTTTTTGAAGCTGTTTCAAAGTAATTTTTTGCGCCATGATGGATTCGAAACTCGATTTGAAAAATATTCGAAAAATAATTTATGCTCCGGATTTAACGTTTGGTGCAAGATATTCATGTGTCTCCGTATCTATCATTGACTGGCCTTCGCGTGACTTGTTATCCTCCGCCGCGTGAAACGAATTTGCGCCATCTGTCGGTAAGGGAAGACTGATCCGCCAGAGGGTTTGCAAGAATTTATTCTTTTGATGGGGTCGGTCAGAATTGAATGGTTTTGTCCGGGTCCATATCCCTATGCATCATTCGCATCGGGCAAATGCAAATTCAATGATGAACAACGCGGCCATGCTCTGTGTGTCCGCACATAGGTTGTCACAACGAATTAAAGACCATCTCGGAGGTTTATTCATATGAAACGACTCCTGCTCGCTGCCCTGATGTTGTCAGGCTCGGCCCTCTCTTCACATGCGGCTGATTGCGGCAAAGTCACCATCGCTGACATGAACTGGAACTCTGCGACCCTGATCGCCAATGTCGAGAAAATCATGCTCGAATATGGCTTCGGTTGCGAAGCGGAACTGGTTCCCGGCGACACCATGCCGACCGGCGCATCCATGACCGAAAAAGGCGAGCCTGATATCGCTCCCGAATTCTGGTCCAACTCCATGCGCGAAGCGATCGACAAGGGTGTTGAAGAAGGCCGTCTGGCCATCGTCGGCAAATCCCTGTCCGACGGCGGTGAAGAAGGCTTCTGGGTTCCGTCCTACATGGTGGAAAAAGATCCCAGCCTTGCGACCATCGAAGGCGTGCTGAAGAATGCGAAACTCTTCCCGCATCCTGAAGACGACACCAAGAGCGCCTTCTACGGCTGCCCGGCTGGCTGGAACTGCCAGATTTCGTCCGGCAACCTGTTCAAGGCTCTCAATCTTGAAGATGCCGGTTTCGAAATCGTCGATCCGGGTTCGGGAGCAGGCCTGTCCGGTTCCATCGCCAAAGCCTACGAGCGTGGCGAAGGCTGGTTTGGCTACTATTGGGCTCCGACCGCCGTTCTCGGCAAATACAAAATGACCAAGGTCGACTTCGGCTCTGGTGTTGATGAAGCCCACTTCAAGGCTTGCACCACCCAGAACGATTGTGCTGATCCCAAACCGACCATGTATCCGCCGTCTCTTGTTCAGTCGATCACCACTGGCGACTTCGCCAAAGCCCAGCCGGAAATCGTGGAATTCCTCGGCAAGCTCTCCTTCACCAACGACGAGATGAACACTCTTCTGGCTTGGATGGAAGACAACCAGGCCGATGGCGAGATTGCTGGTATCTACTTCCTTCAGAACAACGAAGAGAAGTGGAGCAAGTGGGTCTCTGACGACATGGCAGCCAAAATCAAGGAAGCTGTGGCTGCGATGTAAGATCTTCACCCTCCAAGGGGTGCTTTGCCCGGGCGACCACAGGTGGCCCGGGTTCTTTCGTAAATGGTCCGCTTTTCCGTCTTCAAGCTTAAACACATCACAAGCATGTGTGGCTCTGAACACTGAAAAGTGGATTTCTCTGACCAACTAGGCAACTTGAGCGCCGGGTCTGCTCGTTGCCTAAGGACTGAATTGGAGACAGTGTATGGCGGAATCGTCATGGCTTACAGAATTCCCGCAGTTGGATCGACTTGATCTTCTTGCGATACGCAAGACCCTGGATGGAGCCTACAAGGCCTTTTCCAGAGAGTATGGCGATTTTATCGAAGGCCTTTTCCAGCCTCTTTTATCGTTTCTTGTGTGGTTTGAAAAACTGCTCATCAACACGCCATGGCCGATCATCATCTTTGTCATCGGTGCCATTGTCTATCTGGCCAGCCGCTCGTGGAAGCTGCTCGTCGGTGTCGTCATCTCCCTCTTGCTGATCGGCTTTTTCGGCATGTGGGAAGACACCATGAGCACCCTGTCGATGATCACGGTCTGTACGCTGCTGTCGATCGTCATCGGTATTCCCGTCGGCATTGCCATGGCCCGCTCTGACCGGGTTCAGAAGATCGTGACGCCGATCCTTGACGTCATGCAGACCATGCCTGCCTTCGTCTATCTCATTCCCGTTGTCATGCTGCTCGGCATCGGCAAGATCCCCGGCCTCATCTCCGTGATCATCTATGCCATTCCGCCGGTGATCCGTCTGACCAATCTTGGCATCCGCCTTGTCGACAAGGAAGTGCTGGAAGCGGCAACCGCCTTTGGCGCCAGCCCGACCCAGCGGCTGTTCGGCGTGCAGATCCCTCTTGCCATGCCCACCATTATGGCAGGTATCAACCAGACCATCATGATGGCCCTCGCCATGGTCGTGGTCGCGTCGATGATCGGTGTGAAGGGCCTCGGCCAGCCAGTGCTCAAGGCAATTCAGAACCAGTATTTCACGGTCGGTCTGTTCAACGGCCTTGCCATCGTGGCGCTCGCCATCATCTTTGACCGTGTTTCGCAAGCCTACGCCAAGCGCAGTCAGAAGCATCTGAAGGGAGCCCACTGATGAGTGAATCACTGATTGAAGTCAAAGGGCTCTACAAGCTGTTCGGCAACGACCCGCACAAACATATGCATCTGGTGCATGAGGGTTTCAGCAAGGATGAGATTCTGGCCAAGACCGGCCACACCCTCGGTCTCAAGGACATCAACCTGACCATCCAGAAGGGCGAGATCTCTGTGATCATGGGCCTGTCCGGTTCTGGTAAATCGACCCTGATCCGGCACTTCAACCGCCTGATCGATCCGACCGAAGGCCAGATCCTTGTTGACGGCACAGATGTGATGAATCTGTCCCTAAAAGAGCTGGAGCAGTTCCGTCGTCACAAGATGTCGATGGTGTTCCAGCGCTTTGGCCTGCTGCCTCATCGCAACGTTCTGGACAACGTCGCCTATGGCCTGAGCATTCAGGGCGTGAAGAAGGCCGAAGCCAACGAGCGCGCCAACGAATGGCTCGAAACCGTTGGGCTCGCCGGCTATGGCAAGCAATTTCCCGCCCAGCTTTCCGGCGGTCAGCAGCAGCGTGTGGGCCTTGCCCGTGCGCTGGCAACGAACGCGGAAGTTCTGCTGATGGACGAAGCCTTCTCTGCTCTCGATCCACTGATCCGTTCGGAAATGCAGGATCAGCTCGTCGAATTGCAGGAGAAACTGCACAAGACGATCATCTTCATCACCCACGATCTCGATGAAGCTCTGCGTCTGGGCAGCACCATCGCCATTCTCAAGGATGGCGAACTGGTCCAGGACGACAAGCCTGAAGAAATCCTGCTCAATCCGGCCAACGACTATGTCGAGGCCTTCGTCAAGGATGTGAACCGTGCCCGCGCCCTGAACGTGGAAACCGTCATGCAGCCACAGACCTTCCGCATCACCGCTGCGACCATCGGCGAAGCCTACAAGCAGATGATGACGCATAAGGACGATTATGCCTATCACGTCACTGACGAGGGCTATCAGGGAACGTTGACCCAGGAAAGTCTTGAGGAATATTACAAGGAAAATGCGGACAGCAAGATTTCCGAAGAGCACTATCACGACGTGCCACATATCTCGCCCGATGCTGCCCTGGAAGAGGTCCTGCCTGAAACGCTGTCTGCCGATTACCCCGTGCCTGTAGTGGATGAAGATGGCGAATTTGTCGGCTCTCTCTCCCGTGATGCCCTCGCCGAGGTGCTGAGCCCGGAAAGCTCCGAGGTGGCAGAAGAGGCGGATGCCGAAAGTGAAAAGCTGACCGACAATCAACCCGAGCCGGTCACCGAAAAGGCATAAGCGGTCCGAAAGACGCCGCGGATTGGCAATACAGCCACAAACAGCAAAAGGGGTGCAGCGTGCACCCCTTTTCGTGGTATTTCATGCCAGCAAATCTTGCCAGCAAAATTCGGGAACGGATCAGTGGGCCTGATCGAGCGTCTTGCGCATCTGGACAAAGCGCATGGCTCTTTGGGATGATGCCACGTCCAGATCCTTGTAACGGGCAATGCTGCGCCCGACCACGCTCAGCGCAAGGCCCAGTTTTTCCTGACGCACATTCATCAGTTTGGTGAAAGCACCGGTCGAGATGTCCATCGACTTGCACAGAATGGCAATCGGCTCATCGTTGGTCTGGTAGAAGACATTCGAGATGATGGCATCGTTGATGTCGGTCACTGCAGCAAGCAGCATGACGATATCCGATCCGCGATCCCCGTCAGCCAGATAAACGATGGCATCGGACAATTCGGTTTTGCCTTCCTTGATGTCTGAGATGAGCAGCTTGGTTTCAATGCGCCCTTTGCGTCCGGCCAGCTTCTGCTCGATGACCTTTTTCTGTGCCTCGGCGACGAGTTCGCCAGCTGCTTGGGCATCTTTCTGAAACAATTTCGCCAGACGAGCCTTGCCTTCCGGCGGCAGCAGCGGCAGCAGATCCTTGGCGGCAGATTCAGGAATGTCAGGGCGAGATGAGAGGCTTTGTTGCAGGACCTCGTCGTCCGTCGCGTTGCTGACGAGAGTATCAAAACCCTTCGCGGTAATTTCTGCCCCGCGGTTCTGAGACACCTTATGCCAGACTTCCCGCGTGCCATTCTCGATCAGAGCATCGGTGACCGTGCCGCTCAGCGTTTCGCGCTGGGCGATGTTTTCAAGATGTTCGGGAGACAGGGTCTGGGAGAAATTGACAAAATCCTCATCGGTCAGCACCGGGCTATTCTTCAACATCGGTCCGGCGACGGCCACTTCATCCTGTGCCAGTTGGCGAGCGATCTCGATCGGAAGCCTGCCTTCAGACGCGGCTCGCTCGGAGAATTCGGCGCGCCCTTCATCATCGACATCATTGAGCATTTTCAGAACGATATCCCGAAACAGCAGGGATTCGTGATCGGTGTGCAGTTCTGCTCCATCAAAGAACATGTCAGCGACACGCCCGAGCAGTTCCCGGCGCTTGTCGCTTGACTTTTCTCGCGCAAGATCAGTGATGGTATCCAGCATTAGCCCGCCTCTTTTCTAGAAGTCTTGTGCGATCATAACCATATGGCTCTAAGATTATGTTAATCGCAACTAACGCAGACAATAAAACAAACAGGACGAGACACTGATTCCGAAGATAAGTGCCTCGTCCCTGATAGCATGAATGCCTGATCAAATCACCAGGCAATGCGCTCCACATTTTCAAAGTGGATCTGACTGCCGTCCGCGAAATCGATCGTACCCGAGGCGTCGTCGGACAACAGGATTTCCTCGCCGGACGTGGACTGGGTCGAACCGCTGGTCAGCGTGATGGTCCAGTCTGTGCCCATTTCCGTGGTGGCCGAGCCGTCTTCTGCAAGAATGTTGATGCTGTCTGTCCAGTCGGCACCGGCTCCACCGTCGATGGTGTCGTTGCCATCACCGAGCATGTAGTAGAAGTTGTCGTTGCCTTCGCCACCGTTCAGATGATCGTCGCCAGTGCCGCCGATGATGTAGTCGTTTCCAGCTCCGCCGTATATCGTGTCATTTCCGGCTTCGCCAAACAGGACATCATTGTCCTCGCCACCATAGATGCGGTCATTGCCATCGCCACCGTAGATCCAGTCGTCGCCGGCCTCGCCATGCAGCGCGTCGGCTCCGGCATTGCCATAGATCGTGTCGGCACCATCTTCGCCGTTGATGAAATCATCACCTTCACCGCCTGAGATCGTGTCGTTGTCATCTCCGCCATAGATATCGTCGTTGCCATCGCCGCCTGAGATGTTGTCTTGCCCTGTGCCGCCATAGACCAGATCATCCCCGGCATGTGCTGAGATATTATCATTACCGCTATTGCCGGAGATCACGTCAGCATTGCTGGTCCCGTTCAGATTATCACCGTTATTGCTGCCGTTGATAGTGTTGTAGCTGGCAGTGTCGTCAATGTCGCCGACCTGGATATCCATGCTCATGGTATCGGAAAGACCGCCACTGTCTGTGACAGTGATATTCAGCGAGACAACCGAAGCGGCCTCGTAATCCAGACTGACGCCGTCTTTCAATTTAAGTGTTGGTTCGCCATCGACATCAACAACTTCGAAACGGGAGTCGCTGACCTCATAGGTGAAGGTCTCGCCACTGTCAGGATCGGCAACGTAAAGAGTTGCGATTTCAGCTCCTGCTTCGTTTTCCAGAACTCCATAGCCATCGCTGTCGTTGATCTGGACGTTGTCGATCAGTGTGCCAAAGCTGTTCTCGGACCCGACCTCAACGAAACTGATGGTATCGGTTCCATCACCTGAGCCCGCAGTAAGCTCCAGCGTGTAAGTGTGCCATCCGAGGCCATCCTCTGCCGGATCGATGGTTGCAATGACCTCACCGTTCCAGATCACCTGAACGACACTCTGACCGATTGCATCCTCGGCAGTGCCAGAAGACCCATCCCCTGTCGAACCGCGCGATTTGAGGTCGACTGAAAGCGTGTATGTCGAGCCGTCTTCAAGCCCTTCCATTTCGCGCGAGAGTGTTCCGTTAGAGGTCTCTGCAAGGTCGACATGATAGTCACCATCCGTGGCCCCAAGGTTATAATGACCAGCTTCATGTATATCGATATCACTCTGTGTCCAGCCATCGATATAGGCATCTTCATACCAGCCAGCTCCTTCGGCACCGCCATGTGTGCCGCCATTGAAGATCTCGAAGCTGCCGTTATACATGAAGTTGTAGGATCCCTCAGCACTGAGCGTCGGACCTTCGTTCACATCGGCTACGTTGATTGTGAGCGTGTCACTGTAGCTCAAACCGCCCTCATCGGTCGTCGTGATGACGAGGTCAACCGTTGCTTCGGTTTCATGATCGAGGCTCACACCATCCTTGAGTTTGAGGACCATGTTGCCCGAGCCATCATCAACCACCTCAAACCGGTTGTCGGAAACGCTGTAAGTGTGACTGTCGTTCGTATCCACATCCGTGGTTGTGAGGATGCCGATGATGGCACCGCCATCATTCTCGTCGATCGTCGAGTTGGAAACCTCGATCGCCGTTGGCGCATCGTTTGTGCCGCGAACCTCGATGGTCACGGTGCCAGTATCGCTACTGCCGGTTCCGTCAGTTGCCGTATACTCAAAGGTGACAAACCGGCTTTCATGCAGATTTAGATCCTGGAAGTCCTGACCCGGATCGAAAGTGTAGGAGCCGTCTGCATTCATGACCACGGAGCCTTCGTCCGGCTGCCCGGAAACGGTGTAGGTCATGTTGCTGCCGTTGGCGGTCGCAGCATGGGCTACGCTGTTGAGAGCATCATCCTCTGTCGTGGTTCCGGTTTCGTCTTGTGCCACCACGCCATCGAAGACATCAGCCACATCAATGGTGAACTCCTGATCGAAAGTGCCGCCATTGCCGTCGTCAGCCGTAACAGTAATGGTGACCGTCTGTTCGCTCTCATAGTCGAGGCTCACACCGTCCTTGAGTTTAAGCACCATGTTGCCGGAACCGTCGTCAACCACCTCGAAGCGGCTGTCATTGACGGTGTAGGTATGGGTGTCAGACGTGTCGACATCGGTGGTTGTTAGCGTACCGATCACGGCACCCGCGTCGTTTTCCGTCACATCAGTGTCGGTCAGGAACACCGCGGTTGGCGCATCGTTTGTGCCGGTCACAACGATGTTCACCACGGCGGTGTCGGTGCTGCCGTTGCCATCATCGGCCTGATATTCAAACGACACGGTACGGGTTTCGCCCACAGCCAGATCGTCAAAGTCGGTACCTGGATCGAACGTCGCCGCCCCATCCGCATCCATCGTCAGGGTGCCAGCGCTTGGTGGCGTGACAATGCTGTAGGAAATGCTGTCACCATCGGGATCGGTGGCATAGGCCTGGCCCGTCGCGACTTCGTTTTCGCCCAGATAGACGGTGCCACCATAGGCGGTGACATCTTCATTCACATTCTGAACGTCAATCGTGAAGTCTTGCTCGAACGTTCCACCATTGCCATCGTCCGCTGTCACCGTGATGCTGATGGTCGCTTCACTCTCATGGTCGAGGCTCACCCCGTCCTTAAGCTTGAGGACCATGTTGCCCGAGCCATCGTCAACCACTTCGAAGCGGTTGTCATCGACGCTATAGGTATGGGTGTCGGAAGTATCGGCGTCAGTGGTGGTGAGGGTGCCGATCACGGCACCGGCCTCATTCTCGTCAACGGTGCTTGCCGATAGATCAACAGCGGTCGGGGCATCATTGGTGCCGGTGACCTCGATGGTGACGGTGCCGCCATCGCTCATGCCATTGCCATCATCGGCGGTGAAGTTGAAGGTGACGGTGCGGCTCTCGCCAACGGCCAGATCATCAAAGTCCGTACCCGGATCAAAGCTGTAGGAGCCATCCGCATTGAAGGTCACCGAGCCCTCGGAGGGCTGACCATCAAGGCTGTAGCTGATGGTATCACCATCAAGATCCGTCGCGGTGACGTTGCTTGAGAGGGTGGTGTTCTCGCCGGTGGTCTCGGAGGCATCGTCTGCGGTGACGGCCTCGTTGAGATCGGCGACATCAATGGTGAAGGCCTGATCGAAGGTGCCGCCATTGCCGTCATTGGTGGTGACGGTGACAGAAACCGTGGCCTCGCTCTCATGGTCGAGGCTGACCCCGTCCTTGAGTTTGAGCACCATGTTGCCGGAGCCATCGTCAACCACTTCGAAGCGGTTGTCATCAACGCTATAGGTGTGCGTGTCGGAGGTATCGGCGTCGGTGGTGGTGAGGGTGCCGATCACGGCACCGGCCTCATTCTCGTCAACGGTGCTTGCCGATAGATCAACAGCGGTCGGGGCATCATTGGTGCCGGTGACCTCGATGGTGACGGTGCCGCCATCGCTCATGCCATTGCCATCGTCAGCGGTGAAGTTGAAGGTGACGGTGCGGCTCTCGCCAACGGCGAGATCATCAAAGTCCGTGCCCGGATCAAAGCTGTAGGAGCCATCCGCATTGAAGGTCACCGAGCCCTCGGAGGGCTGGCCATCAAGGCTGTAAGTGATGGTATCGCCATCAAGGTCCGTCGCGGTGACGTTGCTTGAGAGGGTGGTGTTCTCGCCGGTGGTCTCGGAGGCATCGTCTGCGGTGACGGCCTCGTTGAGATCGGCGACATCAATGGTGAAGGCCTGATCGAAGGTGCCGCCATTGCCGTCATTGGTGGTGACGGTGACAGAAACGGTGGCCTCGCTCTCATGGTCGAGGCTGACCCCGTCCTTGAGTTTGAGCACCATGTTGCCGGAGCCATCGTCAACCACTTCGAAGCGGTTGTCATCAACGCTATAGGTGTGCGTGTCGGAGGTATCGGCGTCGGTGGTGGTGAGGGTGCCGATCACGGCACCGGCCTCATTCTCGTCAACGGTGCTTGCCGATAGATCAACAGCGGTCGGGGCATCATTGGTGCCGGTGACCTCGATGGTGACGGTGCCGCCATCGCTCATGCCATTGCCATCATCGGCGGTGAAGTTGAAGGTGACGGTGCGGCTCTCGCCAACGGCCAGATCATCAAAGTCCGTACCCGGATCAAAGCTGTAGGAGCCATCCGCATTGAAGGTCACCGAGCCCTCGGAGGGCTGACCATCAAGGCTGTAGCTGATGGTATCACCATCAAGATCCGTCGCGGTGACGTTGCTTGAGAGGGTGGTGTTCTCGCCGGTGGTCTCGGAGGCATCGTCTGCGGTGACGGCCTCGTTGAGATCGGCGACATCAATGGTGAAGGCCTGATCGAAGGTGCCGCCATTGCCGTCATTGGTGGTGACGGTGACAGAAACCGTGGCCTCGCTCTCATGGTCGAGGCTGACCCCGTCCTTGAGTTTGAGCACCATGTTGCCGGAGCCATCGTCAACCACTTCGAAGCGGTTGTCATCAACGCTATAGGTGTGCGTGTCGGAGGTATCGGCGTCGGTGGTGGTGAGGGTGCCGATCACGGCACCGGCCTCATTCTCGTCAACGGTGCTTGCCGATAGATCAACAGCGGTCGGGGCATCATTGGTGCCGGTGACCTCGATGGTGACGGTGCCGCCATCGCTCATGCCATTGCCATCGTCAGCGGTGAAGTTGAAGGTGACGGTGCGGCTCTCGCCAACGGCGAGATCATCAAAGTCCGTGCCCGGATCAAAGCTGTAGGAGCCATCCGCATTGAAGGTCACCGAGCCCTCGGAGGGCTGGCCATCAAGGCTGTAAGTGATGGTATCGCCATCAAGGTCCGTCGCGGTGACGTTGCCCACAAGTGGCTCGTTTTCTGACGTCGTGACGCTTTCATCATCGGCGACCACCGCATGATTGACGGCCTGCGAACCACCTGAGCCCTGAGCTGCAGCACCGCCACCTTGAGCGGAGCTGGAGCCGCTTGATGCGAAAGCCGAGACAGGCTCATCAAGTGGAGCATCCTCTTGCGCAGACAGGGGAGTGGAGGCAGTTGTGCCGGCCGTGCTGTGATCAAGGGTCTGGTTACCGTTGTTGTCCATCCCGAAGTCATCGTCTCCATCGACAGGGGCTGACGAGCCTGCGAAGGAAAGAGGGGATTGCGGACCGGCAACAGGACCACTTGGTCCGGTCTGCTGTGCACCACTATCGATATCATCGGAGGAAACAAAGGCTGCGCTGCCATCAGCGCCCCCGTTCTGGGGATCAACGAAAGGCAGCTCGTTTTCGACGGTGATGCCGTAATGCAGGTTCGGGTTCAGAATATCCTGCCGGGAGGCGAGGTGATCACCCGTATCGTAATCGCTGGCATTCTTGTCCAGAGCGGATTTCTGCGCCGAATTCTGCGCCCGGCTTACGTCGAGCTTGCTGTTGCTGCTGTTGATCTTGATTTCGGGAGTCGTGGTGTCAGCCATAGACCTGTCCTTGATACTTGGCCCCTGAGGGCGCGACATTTGGCTACGACGCTATAATATGTCTGATTAATCGGACCTTTTTTTAAATGGTTACGGTCGGGTAAAAATTGGGTTCAACTCTCTAAATAACGGCAATTCGGTCCAAAAATTTCAAACTTGGTTAAGAAATGTTCAAGAGACTGAGGTGCATAAATGGGGGGAGTCCGTTTGTGCGGATGGTGAAGCATGCCTGAAGAGATTTCAGGACAAGTGAGAATTCGGGGTTCATGACGCAACAGCATCCAGACAAGCAGCGCGGTTTTATCTCACGCCTCAGGCTTGACCTCGGGCGTCTGCATGACATTTTCCAGCCGCCCCGGACGATGCAATCTGCCTGGTTCGCAGACCTCATTCAGGTGCCCAAGCGGATCATTGCAGCCTCCTTCGTCATCAACATGCTCGGCCTTGGCATGCCACTGGTCATCTTGCAGATCTATGACCGCATCATCCCGAACCTCTCTTATGACACGCTATTCTATTTGATCGGTGGTCTGGTCGTCGTGATGCTGGTGGACACGGTGCTCAAGGTCATCCGCTCCCACATCTCGGGCTGGTCCTCTTCCTACATCGACTATGTGGCGGGCGTCGAGGCGATCCGGCGTGCGATGCAGGCCCCGCCTGAAGCGGTGGAGCAGGAAGCCGCAAGCACCCACATCGACCGCATGAACGCCCTGTCGGCGACGGCCCGCATGTTTGCCGGTCCGGCGCGCATGGGGCTTGTGGATCTGCCCTTCATCTTTGTCTTTCTGGCCGTGATGGCCATTGTCAGCCCGCTTATCGCCGGTCTGCTGGTTTGTCTCTTTGCTGTCTTTGCCTGGCGGTTGCTGGCCAAGGCGCAGGAAATCGAGACCCTTCAGGACGAGCGCCAGCAGTTGGACCGGCGCAAATATGATTTCGTGATCGAGGCTCTGTCGGGCGTCGAGACCATCAAGACCATGGCCTGTGAGCCGCAGATGATGCGGCGCTACGAGCGCTTGCAGGAATCCATCGCCGTGGCCTTCCACAATTCGGTGCGCCTTGATGGGGCGACCCAGTCTTTGAGCGCGGTCTTCGCTGCTGTGACAATGGTGACCATCGTCAGCAGCGGGGCCCTGCTGGTGATCGAGGGCACCCAGTCCATCGGCTCGCTGGCCTGCTGCCTGCTGCTCGGCGGGCGGGCGGTGGAAGTTTTGGTCCGGTCCGTTCGCTCCTGGAGTGAGATGAGCAACTTTGATCTGGTCAAACAGAATGTCGACAAGCTGCTCAGTATCAATCCCAATCCCCTGCACGAAAGCGAGAAGGTGGAGCTGCTGACCGGTGGCATCACGCTGCGCAATGTGACGATCCAGTCAACCATGCCGAACAACAAGCCCTATCGGGTGTCCCTCGGCATCGAGAGCGGCAGCATTATCGGCATCAAGGGCAATTTGCCACGTGATGACCATCAGCTTCTGCAGATCATGCGCGGCAAGTTTGCGCCCGAGACGGGTGAGGTGCACATCGGCGGAATCCCTCTCAACGAGCTGCTGGATGCCGATCTGTCCTCCTCCATCGCCTATGTGCCCAACAGTCCGGCCATCTTCAGCGGTACGATTCTGGAGAATCTGACCCTGTTCAATCCGCGCGAGGGGCTGCATCAGGCCCGCGCCGCCGCCCAGCTCATCGGCCTTGAAAGCGATATCCAGCAGTTGCCGCACGGTTATGACATGAACATCGGAACCGGTGGCAACGAAACCCTACCGCCAAGCTTCCGCCAGCGTATCTGTATCGCTCGTGCCATCGCCCGGCAGCCGCGCATTCTGGTGATGGAAGAGGCCAATGCCCTGCTTGATCAGCGCGCGGATACCCTGCTGCGAAAGGGACTGGAGCAGTTGCGCGGTGACATGACGATTGTCTTTCTGTCCAACCGGCCTTCCTTCCTCGCCATGGCGGACAAGCAGTATATTCTGAAAGACGGTCTGCTTCAGGTCCATCAGCCCATGGCGCAGAAGGGCCCGCCACCTGCCGCACAAAAGAGCGCTGAGGCGCAGCATACCCAGCAAGCGATCGGGAGGTCCGCATGAGCGACAAGGATCCACGGTCAGGCATGGATGACAGTGCTGCCAAGCCACGTGAAGACGACAACGGCCCGTCCGAGTTCATCCGCAAGATCCAGTCCGGAGGAATTTCCCTCAAGGATCTGGCCAAATATTCCGCCGAACAGGGACTGGCGCGAGGCCCCGAGGAGCGCAAGCCAGCCCCCAAGCCGGTTAACGCAGCGTCTGCGACCGCACCATTTGTCGAAGTCGAGCCGGATAGCGAACCGTCAGACGCAGGCCGGATCGGTCGCTCAGACAAGGCCGAGACGTCGACCAGCACAATGCCGTTGTCTGAGTATGAAGCCATGCTGGGCATCAGCGATCGTTGGTCCGGTATTGACTATGAAAGCTCTGCCGGACGCTGTCTGCAAGTTTTGCTGGCGCATCTGGGCTGGGGTGGCGATGGCCGCCATCTGGCACAGGCTCTGCCGCACTTCAACACGGTTCATGACATGAATGGCGTTCGGGCCGTCCTGTCGCGGCTCAATTTCGTGACCACCGCAGATCGCCACCATCTTGGCACGCTGTCGAACGAAAAACTGCCCTGCCTGTTCGAAGATGACGAGGGCGTGGTGCGCATCATCCTCTCGGTCAATCATGGCGAAGGCACCGTGAACTGCTTCTCCGGCATCACCGGCGAGGAGGAAGAGGTCGACGCGCTCGATCAGGTCGCCACCATCTATCTGATCAAGCCCCTTGATCTGGCCAATCAGAACCGCTTCGTGCAGTCCTTCGGCTGGGTAACCCATGCGGCGACATCCTTCCGGCGTCTTTTCCTGTCGCTGTTCATCATCAACTTCGGCATCAACCTTGCCGCCCTTGCGGTACCGATCTTCATCATGGCGGTCTATGGCTATGCCATTCCGTCCAAGGCTCCGGGCAGTCTGGCCATGTTCATCGTGGGGGTTGGACTGGTGATCACCGCCGACTATGCCCTTCGAACCCTTCGAACGCGGGTTCTGGCCTATGTGGGGGCCCGCTTCGACACCGCACTGTCGGTCGAGATCTTCCAGCGTCTGCTCTTCATGCCCTATGACAGAGTCCAGAATGCCACCGTCGGTGCCCAGCTTTCTCGTCTGCGCCAGTTCGAGAAGCTGCGCGAGATCTTCCTCGGCTCGCTGGGCACGGCAGTGCTTGACCTACCGTTCGTCTTCGTCTTCATTACCGCCATTGCCCTGATCGGCGGCTGGATCGCGGCCATCCCCGCTATCCTCCTGTTTGGCTATTTCGTGCTCGCTGCCGTCAGCATTCCCATTGCCAAGCGACAGACGATGCAGTCCGGGGATGCCAAGACCAAGAAGCAGAATATCATGATGGAGCTCTTCCTGATGCATCGTGACATTCGCAATGCTGGTGGCGAAGAGATTTGGCAGGAGCGCTATGAGCGGGCTTCGGCGAATTTCGCCGCCCTCGATTTCCGGGCGCAGCATTTCTCCCAGAAGATCCAAATTGTCAGCCAGTCCATGTCGATGACTGCCGGGCTGGCGACTCTGGGCACCGGTACGCTGATGGTCATGGCTGGCGATCTTGGCGTCGGTGGGCTGATCGCCATCATGGCGCTGATCTGGCGGGTTCTGTCACCGCTGCAGAACGCCTTCCTCAGTCTCTCCCGCGTCGGCAAGCTGATCGAGGCCATCCGCATGGTCAACAACCTGATGCGGATGCAGCCTGAGCGGACGCCCGGTGCTGTTCCCAGCATTTCGCGCAAGTTTGCCGGTCACATCTCGACCAAGAACCTCAGCTTCCGCTATCCGCAGGCCGCTGACGCGGCGATCAAGAGTGCTAACGTGGTCATCAATCCCGGAGAGATCGTGGCCATCACCGGCCCAAGCGGTGGCGGCAAGTCCACCTTCCTCAAGCTTCTTGCGGGTCTTTATCGTCCTGTGGCAGGCGTTGTCGGCTTTGACCATCTCGACATTCGTCAGATCGATCTTGGTGAACTGCGCTCCGAGATCAGCTTCCAGCCGGACCACCCGACCTTCTTCTACGGCACCGTCGAGCAGAATTTCCACCTCAATGATCCCAAGACCGACCGCGAGGAAATGCTTGCACTGATGGACCATTTCAACATCGAGCCCGACCATCCGGATCTGCCGGACGGTTTGCTCGATACGCGCCTCAAGGCTGAAACCGTTCATCAGATGTCGGACAGTCTCAAGCAGAAACTGCTGCTTTGCCGCAGTTTTTCAAAGAAGGCCTGCTATTATTTTCTCGACGAGCCCGCCAACTATCTCGACTTCGATGCCGACCGCAAATTCATGGCCCATCTGGCCAAGCTGAAGGGCAAGTCGACAACTCTGTTCACGACCCAGCGGCCCAGCCATATGAAGGAAGCCGACCGGATCATCGTTCTGCATGAAGGGCAGGTCATTCTGAACGGGCCACCGGAACAGGTTCTGCCTCAACTGGATTCCTTTAATAAATCGGTTGCTTAATCGGCATTCGATAAAATTCATTCGCACATGAGAACCATGTATTAACCTTGACGGCGCTATATTGAGCGTGTCTGCACAAAGGACATGGGCCTGCGTTTCTAGTTATTTGTTTACAGGGTATTGGGTCTTGAAGTTGTTTGAGTCAAAAAGGGTTGAGCTTGACGCGAAAACCTTGACGCTGCCGTTGGCGCTCGAGGCGGAACAGCCGCCTCAGCTGTTCGCCTATGTGGTGTCCGGTTGCGTTCTGTTCCTGGGGGCCTTTGTCCTCTGGGCTTTTTTGACGTCGGTCCTTGAAGTCACCCATGCCAGCGGTCAGGTGCAGCCCTCCAGTCAGGTTCAGGCTATCCAGCATCTCGAAGGCGGATATGTCGAAGAGGTTCTGGTTCGCGAAGGCGATCGTGTCACTGCTGGTCAGCCGATTATGCGCCTCAGGGCCACCGCGACCGAAAGTGAGCGCGACCAGCTCGTGGTCCGTGCGGCCTCGCTGAAGATGTCGCTCTCCAGTCTCGACGCTCTGATGGAGCGCAAGGAACAGCCGGATTTCGGCTCGCTGTTCCATTCCTATCCCAGCCTCGCCAAGTCGCAATATGAGGTCTTCCTGTCCGAGAAGACACGCATCGAACGCGAGGAAGCCAAATTCGCTTCTCAGCTGGCCCGCCGCAAGGCCGAATGGCACGCCGCCGTTGCGGAACAGAAAAGCGTGACCAAGCGGACCGAAATTGCCAAAGAGCAATATGCCATGCTCGAGAATCTGCTCAAGCAGCAATATGCCTCGCGCCGATCCGTTCTGGAAGCTGCAGCTTCGCTGGAAGAGGCGCGGGCGCGCCTTCATGTGCTTGATGGCAAGATCGCCACCACCAAGGAACAGGTGACCGAGGCGGAAATCCAGCTTGAGGAAACCCGCGCCACCTTGCGCAGTGATCTGGCCAAGGAACGGGCGAAAAGTGCCGGAGAGCTTGCCGAGCTCGAACGCCTGCTCGACAAACAGCAGGACCGGGTGGAAAGCCTTGATCTGGTTGCACCGACCAATGGTCTGGTACAGGAACTCGCGGTCAACACCGTCGGCGCCGTCGTCCGTTCCGGCGAAGTCGTGGCCCGCATCGTTCCCGATGATCGCAAGATTCTGGCCGAAGTCCGGGTTCAGCCGAAGGATATCGGCCATATTCACGATGGCGCGGAAGCAAAAGTGACCGTCTCGACCTTCGATCCCTATGTCTTCGGCAGCATTGAAGGACACGTCAAAACCATTTCTGCCACCTCGTTTGAGGACGAACAGGGCCAGCCTTACTTCAAGGTTCAAATCGCTCTTGCCAAAAACGCCCTCAGCCACAACGAGGTCGACTATCCGGTCCTGCCCGGCATGGTCGTGACCGCCGATATTGTGACCGGCGAAAAGTCCCTCGCTCGCTATCTGCTCAAGCCGGTCTACCGGTCTCTGGACGTGGCCTTCTCCGAACGCTGAGCGCAACTTCACCCGCCGCATTTAGGTTTTTCTTAACCATGAATACCTAATAGTGGTGGGGAGTTGGTACGCGCCTCCCATGAGGACGGGTGCGTTGAAATGCGGCATCAACGGGCGTGTTCGCACTGCTGGTTGGCCTCATTGGAGTAAGTGTAGAGGCGTCATGAAACTCTCAAATGGCAATCAGGTTTCCTGGCAGAGGGTCGGGCCAGCCAAAGTCTGGCGGATATCAACGATCGGGCGGTTGCTCGCCTGCGCAGCTATCGTGTTGCCATTGGTCGGGGTTCTTCCGGCCCGCGCCGACAATCTCTCGCAGATGCTCTACGACGTCTATGATAACAATCCCGACATCCGTGCTGAAGAGGCCGCGCTTGATGCCAGCAGGGCCGACACACTCAAGGCCGCCTCGGCTTATGCTCCGACCATCAATGCCACCACCGGCCACTCCTTTGTGGAGGAGCGCCTGAAGGTTGGCGGTCGCGAAAGAACCCGCACCACGCAATATGGTCTGAATTTAAGCCATCGCCTGTTCAACGGTTTTCAGACGCGCAACAATCTGGTGCGCTCGAAATATGCCGAGCGCTCGAGCGAATATCAGGTCCGCAACAAGGAGCGGCAAATCCTGCTCGAAGCGGTCAAGGCCTATATGGATGTCTATGCCGCCCGCAAGATGATCAACCTGCGGCGACGCTATCTTGCCAATCTCGAGGACCAGCGCAGGGCAACCAATGCGCGGATTCGCGCTGGCGAGTTGACCCGCACCGACCTGTCGAAGGTCGAGGCTCTGGTCTATCGTGCCCGCGCCTCTCTGGAAGGAGCATCTGCTGATCTCGGTGCAGCAGTGGCCCGATATGAAGCGCTCGTTGGTTATAAGCCCGCGGAGCTGGTTTTCCCGCAAATGCCGGTCAGCTATGTTCCGCAATCCGTCGAAGAGGCCGAGCAAAAGGCCGTGCGGATGCATCCCGACCTGCGGGCATCCCGCGCCAATGTCAAGGCGTCCGAATATGCAGTCAAGGCTGCTCAGGGGGCGTTCCTGCCGACCCTCGACGTCAACGGCGAAGTCAACAAGAACTTTGCTTCGAGTCAGGCCGAAACAAACAAGGCAGAAGGGTCTTTTTCCCTGCGCCTCAGCCTGCCGATCTTTGATGGCGGGGCGCGGATGGCGGACGTTCAAAAAGCCCGCGCCGAACGCAATCAGCAGCAATATGCCTCCAACTCCATGACGGCCCGAATCAGGGCTGACGCCAAGGAGCAATATCTGAGAAACCGCGCCGCGCAGGTCGCCATGAAACAGGCCGCCGCCGAAGTGAAGGCGGCCCGTGCCCTGCTTCATGGCATCAAGATTGAGGAAAAGGCCGGCCAGAGATCCTTCCTGGACATTCTCGATGCGGAAGTCTCGCTCCTCGATGCCGAAGAGCTTGAGATCTACTCCAAGGCAGACTCGATCATTGCGATCTATTCATTTCTGGCGGCCACCGGTCAGTTGACGGTCTCTGGTGCTCGCAAGGCCCAGTTGCAATATGCACCCGAGGCGGTTGCGGCGATGGCCCATGCAGAACAGGTAAACAGGCCTGACCCGCACCCTGTCAAAAAAGCGGGCCCCCGCACGGCAGATGATCCCTGGAACGGGCTTCGTTAACAGGCTTGACACGCGGAAATCTGCGATTCTTACACGGTCTTTAACGTCGAAGCCGACCGCATTAACCATTGATTAACGCTGACGGGAGCTTTTGCCGACACATTCTGGCCAAGGCTATATACGTTCCCGTGGCTTTAACTTCTTTCAACTAATGTTATAGCAAGATGCAAAGACGACCGTGTCCCGGGGGGGACGGGCGGACGACTTGGGGCGAGAAATGGCACTTATTCTGATCGTTGACGATCAAAATACCAATAGACAAATTTATGCTCAGATAGCGCGACGGATTGAGGACGGAACAGATGTTGTCACCTGCTCCGGCCCCTATGATGCGCTCAAATGGCTGGACAAAAATGATCCGGACCTGATTCTGACCGACTTCAACATGCCCGGAATGCACGGGGATGATTTCATCGGCCAGATCAGATCCAATGCGAGATTCGCCGATGTACCCATCATTGTGGTCACGGTGTTCGAGGATCGCAATCTGCGCCTCAGAGCATTGGATGCCGGGGCGACCGACCTGCTCATCAGTCCGGTTGACCATCGCGAGTTCGTGGCGCGGGCGAGAAACCTTCTCAAGATGCACCGCCAGAGTCAGGTGCTCTCGAACAGGGCCAGCTCGCTGTTGGAGTCCCTCAAGAAGAGCGAGAGCATTCTTGCCTGGACCCAGCGCGAAAACGAAAGCCGTCTGGTCAACGTGATCAACACCCTGCCGGTGATGGTCAGTGCAACCGATGTCGACGGCTGCTTTTTGTTCATGAACTCCAACAAGGCCAACTATCTGGGTCTGAAGGCCGAGGAAGTCGTCGGTCGAAGCTGCACCGAGGTTCTTGGCAAGCAGGTTGGAGAGCGCAGCATCACCATTGATCAGCTGGTGATCGCGTCGGGCAGTGGCCTCAGATCCTTCGAAGAAGAGATCGTCAGTGCCGACGGCGTTCGCAAGATTTTTCTGACGACCAAATGCCCGCTCATCGAAGGCGAGCGCGTTATTGGCGTTGTCACCTCATCTCAGGATATCACGGATCGCAAGGCCGCCGAGACGCACCTGCACCACATGGCCCATCACGACGCCCTGACCGGGCTTGCAAACCGCTCTCTGCTCAGGGATCGGGTGGACCGTGAGATCGGCCGCTGTCGCCGTGGCGATGGACGTTTTGCCGTGCATCTGATCGATCTGGATGGCTTCAAACAGGTCAATGACGTCCATGGTCACGCGACCGGTGACGAGCTTCTGGCACGGGTCGGCGAGCAATTGCGCAATGTGGCCAACCCGAACGATCTGGTCGCCCGTCTTGGCGGTGACGAATTTGCCATCCTGCAGACCAACGTCAAGAGCGACGAGCATGTCGAGCAGATGGGCCGGGCCATCACCAACGCGATGCCGGACGCCATCGGTGCCGTGGATCTCTCCACCAGCGTGACCGCCTCGATCGGGATCGCCGTGCATCCCGAAGACGGCAACACCTTTGAAAAGCTGCTGCGCAACGCGGATCAGGCGATGTATCGCACCAAGGCCGCGAATGGCAACGGGTTCTGTCTCTACGCCGCTAACCTTGATGCACGCGCGGCAGAAGAACGTCTTGTTGATGAAGCCCTCCGCTCGGCTCTCGAAGAACGCCGGTTCGAGCTGCTCTACCAGCCTCAGATGGATCTCAAGACCGGAGAAATATGCGGCTGCGAAGCCCTATTGCGGATGCGGGCCGAAGATGGCCGACTGGTGCCACCATCAGAATTTCTGGCCCGGGCCGAACGCAACGGCATGATCATGCCGATCAATGAATGGGTGATCTATGAGGCCTGTCGTCAGGGTGCCGAGTGGCACGCCATGGGCCTTGATGACTTCACCATCGGCGTCAACCTCTCTCCGGTTCAGTTCCAGCGCCAGTCCGTGCCGCTGCTCGTCGCCCGAATCCTCGCGGAAACCGGCATGCCCGCCCATTGCCTTGATCTCGAGCTCACCGAAAGCATCGTCTTGCATGATCGCGAGCAGGTGGCGATCCAGCTGAGACAACTGCGAGATCTCGGTGTCAAGATCTCGATTGATGACTATGGAACCGGCTGTTCCTCGCTTTCCTACGTCAAGCATTTCCCGGTCGACCGTCTCAAGATCGACCAGTCTTTCGTGCGCGACATGATCAAGAATCCCTCCGATACAGCCATCGTCAGGGCAACGATCAACCTTGGCCATTCTCTCGGCCTTGAGGTCATTGCCGAAGGGGTCGAGGACAAGGATGTCGCCAAGGCGCTTCTGCTCGAGCATTGCGACCGGGCACAGGGCTACTATTTCTCTCGTCCGGCACCTGCGTACGAGTTTGAAAAAGCCATGAGATTGCAGTCAAACCGGGGCAACCAGATGTTCGGTCGCCTGCAGGAGCCTGCCTGAACATGCCGCTCAATCCTCTCATGACCCTTCTCGCGGGCCTGAATGCCTTGCGCCTGCGTTTGGCGTCGAGGGAGGATACCGAGCATGGAGCGATCTTCTTTCGCTACGCCATCATCGCGTCGATCTACCTGCTCATAGCTTTCGGGATAACGGTGCAGAACCAGACTGCCGCCATGTTCCACGAAGGCATGCTGATCGCCATACCGATCTACATCTCCATCGTGACGATGCAGTTCATCCATCTTCTGGTCTATCCCGGTGTGTCGGTCGTTCGTCGCAGTGTCGCTCTCGTCAATGACCAGTGGATTCTCTATTTCGCCACCTACACGCTGGGCCCTCAGGGCATAGGCCTCTACCCCTTCTACTACTGGCTGATTTTTGCAGCAGGTTTTCGCTACGGCCCCAACTATCTGCTCGTTGCGGCGCTGCTATCGGTCCTGTGTCTCTCCAGCCTGTTCACCGAATTTGGTCTTTGGGACACCAGCCCGATCGTCTGTCTTGTGCAGATTGGCGGCATCATCATCCTTGCGATGGTCGTGTCTGCCTTCATCCGCAAGATCCGGGACGCCATCAAGGGCGAACAGCAGGCCAACAAGGCAAAGTCGCGCTTTCTTGCAAGCATTTCCCATGAGGTCAGAACGCCGCTGAATGCCATCAACGGCCTGAGTGACCTGCTCTGTGACACCAAGCTGGATGCCGACCAGCGGCGTATGGTGACAACCATCTCCGAATCCGGGCACTCGCTTCTGGTGCTGATCAACCATCTGCTCGATTTGTCCCGCGCAGAAAGCGGCAAGATGCCCGCTCATCGCGAGGACTTCGATGTCTTCTCTATGTTTGGCAGGATCCATCGCCTGTTCCGGGAGCAGGCGTCGAGCAAGAAGCTGAAATTGAACATCCATTTTGATCCGGCCCTGCGGCGCTTTTATCGCGGCAACAAGCGATTCATCGAGGACATCCTGATCAACCTGATCGGCAATGCAGTCAAGTTTACCCATGAAGGCGGCATTACCATCAAGGCGTCCCTCCTGAACGAGGGCGAACTGTTGCATCGGGTGAGATTTGAAGTGATCGACACCGGGGTTGGGATTGATCCCGAAGCCCATGACCGGATTTTCGAAAGCTTCACCCAGTCAGATGATGGCATCATGAACACCTATGGTGGCTCCGGGCTTGGTCTGGCTCTTTGCCAGCAATATGCCCAGCAGATGAACACCCGCATCAATCTGATTTCCGAACCCGGGGGAGGCAGCTGTTTCTGGTTCGATCTGGTGCTTGATCGCGCTCAGGAGTTCGGTGAAACGGTCCGCAAGGGACGGAAATCAGCCGGTCGCGGGCTTGCGCTTGCCGTGGTCACCGATGACTGGCACTTGCGCATGTCCGTGCGCGCAAGTCATCCCTTCAGTCAGCATTTCACGGCGCTGGAACCGGCTCTCTCCGAGATGGTGCACCTGTGCCAGACCGACGGTGTCGCCCCCCTGCTATTACTTGATCGCAGGACCTGCCCCGACTCGATTTCTGCCTTGAGCACTCAGATCGAAAAGCTCTCGGAAGGGCAGTCCGTCAATGTTGTCTGGATCTGCAAGGACGGCGAGAATCCACACGAACTGTCAAACAAGCAACCCGATCGTGGCATGGCCTACCTGCGGCGTCGAGATGTCCAGTTGCGCCTTGATGATCTGTTGCATCTGGCCGCCAATCTTTACGACAGTCAGGAAAGCCGCGAGCCACTGGAGCCGAGGCGCGAGGGCTTCCGGTTGCGTATTCTGGTGGCCGATGACAATCGCACCAACCAGATGGTCATCGAGCGCATGCTGGCAACCCTCGGCCATGAGGTGGTTCTGGTTTCAAACGGCGAAGAAGCCCTCACCCGTCTGACCGACGACCGGTTCGATCTGGTTTTCCTCGATATCAATATGCCGCTTCTAAACGGTCTTGAAACCTCGGAGCGTTATGGTCAAAGCCTCAAGAAGCGCAACATCAAGACCGGGCCAAACATTCTGGCCCTGACGGCGGATGCATCGCCCGAGATGGAACTCCGCTGTCAGCAGGCAGGCATGGTGGCCTGTCTTCACAAACCCATTGACCGTTCGCAGCTCAAGGATCTGCTCGAACGATATGGTCACAGAACAGACGTTGAACCCGAAGAGGAGCAAGACATGCGGCAGTCAGCCAGAGTGCAAGACGGAAAGCTGCTCTCCGAGCAGACCCTGATGGATCTGAAGGATCTCGGCGGTGATGACTTTGTTGTCTCCCTTGCACGCCAGTTCACGGACGACGGCATCGATGCTCTCAAGCGCCTGCGCAATGCGGTCAAGGATTGCGATGATGTCGAGTTTCGTGATGGGGCGCATGCCCTGCGCTCTGCAGCGGCAAACATTGGCGCACATGCCGTGTTCCAGCTTTGCCTGTCATGGCGCGAGATGTCCGCTGCCGAACTCCACGAGGAAGGCATCGATCATGTGCTTGAGCTTGCCAACGATATGAACCGCTCGATTGAGGCGCTCGAGGACATGCTTCACATTGCGCTGCCGAAGCCTTCGGTGACATGGACGCCGGATCAGGACGACAACAGGATCGAATTTGCAAGCTGACCGGAACGATTGAGCTCCGGATCCCTTGACGGTTGAAGCTTGCTTCGGCTATTGCGATGTCCTGTCCGGCCATCCATGCCCCGGCTGATCCGCCAAATCGAAAAGCGGCCTGTCCGGATTGATGGCCATTTCCTCGATCCGGCGCCTCAGACATGACATCTTCTTCTCCCGACAGTTTTGCCTCGCCATCACAGCGCCACGAGCCATGGGATGCTGTCGTGATCGGGGCTGGTGCCGCTGGCCTGATGACGGCCCTGACGGCCGCAAGGCGCGGCTGTCGCGTTCTGGTGCTTGATCACGCGTCAAAGCCCGCCGAGAAGATCCGGATCTCCGGGGGAGGCCGCTGCAACTTCACCAATCTCGGAACCACAGAAAAGCACTTTCTCTCTCAAAATCCCCGCTTCTGCATTTCCGCCCTGAGGGCCTTCAAACCGCAGGACTTTCTCTCCATGGTCGACGCTCATGGTATTGCATGGCACGAGAAGGCCTTGGGGCAGCTCTTCTGCGATGACAGTGCCCAACAGATCATCGACATGTTGCTCGATGAGCTGAAGAAAGCGGGCGGAGTTCTGCGTCTGACAACAGAGATCAAGGCCGTTAGGAAGGTTGAAGGGCTGTTCGAGATCGCCACGTCGCGCGGCAGCGAAAGTGCCCATGCTCTGGTTATTGCGTCCGGCGGCAAGTCGATCCCCAAGATTGGGGCCTCCGGCTTTGGCTATGACATTGCGCGCCAGTTCGGTCTCGAAATTCAGCCAACCCGGCCCGCCCTCGTGCCCTTCACCTTTTCTGAAGTGGACAAGCAATGGTCCGTGCCCTTGTCTGGACTGTCGGTTGACGCCGAGGTGCGCATCGGCAAGGTGGCGTTTCGCGAAGGGCTGCTGTTCACCCACCGTGGCCTCTCCGGCCCGTCGATCCTGCAAATCTCGTCCCACTGGGCCGAGGGGACGCCGGTGACGGTCAACCTTGCGCCGGGGGCGGACACCCTCGCCGCGCTGAAGGACGCCCGCAGCACGCACCCCAAGCAGGATGTCTCGACCGTGCTCTCGACCATCCTGCCAAAGCGTCTGGCCAAGGCCCTCTGCGAGCGGGAGAAGATCTCCGGCAACATCGCCCAGCTTGGTGACAAGGCCCTGCGTCGGATCGATGACTGCGTCCATCGCTGGCAGGTGTCGCCTATCGGAACCGAAGGGTACCGCACGGCTGAGGTTACTCTCGGCGGCGTCGACACCAGAGCCATTTCGCAAAAGACCATGGAAGCGCGGGATGTGCCCGGGCTCTATTTCGTCGGCGAAGTGCTTGATGTCACCGGCCAGCTCGGGGGCTATAATTTTCAGTGGGCCTGGGCCAGTGGTCATGCGGCTGGCAAGGCCATCAAAGCCGCTGACAAGCTCTAGGAAGTTAGTCGTCATGCCCAATTGAGGCTTGCGGGTATCGACCCGATGCCGTCATATCGCTCTTCAGAACAGGCTCAAGGCCCGAGCGCAGGAGAGAGGACAGTCATGACGAATTTCCCTAAAAACACTCCGGTCACGTTCGATCACCACTGGATGCCCTTCACGGCCAATCAGGATTTCGCCGCCAACCCGAGATTGGTCGAGCGAGCCGAGGGCATGGTGTATTTCACCCCTGAAGGTGACGAGATCCTCGACATGACGGCAGGCCTCTGGTGTTGCAATCTCGGCCATGGCTGCAAGGAAATCGCCGATGCCGTGAGGGCCCAGTTCGATCAGCTCGATTTTGCCCCAAGCTTCAGTTTCGGCCATCCGCTCTCCTTCCAGCTCGCCGAACGTCTGGCCAAATTGCTGCCCGGTGACATCAACACGCTCTTCTTTGCCAATTCCGGTTCGGAGGCGGTCGAAACAGCGATCAAAATCGCCTATGCCTATCACGATGCACGAGGGCAGGGAGGACGTAAGCGCATCATCTCCCGCCAGCGCGGCTATCACGGCGTGAATTTTGCCGGTGTGTCGCTCGGTGGCATCACCGCCAACCGCAAGGCCTTCGGGCAATGGCTGCCCGTCGATCATCTCAGCGCCACCCATGATCTCTCGCTCAATGCCTTCTCGAAAGGCCAGCCCGAACGGGGAGGCGAGGCCATGGCCAACGAGCTCGAGGCCCTCATCCGGTTCCACGATCCAGAAACCATCGCCGCCGTCATTGTCGAACCCATCGCGGGCGCAGGCGGTGTGTTGTTGCCGCCCAAGGGCTATCTCGAGCGCCTTCGGGAATTGTGCAGCGCGCATGGCATCCTGCTGATCTTTGATGAAGTCATCACCGGCTTTGGCCGCACGGGCAAGGCCTTTGCCGCCGAGACCTTCGGCGTGACGCCGGACATCATGACCATGGCCAAGGGCATTACGTCGGCAACTGTTCCCATGGGAGCAGCCGCCTGTCGCGACGCAATCAGGGACGCTGTGTTTGAGACGACGGCTGGCATGGAATTCTTCCATGGCTACACCTATTCAGCCCATCCCCTTGCCTGTGCGGCTTCTATGGCCTGTCTTGATCTTTACGAGAAAGAGGATCTCTTTACCCGTGCCTCTGGTCCGGTTAGCGATGCCTTGCAGGACATGATCGCATCCTTCAAGGACCTGCCGCGCGTGATAGACACCAGAGGCATCGGCTTCATCGGTGCCGTCGAGTTCGAACCCTTGGCAGACAAGCCCGGCTCAATCGGCGGTGCACTGCTCAAGGCTTGCTGGCAGCAGGGGGTGATGATCCGGGGGCTTGGGGATGCCATTGCGATCTCTCCGCCGTTGATCGTTGAGGAGGCGCACATCAACCGCTTTGCCGATGGCTTCCGCAAGGCGGTGCATTCTGTGCTAGGCTGAGCCACTCGAATCGTACGTCACAGCACGCGTCATTGTCCTTGATGAAAAGGCAATCATGAGCAGAATGATCGAACCGGACATCTCCGCCCCGGTGGATGGCCGTCAGTCTCAGAGAGCATTGGAAATCCAGCGCGGCACGAGCCGCCTGTTGCGCCGCCATGGCTTTGTCTGCCTGCCGGAAATGACCCTTAAGTCCGGTCGCCGCGCGGACCTCTTTGCCATCAACAACAAGGGCGAGGTCTGGATCGTCGAGATCAAGTCCTCGATCGCTGATTTTCGAGCCGACAACAAATGGCCGGACTATTGGGATTTCTGTGACCGGTTGTTCTTTGCCACCAATCAGGAAACCCCGGCGGAGATCTTTCCTGAGGAGGCAGGACTCATCATTGCCGACGCCCACGGGGCAGAGATCGTCCGTCATGTGGAGGAGCAAAAGCTGGCGGCGGCCCGGCGCAAAGCGGTCACCCTGCGCTTTGCGCAGTTGGCAGCAGCGCGCCTGCACGCCATCCATGATCCGGGCCGCGTACCGGTTCATATCGAACCCAACAAGCTGTGATGCCGGGTTCGGTTCCGATTGTGGGGATCGGGGATAGGTCTAACGCGGGGCGCGTTTCGCCAGAATGCGCTGCAGGGTGCGGCGATGCATGTTGAGACGCCGTGCGGTCTCGGAGACATTGCGGTCGCACATTTCGTAGACCCGCTGGATATGCTCCCAACGGACACGGTCGGCAGACATCGGGTTTTCTGGCGGCTGGGTCTTGACGGTGCCTTCGTTCATCAATGCAGCATAAATGTCGTCCGCATCGGCCGGCTTTGCCAGATAGTCGACAGCGCCTAGTTTCACGGCAGTCACGGCGGTCGTGATGTTGCCGTAGCCCGTCAGCATGATGGTGCGGGCGTCCGGATTTGAGTTGCGGATGGCCTCGATCACGTCAAGCCCGTTGCCGTCTCCCAGACGCATGTCTACCACGGCATAACGGGGCGGTTCCTGTTTCACAAGCGCCAGTGCTTCCGCCACAGTGTCTGCGGTCTGGATGGAAAGTCCTCGGCTTTCCATCGCCCGCGCCAACCGGATGAGAAATGGTCGATCATCGTCGACCAGCAACAGGTAGCCCGTCTGTGGGCTTAAGGCTTGTTCAATTAGAGTCATTTGCTGGTCCTGTATGCTTTGCCGCGCCACCCCAAAAAACTAGCTCTTCCCTTTTTGGGGTGCGGCAATCGGTCTCGTCTGCTTAATCTAGCATCAAACTTGCTACTTTTATTGATCTGTCTCAAGTGCCGCCCTAGGCCAAAGTATATCGATCATTGCTCCACTACTTTTGAAAGTATTGTTCGAACTTGATGCCGATTTGGATCTGTTTCCGTTGGCAATGCTCACTTTTCCCCCGGTTCTTTCCAATAAGGTCTTGGCAATGAAGAAGCCAAGACCAAGTCCGCCGCCGTTGAGCATGATGCCAGACTGGCCTTTTGAGGCCTTGGTGGCGATGGCGGCACGCGCCGAGCGGGTCTGCTCGCTGCGTGAGGTGACAAAAGGATCGCCCAACTGGTCCATGATCTCGTCGTCAAAGCCCGGGCCGTCATCCGCAATCCTGATCATGATGCTGCTGTCGGTCCAGCGTGCGGTGACTTCGACACGGCTGGAGGCGAATTCGACCGCATTCTCGACCAGATTGCCCAGCCCGAACAGCAGCCCCGGATTGCGCCAGAGCACCGGTTGATCGGAAAGGTCTTCAGGGAAGCTCTGCACGATCTCGATGCCGGTATTCTCGAACGGTTCGACGATCTCGCAGATCAGCGCCGTGATGCGCATCTTGGTGAAATTGTTGTGCTCGTCCCCGGACAGGGAGCGCAGCTTGCCCAGAATCTCCCGGCAGCGCTCGGCCTGAGAGCGCAACAGCACGATATCCTCCAGAAGCGGATCGTCCGGCGTCAACTCGCGTTCGAGCTCTTTGGCCACAAGCTGAATGGTCGAGAGCGGTGTTCCCAACTCGTGTGCAGCAGCGGTGGCAAGGCCATCAAGGTTGGTAAGGTGCTGCTCATTGGCCAACACCAGCTCGGTGGCCGAGAGGGCATCGGCCAGCATGTGCCCTTCCTTGGCAATGCGGAAAGTATAGACGCTCATGAAGCCCATCGTCACGATGAGGGCTATCCAGATCCCGGCCAGATACATGACCGGCATCTGTGGCGGCTCGGCACCGGCCCACGGCAGGGGCTGGTGAAAGAACACCAGCAGCGTCGAGATCGCCGTCATGAGGCCAACAAGAAAGATCGTGTAACGCGGCGGCTGCATGGTCGCCGATACCACCGCAGGCACGATCAGAAGGAACGTGAAGGGATTCTGCAGGCCCCCGGTCAGATAGAGTAGGCCTCCGAGCTGGGCCGTGTCATAGGCCAGCAGTCCGGTGGCGGGCAAAGGCGACAGGCGCACGCTCTTGCGAAACTGGAACTGCAGATAGAGATTGAGCCATCCCGACAGCGCCACAAGAGCCAGACAGAGAACCGCTCCGAAGTCGTAGCCGAGAACGAGCCAGACCACAATGACAGCGATGGTCTGCCCCAGAATGGCGAGCCAGCGCAGGCGCACCAGCGTGTCGAGCTTGATTTGCAGGCTGGCAAATTCCGGTGCGGGCAGGGGCGAGAAGTCCATTTTCGAAGGCTCTGGAGTGTCGTAAGTCCAAATGTGATCAGAGCGATAGCGAGCTCCGACCGGCATAGTGTCATCTTTGTTGCCGCCGGTGCAAGCACTGGCGGGCAGTATGCTCAGGTGATTTTATGTTGCAATGCAGCATAACTTGTGCTGCAATGGGGAAAAGAAGGCGATGCTTAGCCTAATTGGTTATGTATTTCTGCTATGCTGGCCTCGTTATGGCTTCTATCATGCTGCCATGCACAATCGCTCGGAATGCCGAAGACCTCTATTCGGGCTGACGCGCACTGTGGATCGGACCATGGCAGGGTCGACCCGACACATCACGGATGAAACGCAATGAAATACGGCACATTCTCTTATGACGGCTGGTTCGATCCCAACAAGATCGATTTCAATGCCTTTGATCCAAAGACCATGTTCTCCGGTCTGCCGCTTTTTGATGCCTTTGACATGTCGGACATGATGGAACTGGACATGTCCGTGGTGCCGATGCCGGTCTATCAGATGTATGAATGGCATCATGCCATGCTGAGCCCCTGGCGCGCGGCGGCGGACGCCACCCGTGTCTTCATGCAAAACCGGTCAATCCCCTGTCCCAGACCCCCTTTGGCAAGACCATGGCGGCGGCGGCGGAAGTCTTCGAGCGCACGACGCGGCGCTATGGCAAGCCCGAGTTCGGCATTCAGGAAATCATGGTTGATGGTCAGGCCACCTCGGTGCACGAGAAGACCGTCTGGCGTCATCCCTTCTGCAATCTCATTCATTTCGAGCGCATGCTCCCCTCTGGACATCGCAAGGATCCAAAGCTGCTCATCGTCGCGCCCCTGTCCGGCCACTACGCAACCCTTTTGCGAGGCACCGTCGAGACCATGCTGCCGAACCATGAGGTCTATATCACCGACTGGGTCGACGCGCGCCTCGTGCCTTTGCAGGAAGGGGAATTCGGTCTTGATGACTATATCGACTATGTCATCGACATGCTGCATTTTTTGGGGCCGAATACCCACGTGATGGCAGTCTGCCAACCGTCGGTTCCGGTGGTCGCTGCCGTCTCCCACATGAATGCCATCAACGATCCCCGCACACCGGCCTCCATGACCCTGATGGGTGGGCCGATCGACACGCGCATTTCGCCAACCGCGGTCAATGACTACGCCAACAGCAAGGGGATCGACTGGTTCCGCAACAATGTCATCATGCCGGTGCCGTTCCCTCATGCTGGCTTCGGGCGGCGCGTCTATCCCGGTTTCCTGCAATTGAGCGGCTTCATGGGCATGAATCTGGACGCCACGTGAGCGCCCACCAGGAATTCTACAATCACCTTGTTATCGGCGATGGCGACTCCGCCGAAAAGCACCGCGATTTCTATGACGAATATCTCGCCGTCATGGACATGACCGAGGAATTCTATCTCGAAACGCTGGAAACCGTGTTCATCAACCACGCCCTGCCGGAAGGCACGATGACCTATCGCGATCACCGGATTGACCCTGGCAAGATCACCAAGACCGCGCTGATGACGGTGGAAGGCGAGAAGGACGACATCACGGGCGCAGGCCAGACGGCTGCCGCGCATGATCTCTGCACCGGACTGGATGAAACCATGAAGGTCCATTACGAGCAGCCCGGCGTGGGGCATTACGGTGTCTTCAATGGCTCGCGCTTCCGCTCAGAAATCGCGCCGCGCATTTCAGACTTCATCCGCTCCTTCAATTCATAAAGCGGATCTGGGCACTTTAAGCGCACTAGTCCGGTCAGCCAGAAACCGTCGCCAGTTTTTTGGCTGCCTGCTCTGAGCGGGCATCAAAGTCGGTGCGTGCCGAGTGGATTTCTTCGTGATGCTTGAAGACCCAGTCGCCGAGAGCCATCACCGGCTCGGCAAAGGAATGGCCCATGTCGGTAAGCGCATATTCCACCGCAGGCGGGATTGTCGGGTGAACGGTCCGGCTCACAAGACCATCCCTTTCCAGAGTTCTGAGGGTTAGGGTCAGCATCCGCTGTGAGATCCCCGCAACCGAGCGCTTGAGCTCGCTGAAGCGCATCGGGCCATTTGCGCAACATGATGATGACCAGCACGGTCCACTTGTCGCCAAGACGCGCCAGAAGCTCCCGCACCGTTGCGCATTTACTATGATCATACTGCTCGGTCATGCCCACTCACCCCTCGCGTGTTCTCTGCGTGCCCGTTTTCCCGTGTTACCTGGTATCAAATTTGTGCCTGCTTGCACAGCAGTCTTGGTTACGTATATAGACGTGGTTACGAAATGATACCAGATACGAAGCCCGCAAACCAGCCTCTCCCAAGACGGGCCGGTGTCGAGCGTTCAAAACGAAAAGGCAACCCAATGTATATCGAAAAACTCAATTGGCGTTACGCAACCAAGAAAATGGACCCCAGCAAACCGGTACCGCAGGACAAGGTGGATCGCATCGTTGAAGCCGTGCGTCTGGCTCCGACTTCAAGCGGACTTCAGCCCTTCGAGTTGATCGTCGTCACCGATCCGGACGTTCGCGCAAAAATCTGCGAGGCGGCCAATGGTCAGGCACAGATCACCGAGGGCTCCCATTTGCTCGTCTTCGCCGCTTGGGACAATTACACCCCCGAACGGATCAACAATATGTTCGATCTGGTCAACGACGAACGTGGCTTCACCAACGAAGGCTGGGAAGCCTATCGCGAGCGCCTGCTCGGCGCCTATATCCCGCGTGAAGCCAACGTCAACTTCGAGCATACGGCTCGTCAGGCCTACATCGCCTTTGGCGTTGCCCTGATGGCGGCTGCGTTCGAAGGGGTCGATTCAACTCCGATGGAAGGCTTTGATGCCGACAAGCTCGACGAGATTCTCGATCTCAGGGCGCGCGGCCTTCGCTCTGTGACGATCCTGCCGCTTGGCTATCGCGACACCGAAGGCGACTGGCTGGTCAATCTCAAGAAAGTGCGCCGCGCACCGGAAGATTTTGTCACGACGATTGGCTAAGCGCCATCTCGGACGACGAGAAGCTGAGGCTCCGAACAGGGTTCGGGGCCTTTTTTGTGTCTGATGGCTAGCCTCATGCGGTCCTTTTCTGACCCGAAGGATGCGGCAAAGCGGCACGATTGGGGCGAAAAGGCGAGAAAAACCGCCTCTTGACAACCCAACGGTGAGTCTTCGTCTGTTTTCAAGGGCTGATACCCGAAATAAATTTCACCCCAATTTCACTTGAACTGCAAGGAATACTTCACCACCTCTTGTGCTGTGAGAGTGCATTGGGTTGCGGTCTTGGAAAGACTTTAAACTCAATGTGAAAAATGAATGTAATACCGACCGAAAGGAAGACAATGTCACAGACTACTGCTACCAAGTCATCTTGGAAAGCTCATCATGTAGGCTTGATGATACTTGGTTTTATTTTCTTCTGGCCGCTTGGTCTTGCTATGTTGGCCTATATGATCTGGGGTGAAGAAATGCGTGAAATGTTCAAGGATATCAAGACACGGGTGAATCACGAGTTCAAAGGATCTGGATGCGGCCATCGTCATGGTCACCACCGTCGCGACGGTTTCGCACCGACCGGCAACGTGGCCTTTGATGAATATCGCAAGGCAGAACTTGAGCGTCTTGAAGAAGAGCGCCGCAAGCTCGAAGCAGAACGGGCAGAGTTCGAGGAGTTCCTCACCGAACTGCGTCGCGTCAAAGACAAGGAAGAGTTCGATCGCTTTATGGCGGCTCGACACAATTCCCACCCGGCGGCTCCGTCCGAAGGGGCTCCATACAACGATCAGGGAGCATAAACTTCGGCGAAAGCACCTCAAGACCTTGATTTCAAGGCACACACCATAGAAACAAAAGGGCGGGACCTTGACTCCCGCTTTTTGTTTGTCTGGTCGAAAGCAAAACCTTCTTTTGCTTATTCTGTTGTTCTGCACTTTCTGCTTGTTCTATTCATTTCGTTCATCAAATAGATGAGCTGCATTGGTAGTATTCCCTCTTGTAAAATGTGAAGAAAAGCGCCATCTTCTCGGAGCCTGCACAGATTGCGCCTTTGCAACACTTGGCGGGCTTTGTTCTCGGGGCGGGGTGAAAGTCCCCACCGGCGGTAAGGGAGGGATGCCTCTCAAGCCCGCGAGCGCGTTCCGATCAAGCAAGGAACGGTCAGCAGATCCGGTGTGACTCCGGAGCCGACGGTTACAGTCCGGATGAAAGAGAATGTGACAGCATCCGATCCCTCGCTGGCATGGCCAGTGAGAGAGAGGCTCGTCATTGCGTCCTGATTCACTTTGGCTGTGCGCGCCATGCTTTGTGCTGGCGGCCCAATCAGGAAAGCGAAATGAATCAGATTTCCCAAACTGCCAATCCTCAGCTCCCGCTGATCAGGTCGGGTGCCCTGTTGGGCGCCATCTACATGATCTGTGCCGGGTTCACCTTTGCGCTGGTCAATCTGGCCACGCAATATCTCACCATGCGCCTTGGCGTGGCCTCGCCGTTCGTTGCCTTCGGGCAATATTTTGCGGCACTGTTGTTCAGCCTGCCGTGGCTTATGAAGGTCGGCCTGAAGGCCGCCCGCACCAAGGCGCCCGGTCGGCACCTTCTGCGCGTTATCTTTGCCGTTCTCGGCGTTCAGGCCTGGGTTGCCGGGCTTGCCTATGTGCCGATCTGGCAGGGCATCGCGCTCATCATGACCTCACCCTTCTTCGTCACCCTTGGGGCTCATTTGCTGTTGAAGGAAAAGATCGGCATCCATCGCTTGGCGGCGACCGTTGTCGGCTTCATCGGCGGCATGATCATCCTGGCCCCCTGGTCGGACGGCTTCACCATCCACGCTCTCTGGCCGGTGGTTGCTGCCTTCTTCTGGGCTGCGACATCCCTGATGACCAAGACCCTCACGGACGAGGAAGCCCCTGAGGCGGTCACCGTCTATCTGCTGCTGTTCATGACCCCGTTCAACGGGCTGATGGCGGTCGGCAGCGGCTTTGTCATGCCCGACATGACGGCGCTAGGAATCATTGTGCTGTCAGGCTTCTTTGTCCTTCTGTCCCAGTGGCTCATCACGCGCGCTTACTCTGTGGCGGATGCCGCCTATGTGCAGCCATTCGACCATGTCAAACTCGCCTTCAACGTGGCCGTTGGCTGGATCGCATTCGGCTTTGCACCTGTGGGGCAATTCTGGCTCGGGGCTTTGCTGATTGTGGCGGCGTCCCTCTATATCCTGCATCGCGAAACCCGGTTCAGTCGCTGACCGGCTGCCCTTCGTGCTGCGTAACAGTTGATCCATTGAAAAAGGCCCGTTTCCGGGCCTTTTTCTTTAGTCGAAAAGCTTGAGCGGGTCCGACGTTCCGGTCCAGAACCCTTCCTCGGGCCGCTTTGCGGTCACCTCAATCTCGATCTTCATGTCCGGATGCAACAGATCGCAAATGAGCAGGGTGGCTGCTGGCCGGATATCGCCCAGATATTGACCGAAGATGGGAAAGGCTTCCTTCGCATGCTCGCGGGACGTGACATAATAGCGAATGCGCACGATGTCCGAGAGCGTGAAGCCCGCTTCTCCAAGGCTCTTCTTGATGGTTGAAAAGCAATTGTGCGTCTGGGCCATCAGCGTTTCGGGCATCACCATGGTTGTGTAATTGTAGCCCGTCGTTCCCGAGACAAAGCACCAGTCCCCGTCGACGATTGCCCGACTGTAGCCAGCTTCGGCTTCCATCCCGGAGCCTGTGGAGATCATTTGACGAACCATGGCGGCATTCCTTCTCTGGTCTCAATGCATCTGAAATCGAGTGGGCGTTCCTTGCTTGCAACCGGGAGCGCCTTGCCAGATTTGTACCCTGATCGCCAGTTCGGGCAAAGGGATATCTTTGCAAGAAGGAGCGGAGGCTCCTATGCACTGTCGCCTGTTCATTCACCTTGAGACGGAGCTTGACGAATCCGGTCCGCCTCCTGATCATGGGACACCAAGGCGGGGCGAGCCCCGTCTTTTTTGTTGGCAGGACATAGGCGCGGCGAAACCGTGCCGCAAGGGGATCAGGGCCAGGGTGACATGATGGCGGAACCGGCATTCAAACTCGCAAGCAGCTGGATCGAGGACGATAGCAGAACCGGGCAGACGCGCCTGCGGCTCTATGCGTCGGAGGCGGCCACCCTGTCGCCGGATTCGCGCCTTGCCTTCACCTCCATCACTCGCATTCCGCCGGGTACAGGCCTGATCGGTGCCCGCTACGTCAGTCGCACGGCGAATTATCACGAAGTGGCACCGGAGACACCCGTGATGCTTGGTGGCGACGACTGCTGGGAAATCATCATCCCGGTTCTATCGCACAAGCCCAACCATTGCACCGACGGCCCGAAATCCGCCTTTCTGATCTTGCCCGGCGGCGAAACGGTGGGGGTCACCTGCGAAGCGCTCTTGCCTGAGTCCCTAAAACCGCACAAGCTTTCAAGCGGTGCGTCGCCTGCGCCGGAGAGCATTGCTCGCAGGTCCCCTTTGCTCGGCCTCCTGCCGATGGCCAATCATATTGCCATCGAACGTTGGAGCGAGACCTGCCCGTCGGGCTTCTTGGTTGAGGCCAGCGAGACGGTCAGCAATGCCAATGACCTTTTCGGGCGACTGTTTCCCGGTGCGGTGCTGCCCTTTGGGGCGGACGCAGCAGGCATCCCGCTCCATCTTGATCTCTTCTCCCAACGGCAAGAGGGGCAGGGAGCATCGGTTGAGGGCTATGAGCTGACCTTCACGCCTCAGGGCATCACGCTCGTTGCGCAGGCCAACACGGGCCTGTTCTATGGCCTCGTCGCTCTGGCCCAGATTTGGCAGGCCGCGTCAACCACGCCCGAGAGATTTGTCTTTCCGCTGGAGGGCCGGATCGTCGACGAGCCTGCGCACGAGTGGCGCGGCATGCATCTCGATGTCTCCCGGCAGGTCTATGGCAAATCCTCGATCCTCGACTTTCTTGATCGCCTCGCATGGCACCGGCTCAATCGCTTTCACTGGCACCTGACCGACGACGAAGGATGGCGTCTCGAAAGCAGGCGCTACCCCGGCCTGACGCAAGTGGGCGCATGGCGTGGCCATCGTCTGCCGCTGTTGCCCCAGCATGGCTCCGGCGCGGCACGACACGGCGGCTTTTTCAGCCAGCAGGATATCCGGGACGTTGTCGCCCATGCCGAAAGGCTCCAGATCGAGGTGGTGCCGGAAATCGATGTGCCCGGCCATTGCTACGCCGCTCTTGCCTCGGTGCCTGCGCTGGTTGACCCCAGTGCCATGGCGGGCGGCTCATCGGTACAGGGCTATGTCAACAACGCCCTCAATCCGGGCCTCAGCGCGACATGGACCTTTCTTGATCGCATCTTCGGTGAAGTCTGCGATCTTTTCCCCGGCTCCTATGTTCATATGGGCGGTGACGAGGTGGCGGAGGCCGCATGGGCCGGGTCGCGCTCCGCAGCAAGCTGGGCGCGCGCCAAGGGCCATGTCGATGATGCGGGCAACCCGGACAGCATGAAGATGCAAGCTGCCATCCTGCGCTTTGTCTCCGACCGCATCGTGGCCGCCGGCAAGACTCCGCTTGCGTGGGAGGAGGCGGCAAGGGGCGGCGGGCTCGATCCTGACCAAGCCATCCTCATGGCCTGGATGAAGGCCGAGAGCGGGCCGGAACTGGTCGCCAAGGGTTATCGCGTCATCATGTGCCCCGGCGAGGCCTATTATCTCGATATGGCGCAGTCCGACGCATGGGACGAGCCGGGCCTGAGCTGGGCAGGAACCTCCTCTCCCGAGCAGACCTATCACTTTGATCCTCTCTCCGGTTTCGCGGACAGTGCGCAAGTGATGGGCCTTCAGGGCTGCATCTGGAGCGAAAATCTGGTCAGCCGCGCCCTCTTCAATCACATGGTTTTTCCGCGCCTGTCGGCAATTGCAGAAAGTGGCTGGACAACGCCGGGATTGAAAGACTGGCTAAGCTTTGCGGCCCGCAGTCCCCTGATACAGAAAATGCCGCCAGTCCGGGACTGACGGCATTGCAACGAAAAGCGCGAAGATGCGGGATCACTGCACCCGGTTGGCCTCATACTGGCCAGTAGAGCGATAGCTCCACAAATAGGTGGGAATGACCGCCTCGATCGCCATGGGATTGATCTCGAGCCCTTCAAAGGTCCGGCCTTCCGCCTTGGCAAGCTCCGATACGACATTGTCGGACTTGAGCATGGTGACCTGATCGCGGGTGAGGGGTGGCGTGACCGGCAGGGACTGGAAGACAGACCCCATCATGCCAGCCAACCAGAAAGGGATCGGCAGCAGCATTCTCTGCTGGTGCGTCACGGCCATCATCATGTCCATCAGTTCGCGGAAAGTCCGCACATCCGGGCCGCCTAGCTCATACGTGGCTCCGGGCTTCAAGAGCCCATCGACACCGCGAGCAATGACATTGGCAACATCGCCCACAAAAACTGGTTGGAACTTCGTCAGCCCGCCGCCGATCAGCGGCAGAAACGGGGAGATGCGCGCCATCTCGGCGAATTTATTGAAGAAGTTATCTTCGCTGCCAATGAGCAGGGACGGACGGATGACGATGGCGCTAGGCACAGCGGCAAGTGCTGCTTCCTCACCAAGCGCCTTGCTGCGGGCATAGCCTGCGGCCGATTCTTCCGATGCGCCAATGGCCGAAATCTGCACCAGCTTTGAAATGCCTGCGCGGGCCGCGGCCTCGGCGATGGTATTGGCCCCGATGTGATGAACCGCGTCAAAGCTTTGTTTGCCGGTCTCATAAAGGATACCGACCAGATTGACGACCGCATCAGCCCCCTCGACTGCTCGCGCGACGGAATTGGCGTCTCTTAGGTTCGCCTGCATCGGCATGACCTGACCGACATTGCCCAGCGGCTGCAGGAAGCCAGCGAGGTCGGGCCGCCTGACCGCAACGCGGACGCGATAGCCCTTGAGAGCAAGCGCACGAACCACATGGCGCCCGAGAAAACCCGAGCCGCCGAAGACGGTAACGATCTTGCCAGTAGAATTGTTCATCAATGTCTCCCCGTGGTCCCGTCGACGCAACGGTTTCCGCCCAACCATCCCGTCATCGGGTGACAAAGTGCTTCACCCATATTGATGCCTATCAGTGAAGACGAAAAAGGACTCATATTCAACCTTTTCGCGCTTGAAAGCAGCTCGATTTTTCAATCAGCAATGCCGCTCAAGGCCAGAGTCAACACGATCAGGACCGCCCTGACCGGCAACGATTGAAAGCTGGCCAGAGGCCATAAGCTTGCGCATGAAATTGAAGTTATAAGACATTTCATTTCTGCGCGTTGCCGCATTCCTAATCCGTTGACCCCCAAAGGGAAAGGCGCAACAACCTGCTTTTCCAAAGCCCTTTGTCACAATCCTGTTTTATGATGTGAATTGTGCACATTTCTCAATTCTTTAGATTGACATTGACCGGCCACCGCCTTAAAAACCGCCTCACACTTGAGTTGCCCAGGTGGCGGAACTGGTAGACGCGCTAGCTTCAGGTGCTAGTTTCCGTATGGAAGTGGAGGTTCGAGTCCTCTCCTGGGCACCATTTGTCTTTCCTCTTAAATCTGAAAAGACTTATCTCCTTCGTGTGGTGGGCAATCTATTGCCTTGGAGCCAGAGGGCGTTTTGTCGTGCCCGCTTGTATCTGCCGTGCGCTCATAGCTTCATCAGAAGCTCGTGATGATGTGGTTAAGGACCGAAATCGGGCGGCTGTGCGAGGCTTCCTCGTTCCATATCAGGGTCTGCACCAGTTCCGGCGCATCGGGAATGTCGCAAGTCCGCACTTCACTTAAAAGTTCGAGAAACCCCAGCGCGGGGAGCAGGGAAATGAAGCGTCTCAAGCCGCGTCATCGATGCGAGAATGGTGATGGAATCCACTTCAATCACATTCAGCGGATCAAGCTCCTGAGCCTGAAGCCACTCATCGACAAGAGTGCGCAGGCCCGTGTCGCGACCGGGTAGAACGAACGTCCGCTTCTGCATCAGATCCTCGATGGCCCCACGGGACAGCATGCCCCGCTCATCGATGCCCTCAATGTTGGTACCCGCAAGCTTCAGCTGGTAGCGGCGCAAAACGCGCGTTGAGAAGCCATGAGGCACGCGCGGGCTGTCGACGATGGCAGCATTGAGGTCATGATTCTTCACCTGCGCCAGCAAGCTGTTGGTTGTTGCGGTGATGACGCGAACCTCTCCCCTCGGATCGATCAACGGCCACGCGCTACAGATCTTGCCCATGATGGTGCAGAGATAGCTTCGCGTTTCGAGCGGGGGAACGCAACCGATCTTCACCGACTTGACCTCGCGCATGAAGAGGAGGTCTCCGCGCCTGATATTGCGCTCGCAAATGGCGTTGGAGTGCCCCGGCGCCCGCATAGAAGATCTCTGCAGAGGGCAAGGGTCGGAGGCCCCCGATGCTCCCGTTCAAACAGCCTAGCGCCGAGGATCTCCTCGATATAGGCGATCTGGCGGCTGAGTTGCGGTTGGGCGATGCCAAGCGCCTCGGCTGCGCTGTTGATGCTCCCCTGCTCATAAACCGCGATAAAACGGAAGATCAGTTTGGGGGACAGGCGCAGCTTGCACCAGTCCTTGAGCGGTTCATCAAGCCTGTCGTCAAGGGCCATCAGGCCTTCGGTTCGGGTTTCCAGCTCGGACATGGAAATGGGGACGTCACCCTCACCGAAGGGCATTCTCGATCCGTGACAGTCCGCCGAGCAGAAGCATGGCGAAGAACAGGATGGAATTGCTACCGACAGCGGGCAGATTGCCCTTGCGGGTCTTGAGGAACAGTGACGTGCTCAACTGCTCTTCAAGCCGGGTGATGGTGGCTGTGACAGTCGTCACCGAGATGCCCATCTCCCGCGCAGCCGCGCTGGCACTGCCTGTCTTACGGGCGTAGACGAACGCCACTAGAGACCTGATGTCGAACAATGAATCGAGCCCTCTTTGTAAATAAGTATAGCCATTTCAGTTTTTTGTATAGCATGGTTGATCAACCGCACGGCTAATATTTTCCCACCTTGTGCAACAAGAGATAGAACAACCGTGTGCAGTCCATTCCCCGCTATTCCCTCCGATATTGAAACCACACTCTCACCATTCCCCGCGCCCCGCCATCATGATGGATGGTCGATCCCTGACCCTTGGCCAGTTGGAAGACATAGCCAACCGGCGCGGGCAAATCATGACCTGCCCGACGGCCCTTGAGCAGGTCGAGAAGGCCCGCCGGGCCGTGGAGCTTGCGGTGGAGAATGGGACAGCGGCTTACGGGGTGACCACGTCCGTCGGGGCTTATAAGGATTGCGCGATTGATGCTGGCGCGATGCATGACTTCAACATGCGCCTGTTGCGGGCACACAGCTTTGCCATCGGCACGCCCATGTCCGTTGAGGAGGTCCGCGCAGCCATCGCCCTTCGCATCAATGCTTCCTTGACGGGGCATGCTGGCATCCATCCCGAATTGCTGATTGCCCTTCACAATCTGCTGGAGCGCGACGTCATCCCCGAGGGTGCGGCCGATTGGTTCTCTCGGTTGTGCCGATATCGGCCTGATGGGCCAGATCGGGGGCCGCGTTGGTCGGGGAGGGCTTCGCCTATGTCGGAGGAGAGCGCCTGCCTGCTCTTCAGGCTCTGGAACAGGCAGGATTGGTGCCCTATCGGCCCCAAAGCAAGGAGGGGCTGGTGTTGGTAAGCAGCAATGCCACCTCAGTCGCACGTTCGGCTCTGCTTCTGGCGAGGGCCCCATCGGCTTTTCTATGCGTCCATCGCCGTGATGGGCCTGTCTTGCGCAGGCTTTTCCGCCAGTCGCCAGCCGTGGCTTGCGGCCCGGCAGAATGAAGATGGCCTCATCCCCGATCCTTGCGAGTTTCGCGCTTGATGCCTTTGCAGCGGACGCGTGGCTCGAGTCGGGCCGGGTGCATGATCCGCTGTCCTATCGCTGCGGGCTGCAGGTGTTTGGCACGGCGCTTGAGGCGCTTGTCCATGCAGGCCATGTTGCGCGGGAGACCATGAACAACAGCGATGACAATCCGGTTGTTGTCGATGGCGCCATCATCACGTCGGGGCGGTCATTGCCCCAGCGTCTCACTCTGGCGCTCGAAAATCTCCAGCTCAACATCGGCCATCTCAGCCGTACCATGCTCAACCGCATCATCGCTCTCGGGCGCGGAGACCTGACGGGGCTTGCCCGCAATCTGACGCCACAAGACGGCTCGGTTCTGGCCTTCGGACCACCGGTCAAGCAGGCCGTTGATCTGTTTGCCTCCATTGCAGACGAAAGCTCTCCGGCCTCCCTCGTCAACGCCACCGTTGCCGACGGAATGGAAGATGAAGAGACCTTCCTGCCCCTGATCACCAGAAAGTTGGAACGCCAGCTCCGACCTGTGGGGCAAGCTGATCGCGCATGAGGCTTTTGTCGCGCGACAGGCCGTCTATCTGCGCCGCCTTGATGACAAGCTGCATGGCTTGGCGGGCGCGACGCTCAATCGCCTTGAGGAAGAGCTGCTGCCCATCGATGACGACCGAATCTATTCCCTCGATTTCATCGCCGCCGAGCGTCTGCTGATCGATGAGGAATGGATAGAGGCCCTCGCGCAGACCTATGCCTTCCCCGTCTGGGAAGAGGGGCGTCGATAGATTCCGCTTCGATGAGAGTGCCATCTCTTCTCGGTGTTCCCGCAGATCTCTAAATGCCATCAGGCGGGCTCGGAGCCCGCCTGAGATCGTTGCTGCGTGGTCGGAGATCGACTTGTCAGAGGTTGCCAAGCAGATCGTTGACCCGGGATTCAATCCGACCCAAGGCATCATCGACCGATTTGTCGCCGCTGATTGCTGCTGCGAGCTCTTCCCCGATGATGTCCTGAATGGCGAACTGCCGTTTCACTTCAGCGGGCAGGGATTCGCCGATCTGGGAAATCTTCGCGATGTTGTCGCGATGGGGCAGGCTCTTGAAGGGCGTCCATATCGAAGACGGCCTTCACAGCGGGAAGATGACCGGTGCGGGCCCATTCAAAGTCATTGTCCTTGAGGAACTTGAACAGTTTGCCGATGGCTTCCATCTTTTCTTCATCGCGGTCCCCGCGCGGAATGACCCAACCGTGACCATCCACATAGGTGCTGTCTTTGGCGGCCATGAATTGCGGCACCGGATAGACGGTGTAGCCACCAGACAGGGCGTTGCCGTCTTCCTTGGACTGGGCGTCGAAGTCACCGATCAGCCATGTGCCGTTGACCGCAATACCGCCCTTGCCCGACGAGAAACCCGAGACCGCGGCGGAATAGTCCATATCCACGGTGCTGAGGCCTTCGGTGTTGATTTTCTTCATGAATTCAACAGCCGCCTTGGCTTCTGGGCCCTGCAGATTGATCTTCGCCGGATCGGCAAAGAAGTCATAATTCTGCTGTTGCATCAGGGTGTAGAAAATGCGGGTGTAGGCAGCGGTTTCGTTTGCATAGATCTGCACCAGATAGGGCTTGCCGGTGGCGTCCTTGAATTTCTTGCCAAGCGTGAAGAAGTCTTCTTCGGATTTCGGCAACATCGGCGTGCCGTCGGCATTGACGAGACCGGCTTCTTTCATCAGGTTCATGTTGATGTGGAACAGCATGGTCCAGTTGTCAAAAGGCAGACCGAACATCTTGCCTTCCTTGGTCACGCCACCACGGGACGCGTCGGAAAAGTCGCCCGGCTTGATCTCCTGTGAAGCCAGAAGATCGTCAAGTGGGATCAGAAGGCCACGGCTGGAATAGTCGGAAATCACCGAATAATGCATCGAGACGACGTCCGGCGCGGCATTGGACGCCAGCTGTGCGTTGAGCTGGTTGTAGCCGGGCCATTCCACGGTCCGTCACATTCACGGTGATGCCCGGATTGTCAGCCTCGAACTTGTTCACCAGCGAGGTGATGATGCCGCATTCGCCAACCGCCTTGGAAACGTCCGTGACGTCGCCATAGTCCGCTTCACAGGCACCGAAGAAGCGCTGCAATTCGATGGTGGTGTCGGCATGTGCCATCGACGTCATGCCGAGCAGGGTGGCCGATACGCCGGCCAATAGAATCTGTTTCATTTCTCTCACTCCCTTTGCTGGGGTCTCACCCCCGATTGAACCCGGATGTCTTGCTCGTTCCTTCCCCCAAGACCTCCAGTATCTCCGGCCGTCACTTCACGGCCCCTCCCGAGACAGCGGTCACGATATTCCGCTGGAAAAAGATGTAGACGATCAGCACCGGCAGCGAGGCAAACACCGCCTGCGCCGCCAGAAAACCGAGCCCTTCGGTCTGGGCGAAATTGCGCTGCGAAGAGGCTATGCCGATCGTCAGGGTGTACATGTCCTTCTTGGTTGCCGAGATCAGCGGCCACCAGTAGTCGTTCCATGCCAGAAGAAAGGTGAAGATGCCCAATGTGGCCTGCGCTGGCATGGTCAGCGGCAGCAGAACCTTCCAGAAGATGCGCCAGCGCGGTGTGTTGTCGAGGAGGGCCGCTTCGTCGATTTCCTTGGGGATCGCACGGAAAAACTGGGTCATCAGGAACACCCCGAAAGCGGACGCCATCCCCGGCAGCATCAGGCCGATATAGGTGTTGTGTAGGTTCAGCCAGCTGAAAATCTGGTGGCGGGCGATGATCACGGCTTGCTCAGGCACCGCAAGGCCGAACAGCACGATGACGAAAATGGTCCTGCGAAACGGAAACTCCAGCCGCGCAAAGGCATAGCCTGCGAGGGACGACAGCAGCAAGACGCCCAGCGTCTGCCCGATTGCGACGACGAGCGAATTGAAGAACCATGTGAAGACGAGGCTCGACTGCAGCAGGTCGGAATAGTTCTTCAGCGTATAGGGTGCCGAGAAGACCGCGTCGGAGCCGCGCATCAACAAGATGTTGTCCTTCAGCGACAGACCGATCACCCACAGGGCGGGCGCCGCCATGACGACAGCCAGCACGGCGGCGAGCCAGAACAGCTGGCGATTGGCGGTCAGCCATTCGGGCGAGAAGCTGTTTTTCCCGGACTTGGCCATGGCTCAAGCCTCCCCTTTCTTGGACGTCACCCAATATTGCACCATCGCGGCGAGCAGAATGATGAGGAATAGGACTTCGGACGCCGCAGTACCCATGCCCACATCCCAGCGAATGAAACTGGTATCGAAGATGTAGAGCACGATCGGGCGCGAGGTCCCCGCCGGGCCACCGTTGGTCATCAACTGGGCCTGACCGAACAGCTGGAATTGCATGACGATCTGGATCACCGACACCAGAATGATGGTGGATTTGATCGAGGGCAGGGTGATGCGGCTCAGCACCCGCCAGCGGCTGGCATTGTCAAGGGCTGCTGCTTCATAAAGATCGGCAGGGATCTGCTGCAGCGCCGCCAAAAACAGCATCATCGGCAGGCCGAGACACCACCAGACAGTGGCGACACCGATGGAGAAGAGCGCCCAGCCTTCCGTCGAGAGAAAGCCGATCTGCTCCAATCCCAGGGCATCGAATATCAGCGCCAGCAGACCATCGCCGGGGATGAACACAAAGCGCCAGATGAGGGTGACGATGGTTACCGACAGCACCGATGAGGAAAAGAACAGCCCGCGCAGGAAGGAAGAGGCGCGGGTCGTCTTGTTGAGCGCAAGGGCGAGGAACAGTCCCAGAGCCACGAGCGTTGGAACGGACACCGCCACAAATATGATGGTATTGAGCACTGCCTGCCCGAACACCGGATCATTGAACAGACGGACGTAGTTTTTGAGGCCGACAAATTGCGCCCCACCGAACAGATCCGACTTGTTGAGCGAAAGCCACATGCCCCAGAAGAGCGGAAAGACCAAAAGAGCGGTGAAGACCGTCATGTAGGGCAGAATGAACAACGCGTTGGACCAGCGGGACCGGCGATAGGATTCAGCCATCTTGTGTCCCCTCATCCCGGTGATAGGCCCTACCTCTGCCGTCGAATACATGCAGCGCGTTGCTGTCGAGGCCGACCTTGACCGTGTCACCGCCCCGAACCGTCGACCGCCCACTGTCTTCGACCACCAGCTCCTGCCCATTCGCCAACTGGCCATAAAGCAATGTGCGCTCGCCGAGGCGTTCGACCACCAGTACCTTGACGGGGATCCCGACCTCATCCCCCGCGATCACATGGGTGTCTTCGGAGCGAATGCCGACGGTTGCGCCCTTGAGCTCGAAATCCTCGGGCAGCTTGACGCCTGTCGCCACGTCTCCCGCGCCATCGATTGTCAGTGTCGCGCCGGATGCCGTGGCATCCAGCGCAGTGATCGGCAGCATCGACATGGCTGGAGAGCCGACAAATTCAGCCACGAAACGTGTTGCGGGGCGCTGATAGATCTCCATCGGGGTGCCGATCTGCTCGATCTTTTTCTCATGCATGATCACGATCCGGTTCGCCAGCGTCATGGCTTCCACCTGATCGTGGGTGACAAAAATCATCGTTGCTCCAAGCCGTTGATGGAGCTGGGCAAGTTCAAGCCGGGTCCGGCTTCTGAGTGCCGCATCAAGGTTGGACAGGGGTTCGTCGAACAGGAACGCCTTGGGTTCCTTGACGATGGCGCGCCCTATGGCAACGCGCTGACGCTGTCCGCCCGACAGCTTGGCCGGACGGCGGTCGAGCAGGTGCGCGATCTCCAGTGTCTCGGCGGCCGATCTGACGCGCTCGTCGATTTCCGATTTGGCAATTTTGATGTTTTCCAGCCCGAACGCCATATTTTGGGCGACCGTCATGTGCGGATAAAGCGCGTAGGTCTGGAACACCATTGCCACGCCTCTTTGACCCGGATGCAGGGTGTCGATCCGTTCCTCTCCGATTGAAATCGTGCCCGCATCAACGGACTCGAGCCCTGCAATCATCCGCAGCAATGTCGACTTGCCGCAGCCCGACGGCCCCAGAAAGACCAGAAACTCCCCTGCCTCGATATGAAGCGAGATGTCGTCAAGCACGGTCAGGGCGCCATATGTCTTGGTTACATTGCAGATATCAATTGTAGCTGACATGGGACTCTCTTGTGTCAATGCCGTTCGAAGAGGGACGCAAAACAGGAGGCGGTGGCAAAGGGCACGATTGCGCCCTTCTGCCCAATTATCCGACGCGGATCATTCGGTAGCTGAGCGGAGGCATGTCTGCCCGTAGTGTGCCCTCGGCGATGGTCGCGCCGGAGCCGTCGACCATGCCGACCGTTTCCCCATCCGGGCCGTTCACCGCATCAAGCGCATATCCGCCGATCACCTTGTCCATCACGATCGAGCTCTGGCTGAAGCCTTCCAGAGACAGGGCGACCTCAATGGCTTCGCTCTCGTGACGGTTGACGAGGAAGAAGGTCAGAGCCCCGTCTTTCTCCGTCAGGACGCCCGCGACATCGAGATAGCTGACGTTGCTCGCAAAGTCCGTGTCATAGCCCTCGCACTCGACCGCGAGATTGAGCGCTGTGCCGCGGCCATACTGAGAGGCCAGAAGATAGGGATAATAGGTCGTCTGCCGCCATGCGGGGCCACCCTTCACGGTCATGATCGGCGCGATCACATTGACCAGCTGCGCCAGACAGCCAACCTTGACCACATCGGAGCGGCGAATGAAGGTGTTCAGGATCAGGCCTACCTGCAGCACGTCGGCAAAATCGTAGATGTCCTCAAGCAGTCCGGGAGCATGGGGCCAGCCCTCGTGACCCTGAAGGATCGCTTTGTCCTGCTCGGCCGAGTGATACCAGACATTCCACTCGTCAAAGGAAATATAGACATCCTTTTTCGAGCGTTTCTTGGCCTTGATCGTCTTGATGACGCTGGAAATGGTCTCGATATAGGTGTCGAGTTGCACTGCCTTGGCGAGAAAATTGCGCGTGTTGCCCTCGTGATTGTCGAAATACATATGCAGCGAAATGTAATCGACGCTGTCATAGGTATAGTCGAGAACCGTATATTCCCACTCCGGATAGGTGACCATGTTCGGGGTCGAGGACCCGCAGACGACCAGCTCGATGGACTTGTCGAAGGCCCGCATGGCCTTGGCGGTTTCAAAGGCGACGCGGCCATATTCTGCAGCCGTCTTCTGGCCGATCTGCCAGGGGCCGTCCATCTCGTTGCCAAGGCACCAGAGCTTGACATTCCATGGCTCATCGCGGCCGTTCTGCTTGCGCAGATCCGACCAGTAGGAGCCGCCGGGATGATTGACATATTCAAGGAAGGCCCGCGCTTCATCGAGGCCGCGTGAACCCAGATTGACCGCCAGCATCATCTCGGTGCCAGCCTTGGCCGCCCAGTCGGCAAACTCGTGGATACCCACTTCGTTGCTCTCCGAGGTGTGCCACGCCAGATCAAGGCGCGTCGGGCGGTTTTCTTTTGGCCCGATCCCGTCTTCCCAATTGTAGGCAGAGACGAAGTTGCCGCCGGGATAGCGGACAACGGGAACATCAAGCTCTCGAACCAGATCGATCACATCCTGCCGGAAGCCGTTGTCATCGGCGGTTGCGTGACCGGGCTCATAGATCCCGGAATAGACCGCCCGCCCCAAATGCTCAATGAAGGAACCATAGAGGCGTGGATCAATGTCCGAGATGATATAATCCTTGTGCGCCGTGACTCTTGCACGCATCCTTCCGCCTCCCATTATTAATATCATATTATTTGATATTATTCAGCTTATCTGATGGTAACTTGAGAGAAAATTGGCGTCAATACGGGTTTTTCTTCTCATAAATATCGAATATTTGGATATATATTAAGTCCTTAGGCGCAATACAATATCCTGGTCGTAATTGCCGAAACCACGACCGAAAATATTTATCCCTCCCGGGTAATCAGCACCGTCCGGCACCGTGAAATGCACTCTGATCGAGCGATGCTGGTCCAGTTCGAGATCATCAAGGGTCATGTCAGAGACGCGCATACCATCGACAAATGTCCCTTCGCTGGTCACCCGGAAGCTCTTGAGATGGCCATATTGCGATCCGGCCAGCTTCCACCATTCAGGCGTGAATTTACCCCGTTGGTCGCCATAGTCGCCGGGTGCCGTCCAGACGGCGATCAGTTTCCGATTTACGGATATATTGATGTCCGAAGGCCAGTTCTCCGAGGTGCCGGGGACTTCGGAAGAGAGCTCGACCAAGAGTTCCAGCTCCCTGATCGTCTTGCCGGCAATGCGTGCATTGTTCGGAAACTGGTAGGAAACGTGGCCTTTCGTGAACCACAACAGGCTCGCCTTCATGCGCTCGGGCGAATGGAAGGTGTCGGGGCTGTCGAGAAATCCGATGATCCCCTCCCGCGAGCAGAGGCCGCAGGGTGCGCTGACGTCACAGCCGGAATAAAGCCCGATCGGCATCGCGACCTCTATCAGGTCCTGATCGGTCTTTTTGTCTCCCTTGAAGGACATGACGATTTCATCATAGGCCGCGCGGCAGATCTTTTGACTGCCCTTACGCCCCTTCTTGCTCTCCGTTTCGATCAACCCCACCTTCTCAAGCATGTTGATGTGGGTCGACGTGGAGGATTGGGGCAGGCCGAGGATGCTCGAGATGTCATTGACATTCACCGGACCGCGTTCATGCAGAAGCTTGAGAATGGACAGTCTCGCAGGCGCGGACAGGCTTTTGACAACCTCGGCACCATTTTCGGGTGTGATCAGCATGAATCTCTTGCTCACGGCTTATACTCCAAAGAACTGGATATTTATACCAATTTTCGGATACTTTAAAAGCCATCTGACAATTTTGCCAGTCCTTTCCTGCCCAACAGGTGCGGCAAGACGGAGCGCCGGCTGATGCGGCGGCTCCCAAAAAGCGAAGGGATGGTCACGGAATTCGAGAAATTTGGTGCCTCGGGCCGGTCCATCACCCGTTCATCGCATGGAACGTCATGGCCACGCCGTTGATGCAATGGCGTTTTCCCGTTGGCTGTGGCCCGTCATTGAAGATGTGGCCGAGATGTCCTCCGCAGCGGCTGCAGTGAACCTCTGTTCGGATCATGAACAGGCTGTTATCCTCACGTGTTCCCACAGCGTCGGGCAGGGCCTCATAAAAACTGGGCCAACCCGTGCCACTGTCATATTTGGTCTTCGAGGCATAGAGGGCCTGTTCGCAACCGGCACAATGGAAGGTTCCCTCCCGTTTCTCCTTGTTGAGCGGGCTGGTAAAGGGCGCCTCGGTGCCATGGTCACGCAGCACCGCATATTGCGGTCTGGTCAGCCTCTTGCGCCATTCGGCATCCGTGAGCTGAAGTGGAAAGGCGTCTGCTTCTGTTGCATCGGAACGCCCGCTCAGGAGCACCCCATAGCTTGTTGCACCAAGCAGAGCGGCAGCGCCGGAAATGAGAAATGTGCGTCGTTTCATTGCAACCTCCTTGACTGAGTTCGCCCAACCATTCCCATCTGGACATGTCCCGGGCGCAGAGGGAAAGATATCCGACGGCTTGATCACTAGCCAATCACGATGCTGCCACTGGCATTTGAGGATTGCTTTGTGTCGCAAACGCCATTTGGTTGCTGTGATGAGAGGCACCTGATCGCGTCCTCTCCAAAACGGGTCGTCGCCAGCCGGAGTGGACCAACCGGCTGACAGATATAAATGCCCGTCTTTCCCGCTCTTGAAGTGGCTCAGGCCTGACGCCGCAAGGTGATCTCGTAGGTGTAATTCTTGGCTGGCAAGATGCTGAGCGTGATGATCTGACTGTTGTTGTTCGCATCGCGATATTGGCGACGAAGCTCCAGAGCGTGATCACCCGCTGCGACCTGCAAGGCATTCGCGAGATCGTCCGGAACCGGGACGGCCCGGATCGACTGTTCGATTTCGTGAATGACGATGCTGGTTTCTTTTTCCAGCAGCACATAGACGAGGCCCGGATAATCTTTCACCTGCTCTGCGATCTGCTCATGTTCCTGACTGAGATAGATGTCCGTCCAGCCGACCGGGGCCGACTGCCCCTCGATATTCCTCGTCTGGCGGATGAGGACCCAGCGTCGTCCCGGGCGGTCGCCGAGGCGCTCGGCCAACTGCTCGTCTGCGACCAGCGGCACGATTTCCTGCACCTCGCGCCAGGATGGTCCGGCAAATTGCATCAGATCGCCAGTCACGGACATGGAGTGGACATAGGTGGTGGGAGGCTCGTTCGACAGGACGCGCGTTGGTGCACCCTGTTTTCGCTCGATCATGCCGAGGCGCTGGAGCTCGGCCATCGCTGCTCTGACCGTTGATCGACTGGCTTGAAACCGCTCGCACAACACGGCTTCGCTTGGCAGTGCATCGCCAACCTTGAAAACCCCCGACTTCAACTCTTTCGTGATCTGCGCTGCGACATCCAGATAGCGTTTGCCCATCTTCCCCCCGGGTTCAATGTGTGATTCTGCCTTGCTCTAGTCTTGACACATGAGAAGACTTGGATCAATATGTTCGTATAAGTTAACTTGTTCGTATAAGTTTGACAAGTTAGGGAGAGGGAAAAATGGTATCCGAGACATCAGAGGCGGTGGATAAGACCACCGACCTTGAAAAGGCGCAGGAGTTGGACAACGAAGGGCAGGACAGAAGTCTTTCTAAAAACCTGACGATCCTCCTAGTGGTCCTGTCGGCGCTCTATGCGTTATTTCATCTTGCCGTCCTCAATTTTTGGGCGATTGATGAATGGGTGTATCGGGTCATTCACGTCAACATGGGCGCGGCGCTCGGCTTCATCGGGATCAAGGTGTGGTCCGGTGAGAAAGGGCGGTCCGTCAGCCCGATAGACTGGCTTCTGATTGCGGGCACCATCGGCTGCACCGCCTATATAGCGATCAACCTCGAACAGCTGATCATGCGCACGGGCGTGATCACCACGACTGGCGACTATATCTGCGGTTTCGTCGGAACCCTGATTGTGCTGGAATTCGCCCGCCGTGTTGCGGGCATTATTCTGCCAGCCATCGCTCTTGTCTTTGTGGCCTATGTCTTCGTGGGGCCATGGTTGCCGGGAATTCTGCATCATTCCGGTTTTGAAGCAGCCAATTTTGCCTCCTATCTTTACAGTCAGGATGCCATTTTCGGCATGACCGTGGCTGCCTCTTCCCGCTACATCATCCTGTTTGTCGCCTTTGCCGTGTTCCTGCAAGCCTCCGGAGCGGGTGACTATTTCATGCGGTTGGCGATGGCCCTGTTCGGCGCGGCGCGTGGAGGTCCGGGCAAGGTTTCGGTTTTCTCCGGCCTGTTGTTCGGCACCGTGTCCGGGTCTGCCGTCGCCAATGTCGTTGCCTCCGGCACCTTCACCATCCCGCTCATGCGCCGGGTCGGCTATCCCAAGGAAAGCGCTGGCGCCATCGAGGCAGCGTCCTCGTCTGGTGGCCAGCTGGCACCGCCAGTGATGGGAGCAGGGGCCTTCATTATGGCCGAAATCACCGGCATTCCCTACTCGGAAATCGTCGTTGCTGCAGCCTTTCCATGCCTGCTCTTCTATCTCGCTATCTATCTCACCGTCGACCTGCAGGCCCGTCGTCTTGGCCTCAATGGTGTGCCGCGTGAAGAACTGCCCAAATTCCGCGAACTCGGCCGCGATGCCTTCATGCTGCTGCCGCTGATCGTTCTGCTCTATTTGCTGTTGTCCGGCTTCTCGATCATCGCTGCGGGCACGTGGGGATTGGCCTCCGCCTTGCTCGTACTGCTCTGCCGGGAGCTCGAGTTTCCCTCGGTTGTTCTGGCCTTGCCGCTCGTTCTGTTTGTCGCTCTGCCCCTCACTGGGATGCAGGTGAACTACGCCGGAGCGATCGCCTTCATTTCCAGCATCCTGTTGATGCTGGTGCTCGCGGTCCTGAAGGGCAAGGCAGACAGGGTGCCATCCGTCATGGCTGTGATGATGCGCACGATCTGGATTGGCCTTGCGGATTCCTCGCGCAAATCCCTGCAGCTCATCAGCGTCATGGCCTGCGCAGGTATCGTCGTCGGGGTCCTTGGCCTGACCGGACTTGGCGGTCGCTTTTCCTCGGTGCTTCTATCGGCTGCGGGCGAAAGCGAGGCCATCGCCTTCCTGCTCGCCATGATGATTTCCGTCGTGCTCGGCATGGGCATGCCGACCACTGCTGCCTATGCCATCGCGGCGGCTGTTGTGGCGCCAGCCCTGATGCAGATGGGCATTTCAGCCCTCTCCGCTCACATGTTTGTTTTCTACTGTGCCGTCATCTCAGCGATCACGCCGCCAGTGGCCATTGCCGCCTTTGCCGGTGCGGCGATTGCCGGAGGAAAGCCTTGGCCGACTTCAATCCGCGCCATGCGCTTCGGCATCGCCGCTTTCGTGCTTCCCTTCATGTTCTATACCAGCCCGGAAATCCTGCTTCAGGGCAGTTGGGGAGAAACCTTGTTCGTCTTCGCGACAGCGGTTGTTGCCGTCTATCTGATCGCCGTTGCGGGCGAAGGGCAGCTGTTCGGCGATTGCAGTGTTCTTGAGCGCATCGTTGCAGCTGTCGCGGCCCTGCTGCTGCTGTGGTCGAGTGCATCAACCGATATCGCTGGTGGCGTGCTGGCATTGGCATTGTTCCTCTGGGCCCGTCGACGAGGAACGAGCCAGCCGGAATTTGCCGCCTGATCATCTTTTCATCAATTCACGGAACCCATGAAAGAGGAGGAATTTCATGTCCATACTTGCAAAAAGCTTCACTGCCGCAGCGCTCACGCTCTGCTTCACTCTGCCGCTCGCGGCTCAGGAAAGACCCAAGTCCATGACGATCTCGACAGCGTCGCCCGGTGGTGTTTATGCCATCTATGGGGAAGGTGTGGCCCAGATCGTCACCGACAAGGTTGGCATTGCCACCTCGACGCGACAGACGCAGGGGCCCGCACAGAATCTGGTGCTGTTGAAGGGTGGTCAGGTGGAACTTGGCATGACAACATCCGGACCGGCCTATGAAGCCATGCATGGCACGCTCGAGCTGGACCCGGGCAAGGAATACAAGGATCTCAGGGTTCTGTTCGCTATGTATCCCACCCCATTCCAGATGGTCGCCTTGGCCAGCAACGGCATTGCATCGCTGGAACAGCTCGATGGCATGCGGGTTGGAGCAGGTCCACGCGCAGGGACCGGCGGGACATTCTGGACGCGCTGGCTGAAGTCGCTCGACATCAACGCCAAGCTGCAATATGGCGGCATCGGTGATCAGGCCAGCCAGTTGGCGGATGGACGCCTTGATGCCATCGTGACCGCAGGTGGCGTTCCGCATCCCGCGCTGTCCGAACTGGAAAACACGCAAGCAGTTACCTTCTTCGGCATGTCGGAGAAGACACTCAACGGCATTCTGGAAACCAACCCCTACGCCGTGAACTTCACCATTCCGAAGGGCACCTACAAGACCCCGACCGCTGACATCGAAACGCTGGCCATGTGGAACTTCATCGTCGCGGACGCTTCCATGTCCGATGATGTTGCCTACGAGATCACCAAGGCGGTTCTCGAGAACAACGAACGAATGGTCGCAACCCATTCGTCTGCCAAGCAGAGCCTTGCCGAAAATATCGTCAAGGATACCTTCATTCCTCTGCATCCCGGTGCCGCTCGCTACTACAAAGAAATCGGCATCGACATTCCGGCAGCCATTGCCCCGTAAGGACCAAGACCATGAGCCTCGCATCGACCGATCCAGGCCTAATAACCAAAACAACAGGTTACCGCCGTTCCTTGCAAATCTTCGGTGAGGAAGGAACGGTCGATGCTTACCTGCGCTTTGAAGCCGCGCTTGCGGACGTGGAAGGCGCATTGGGTGTCATACCCGCCGATGCCGTGCCCCCGATCCTTGCGAACTGCCGCATCGAGACTATCGATTTCGACAGCCTGCGACAGGGATCGGCTGTTGTCGGATATCCGATTGTGTCTCTTGTGGCTCAACTGGCCGAGAAAGCCGGCGAGCATGGTCAATGGGTGCACTATGGAGCCACCACACAAGACGCCATGGACACGGCTCAGGTCTTGCAGCTGATCGAGGCAACGGATGCGATACTGACCGACCTTGTGCCGGTCAGGCAAAGACTGGCCGAGCTTGCCGACCAGCATCGCGCCACCCCGATGCCGGGGCGGACCAAGATCCAGCACGGCGTGCCCCTCTCGTTCGGCTACAAGGTCGCTGTCTGGCTCGATCAGATCGAACGCACCGGGCAGGCATTGCTCCGTGCCCGTGATGAAGCGGCTGTCCTGCAGTTTGGCGGGGCTGTGGGAACGCTTGCCTCCCTTGGAGGCAGCGGCCCCTCGATCCGAGAAGCGTTGGCCAAGCACCTCGGGCTGACCTGTCCCGATATCTCCTGGCATGTCAGCCGAGACCGTATGGCCCAATTGGCGAGTGCCCTGAGCACGACAGCTGCGGCCTTTGGCAAGATGGCGATGGATATCGCCCTCATGATGTCAACGGAAGTCAGGGAACTTGTCGAGCCAGCCGTCGATGGCCGGGGCAGTTCGTCTACTATGCCGCAGAAGCGCAATCCCGTCATTTGCGAGGCGATCATCGAATCCGCTCGCTCCATCCAGCATGTCCCCGCCGTCGTGCTTGATGCCATGCTTCAGGAGTATGAGCGCGGCATCGGGCATGGATATCGCGAGCGGGTTGCACTCTGTGAAGCCGTTGCCCATCTGGCAGGGATTGTGTCCCTGAGCGGCGATCTGCTCTCCGGTCTGATCGTCAACACCGAGCAGATGGAAAGCAATCTATGCCTGACTCATGGTCTCATTCATTCCGAGGCCATCATGATGCATCTGTCCAGAGAGCTTGGCCGCCTCGAGGCGCATCACATCCTGCAGAAGGTCGCGCGTCGCATCGAGACTTCCGGCGAGGAAATCGGCTTCGTTCTCAAGGCCGAAAGCGGAATCACCTTTCCCGCGGAGCTTCTCGACGTCAAATCAGCAGTCGAAAGCGCAGATCACATGATCATGGCGGTCCTTGATAGATCGAGATGAGCCTTCGGCTGATACCAATGATGCCACCATGCGTCTACGGGACATCAGCACGGACGGAGACCGGATCCGTCATAGTGGCTAAGAGCGTGCCGGATATGCCCAAGCCGGTTGCCTCTCACTGACGCCGCAACTGCTTCGAATTTCCAAACACCCTCCGTTATTGCGCCACTGTCGCTAAGGCAGTGCTCGTCCGGCCCGTGCTAGGTGAGCAACTCGAGGTTTGCGGCCCGGAGCAACCTCGGACTTAACTGCTCTCACCGCAACTGACCAAATTAGTTCAGCTAAGGTCAGTATGGTCAAATATCGGCAAAATTGGTATATCCAATTTTGATTCATTGTGCACGATATCCTGCGACAAAATTGCACAAAACTTAGATTCAATTCTAGAGTAAACATGTAAAATATTGAAAAACAATAATTTAATTGAACAAAAATAAGATATCCAATTGTGCAAAAATGACCACTAACATAATTGACCAATATTCCTCCATTGGTTTCTAATTGGGTCACGACGAGAGTCGAACGCAACGTCACTGGAGGAAAAATGATGTTGAAATCAAAACTGATTGCAGCCGCTGCCGCATTCATGGCTGTTTCAATCGCGGTTCCCGCATTCGCACAGGATGCAGCGCCCGCGAAAGTGGATGGCCTTGTCATCGGTGTGTCGAACCGCGACATGAACGAGTACTTCGGTACCATTTCCAATACCATCAAGGCTGTCGGCGAGGAGGCTGGTTTCGAAGTCATTCTCACCGATGCACAGAACGACCTCACCAAACAGTTGCAGGACAGTGAGGACCTGTTGGCACGCAAGGTCGACTTCCTCGTGCTGAACCCGCAGGACCCTGCCGCCGGTACCCAGATCGTGAAGAAGGCAAACGCTCTCAACATCCCTGTCATCACCTTCGACAGTGGCCTTCTCGGGGATCCCAAAGTGCTGACCCAGGTTCGGGCCCAGAACTATGAAGGCAACGTGCTGACGGGCGAATATGCCAGCTCGATCATGGGGGATACCCCGATCAAGATGGCAATCGTCAGTGGCTCTCAGGGTAACGTTGTTTCTCTTGACCGCCGCATGGGCTTCCTCGCTGGCCTCAACGAAGCCAACATGAAAGCCTTCGGCCACTCCAGCGTCGATGTGGTTACCCAGCTCTTCGGTGACTGGGGCCAGACCGGTGGTCGCGCCGCTATGGAAGACATTCTTGTTGCCCATCCGGACATCAACCTCGTCTACTCTGAAAGTGACGCGATGGTGGTCGGCATGATGCGTGCGATCGACGCCCGTGACATGAACGACAAGATGAAAGTCTTCAGCTTTGACGGCAACAAATTTGCCTACAAACTGATCATGGACGGCAAACTCGAAGCTACCAGCGAAAACTCCCCGCAGCAGATCGGCATGAAAGTGGTTGATCTCCTCAAGGAGTATGTCGAACAGGGCCGCCGCAACTTCCCGCCGGTAACCTATGTCCGCAAACTCCTCGTCACCAAAGACAATGCGGCTGACGTATACGATCCCGACTCTCCCTTCTAAGTCGCGATCCTGACCGGGGGCAGCCTTCAGCTGCCCCCATGTCAGACCCCAAATTCAGGAGGGCTAATTCCAAATGGAAACTTATGCAATTGAAGCCGAAGGGATCTCCAAGAGATTTGGAGGGGTCCGGGCACTCGACAATGTCTCCCTGTCGGTTCGCTCTGGTGAAATTCACGCCATCGTCGGCGAAAACGGTGCTGGCAAGTCGACCTTGATGCGCACCCTTTCCGGGGCAGGATCCTGCGACTCCGGCACGATCAAGCTCTTCGGCAAAGAAGTGCAAATTCCCAACACTGTCAAGGGACGTGCTCTTGGCATCGGTATCATCTATCAGGAATTCTCTCTTGCTCCTGATCTGACGGTGGCCGAAAACATCTTTCTTGGCGACCTCAATGCCGGCAAACAGCGCCTGATGGTCCCGTTTGGCGAGCTTTACAGCAAGGCCGGTGAAATCATCCAGTCGCTGGGTTTCGACATTGATCCGCGGCGGCTTGTCCGCTCGCTCCCTGTTGCCTATCAGCAGGTTGTCGAAATAGCCAAGGCACTCTCCTACAAGGCCCGCATTCTCATCCTGGATGAGCCGACAGCGGTTCTGACCGATCAGGAAACGGAAAAGCTGTTCGAAGTGCTCGATGCCCTGAAACAGTCGGGTACGACGATCCTTTACATCTCGCACCGGCTTGAAGAAGTCTTCCGCATTTCCGACCGCATCTCGGTGATGAAGGACGGCGAAATGATCGCCACCCATCCTTCCAGCGAGTTGGACAAGAACAAGGTCATCACCTATATGACCGGCCGCGAATTCTCGTCCCTGTTCCCCGAACGCGAGACCATCTCCATTGGCGACGAGATCCTGCGGGTTGAGAATCTGAGCGCGGAAAACGGCGTTCACGACATCAATCTCAAGCTGCGCCGTGGCGAGATCCTCGGCCTTTCCGGCCTCATCGGGTCGGGCCGGACTGAATTTGCGCGCTCCCTATTCGGCCTTGACCGGATCACGCGGGGCGACATTTTCCTTGAAGGCAAGAAGACTGTCATCCGGTCGGTCGATGATGCCAAGCGCAACCGCATCGGCCTGATCCCGGAAGACCGCAAGTCGCAGGGGCTCACGCTCAACATGAGCATCGCCAACAATATCTCGATGGCCAACCTCGGCTCCATTGTCTCCAATTTGCTGTTGATCAACCGGCCCAGGGAGCAGGCAACCGGATCCAAGTTTGTCGACAGTCTGCGCATCAAGATCGGCGGGCTCGACCTGCCTGTTTCCTCTCTTTCTGGCGGCAACCAGCAGAAGGTTGTCGTGGCCAAGTGGCTCAACACGGACAGCCAGATCCTGATCTTTGACGAGCCGACACGCGGTGTCGATGTCGGCGCCAAATACGAAATCTATCAACTCATGAATAGTCTCGCGGACCGTGGCTACGGCATCATTCTGATTTCTTCGGAACTCGCAGAAGTCGTTGGAATGTCGGACCGGGTCGCCGTCTTCAGCGAGCACTCCGTTGCCGGTGAACTGGAGGGCGACATGATTACAGAAGCAGAAATCATGCGGCTGGCTATTCCCGCATCAAATCATTTGGGAGGTTGAACATGGACGCTATAGCAGAACGCATCCCTGCGTCGTTCAGGAAATTTGCGACGGAAAACACGGTCGTTGTCGTCTTTGTCGCCATGTTGATTATCGCAGGCATCGCATCGCCGCGATTCTTTGAATATCACAACATCATGAACGTGCTGAGTCAGGTTTCCTATCTTGGTATCATCGCCTGCGGCCAGCTCTTCGTGATCATGATCGGCGGCATCGACCTGTCGGTCGGCTCTCTTGTGGCCTTCTGTTCAGTCGTCATCGCCGTCTGCCTCGAGCAGATGGGGATCAGCCTGCCAGTCAGCATCGGGATCGGTATCCTGCTGACCGCTGCCTGCGGCATGTTCTCGGGCTTTCTGGTTGCCAGAGCCAACATTGCGGCCTTCGTTGCTACCCTTGCCATGATGACCATCGGTCGCGGTCTGGCTTTGACCACCTCGAGCGGTCGTCCGATCCTGATCTCGAACGACTTCATGGCCAGCTTCGCACAAAGCAGCTTCTTGGGAGTACCGGCACCGGTCATTGTCATGGCAGTCTTTGTTGCGGTGACATGGTTCATCCTGCAGAAAACCTTGATCGGCCGGGTTCTGACCGCCATCGGGTCCAACGAGATGGCCGCCGTCTATGCGGGCATCAAGGTCGCCTATTACAAGGTCTTCGCCTATGTCTTCTCCGGTATCGCCTGCGGCGTCAGTGCGGTCGTTCTCATGTCGCGCACCGGTGTCGGCTCTCCGATCCTTGGCGACGGGCTGGAGCTTGATGCGATTGCCGCCGTGGTTATCGGTGGGGCGAGCCTGCAGGGCGGGCGCGGCCGGGTTGTTCATACGCTGATCGGTGCCCTGATCCTTGGTGTGATCTCCAACATCATGAACCTCGTCGGCATCCCCGGTTACATCCAGCGCATCGTCAAGGGGCTGATTATCATCGCCGCCGTTCTGATCGAGGGTTTGAGGACCAGACGCAAGGGCTGACAAGCAACAGGCCTGTCACCGCAATTGACTTCACACGTTTTTGGAATGCGTCAGACCGGAGTTCGCCACGACGTGCCAGCCAGTGAGCTGGCACGGGGCGGACATGGCCGGACCTGAGCAACAGGAGAAGAAAATGGCCTATATTGAAGAACTGTTTGGGCTCAAGGGCAAAAAAGGGTTTGTCACTGGTGGCGCCCAGGGGATCGGCAAGGTCGTCGCAACGGGCATGGCCCGCTGCGGAATGGACGTCGCGATTGTCGATGTCAACAAGGAGAAGGCCGAGGAAGCCGCCCATCAGATCGAGGCCCTGGGTGTTCGGTCCATGGCTCTGGTCTGCGACGTGACCTCTGCCGAGGCCGTTGATGCCACGGTCGATACCATTGCAACCGGATTTGGCGGCCTCGACTTTGCCTTCAACAACGCGGGCATCGCTAACAACACGCCCACAGAAGACATCGATCTGAAAGACTGGCAGAAGGTCATCGACGTCAACCTGATTGGCGTCTTCCTGACTGCGCGTGCGGCAGGTCGCAAGATGATCGCGTCCGGCGGCGGCTCCATCATTAACACCGCGTCCATGTCCGGCCACATCGTCAACCGCCCCCAGCCGCAGAGTGCTTATAACGCATCGAAGGCTGGGGTCATCCAGCTGACTAAATCCATGGCCATCGAATGGGCGCCTCACAAGGTGCGTGTCAACTGCATCAGCCCGGGCTACATCCGCACAGAAATGACCGTGCATGTCCGTCAGGACTGGCAGGATTCCTGGATGCGCCAGAGCGTGTTGCCATCCATGGGCACGCCAGAGGATCTCGTCGCCGGTGTTCTCTATCTGGCAAGTGATGCGGCAGCCTTCACCACTGGGTCTGATCTGGTGATGGATGGTGGCTTCACCGTGGTGTGACAACGGGCATTTGGGAGAGAGAAAATGAAAGCCCTTTATCTGGAAAGCATCGGCAATCTGTCGATCCGCGACTTTCAGGAAGAAATGGTCCTCGGTGACGCGGATCTCGAAATCGAGATCAAGCGGGTCGGGATCTGTGCCAGCGATGTTCACTATTACACCCATGGCCGGATCGGACAATTTATCGTCGAAAAACCGATGGTCCTCGGCCATGAGGCCGCTGGCATCGTCAAGCGGGTCGGCTCGTCGGTGACGGATTTCAAGGTCGGTGACCGTGTCTGCATGGAGCCGGGGATTCCCGACTTCAAATCCAAGACCGCCCTGATCGGCAAATACAATCTCGACCCGACCCTGACTTTCTGGGCTACGCCGCCCATTCATGGTTGCATGCGCGAAACGGTCATTCATCCGTCCTGCCTGACCTTCAAGCTGCCTGACCATGTCAGCTTTGGGGAAGGGGCAATGATCGAGCCTCTGTCCATCGGCATGCAGGTGGCCACAATGGCCAACTTCAAGCCCGGCGACATCGCGCTGGTGATGGGTTGCGGGACGATCGGTCTGATGTGCGCCCTGTCGGCTCTGGCCGGTGGCTGTGCCAAGGTCATGATCGCCGATCTGGTCGAAACAAAGCTCGACATCGCTCGGCGCTTCGATGGTCTTGTGCCGGTCAATATCACCAAGGAAAACCTCGAAGACGTGGTGATGCAGCACACCGGTGGCTGGGGTGCCGACGTGGTCATGGAAGCCTCCGGATCCGCGAAGGTCTATCCCGATTTTGTCAAATATTGCGCCCCCGCAGGCAAGTTTGTCATTGCCGGGATTCCAAGCGACCCGGTGCCCATCGATATCGCCCAGATGCTCACCAAGGAAGTGAACCTTGTAGCCATCAACCGCTATTGCAACGTCTATGACCGGGCCGTCAACCTCGTCGCGTCCGGCAAGATCGACGTCGCTTCGATGATCGGCAAGGTCTACGACTTCGATGATTCCATCGAGGCCTACGAATATGTCGCCAAGGGCGGTTCGGGCGAAGTCAAGGTGCAGATCTCTCTGGAATAGAAGGCAGTCCGCTGAACCTGGTTCAGCGCAAGGAGAAAGACATGAAGTTCGGTATTTACTACTCATATTGGGAGCAGGAATGGAGCGCGGACTGCTTGCCCTACATTGAAAGGGTCGCCAAGCTCGGGTTTGACGTGATCGAAATCGCCGCCCACCACGCCAACAATTTCTCGCAAGCCCAGCTGGACGAGATTGCACGCGCCGCAAAGGACAATGGCATTGCGATGACCGCTGGCCTTGGCCCGTCGGCAGATTGTTATCTGGCCGCTCCGGATCCGGCCATTCGCAAGGCTGGTCGCGCTTTCTTTGAGAAGACTCTCACCAACATCGCAAAGCTTGACGTTCACAGCATCGGTGGTGCCCTGCACTCCTACTGGCCGGTTGACTACAATAAGCCCATCGACAAGCAGGGCGACTGGGAGCGCGGCGTCGAAGGCATTGCAAGTCTTGCAGACTTCGCCAATGATCTCGGCATCAACCTCTGCATCGAAGTGCTGAACCGCTTCGAGAACCACGTTATCAACACCGCAGAAGAAGGTGTCGCTTTTGTCACAGAGGTTGGCAAACCCAACGTCAAGGTGATGCTCGACACCTTCCACATGAACATCGAGGAAGACAGCTTCAGTGCAGCGATCCGCACGGCTGGCCCTCTGCTTGGTCACTTCCACACTGGCGAGGCCAACCGGCGTGTTCCCGGCAGGGGCCGTCTGCCCTGGCACGAAATCGGCACGGCCCTGCGCGAAATTGGCTACACCGGCACCGTCGTGATGGAGCCGTTCGTGAAAATGGGCGGTGGCATCGGCAAGGACATTCGTGTCTGGCGCGATCTTAGCGACAACGCCGATCAGCAAAAGATGGACGAGGATGCGCGCAAGTCCCTTGAGTTTTCGCGCTTCGTTCTAGAGGGTTGCTGACTTGTAGGGTGCAATTTAAAGAAGTACAAAAGGGCAGGAACGGTTCTTTTGGTTACTTCGATTGAAAATCGGCCAGGCAGCGATGCCTGGGCCGGACTCTTCAAGCAGAAGCAGAATATGTCAGGTCAAGTGCAGTTATGGCATCGATTGAAAAAAGCGACACCCGAAAAGCAGACGAGATCTACTCGGATATTCTGAAGCAGATTTCGGTTGGCACATGGTCAGTGGGTGAGCAGCTGCCGACGGAACGGGCCTTTGCCGAACAGTTCAAGGTTTCTCGTCCGACAATGAGCCGGGTCCTCAATCGTTTGCGTGATAACGGGCATATCCGCCGCGTTGTCGGCGCGGGCACGTTCCTTGCCCGCAGAACACCACAGATGGCAGCCGACAAGACGGCTATTGGTCTGTTCGTGCCGGGCCTCGGTCGTGGCGAAATCTTCGAACCGATCTGCGCAAGCATTGCCGAACTGTCTCCCCAGCATAATGTAACCCTGATCTGGGGTGGCTTGCCCTCGTCCAGCATCGGGTCTGACGAACAACTCACCCAAGCGGCCGAGCGGCTCATCGAGCAGGGCATTCGCGGCGTCTTCTTCCAGCCGATCGAACGCGAACAGGGGTCTCTGGAATCCAGCCGCCGGATCGCAAAGCTGTTCAGTGATGCCGGGGTCAAGCTGGTGTTGCTCGACGCCGACTATGAGAGCTTCCCCAAACGCAGCGCCAACGATCTGGTCGAGATCGACAACACAGCCGCTTCCTATCAACTGGCGGAGCATTATCTCGATCAGGGGGCGGAGCGGGTCGACTTCGTCTGGCGTCCCTACACGGCCAACACGCTGCAGCCGCGCATCCGTGGATATCATGAGGCGCTCATCGACGCTGGCATTCAGCCGGACAAGATCTGGATGCACGAAGGCGACACGCGCGATGCGGGCTTCGTCTCCGACCTCGTCGAGAAGGGGGCGAAAAACATCATCTGCGCCAACGATGAAACCGCCTCGCAATTGATGAGCAGTCTGGAGGCTCTTGGCTTGTCCGTGCCCGGAGATGTGAGAGTTGCCGGCTTTGATGACGTGAAATATGCGCACATGCTGCGCGTTCCACTGACGACCGTACGCCAGCCGTGTCGCTCACTGGCCGAAGTGGCTCTGAAGACAATGATTGACCGCATTGAAATGCCCCTTTTACCGCCAATGGTCGTGACCCTTCAGGCGGAACTGTGCATCCGCCAATCCTCGCTGCTGCCGAAATGAGCGGGAAGACGAGATAACAAGAAAAGACTGCTTTCCAACAAGGTGTAATGAAGATGACGAAGCGCAAGGATCAGATAGCGGAGTTGGTTGGCGCAATAAGGCAACGGTTCAACGGCCAGAGACTGATCGTATGTCTCGCCGGAGCTCCCGGATCGGGCAAGTCGACGATGGCGGAAAAGCTGGTCGATGCCCTCAATGCCGATCAGCCGGGTCTGGCTATGCTCCTGCCGATGGATGGCTATCATTTCGACGACATCGTGCTCGAACAGCTTGGTAGAAAAGCGCGCAAGGGCGCGTCTGACACATTCGACGTCGGCGGGCTCGATTCCATCCTCAAGAGACTGCGCGACGGATCAGAGGAGGTGGTCGCAGTGCCGGTCTTTGACCGCTCGATCGAAATCGCGCGTGCCGGTGCACGGCTGATCCCGCGTTCGACCAAACTGATTGTCGTGGAAGGAAACTACCTCTTGCTTGACGCCGAACCTTGGCGGAGGCTGCGGCAGCATTTCGACTTTTCTGTCTTTATCGATGTGCCGGAAGCCACCCTTCGGGAGAGGCTCATGTGTCGCTGGCGGGACCTCAACTACAGCGAACAAGCGGCACTGGAAAAAGTCGACGGTAATGATCTCCCCAACGCGCGGATCGTGACATCTCAGAGCAGTGAACCTGACCTGCGGGTGAGTGGCACATAGCGGCTTGAGGCGTGAGTCTCGGGCCTCGTGCAGCGACCTAGCTGCAGGCTTCAGAGAAAATCAGCATTCTTAAAGAAAAATACGTCATGTTTTGAGGCTCTGCCATTCACTTCGATCAGCAGCGCGGGGCTGTTATGACGGATCCGTCCCGCGGCTTTACTATTGGGGCTGGCTTCTGCCTCGGGTCTGCTGACAGGCAGGCCCCGGCCCCCGGAGGTAATGCCGCTCCGGATGATAGCGCTGTTTGTTCCAGTTCAGCAGACGCCGGAGCAAATATCGGAATGTCATTCTGTCTATCCTTTTGTGGCGCTGCCCAGCGCATCGCAAGGGTTCAGTGTTTGCGTCGGGTACACCACGGCGTCAATCGGAACTCTGTGCCTGACGTTCCTTGAAGGATTGCACGGCTTCTTCCATATGGTCCTCGGCCTTTTGCGCCTGATTCTTCCGTCTGGCCGAGCGAATGGTGTCATAGACCACATAGACCAGCATAATTGCGACAATCGCCAGAATGGTCGCAGCGATGGGGCGCTCGATGAAGATCATAGGACCATCGCGAGAAATCAGCAGTGCCCGGCGGAAATTATTCTCAAGGATCGGGCCAAGGATCATGCCGATGAGGATCGGGGCGAGCGGGTAGTGCGCCTTGCGAAGCACATAACCAAGCACGCCGAAGGTGAACATGACCCACAGATCAAACACCGAGTTCTGCAGGGCAAAGGTGCCGATGGTCGAGAGCAACAGGACACCGGGCAACAGCCAGGCCTTTTGCAGCTTGAGGACCGAGCCGAAGAAGGGCACGAGGACGATGCCGAGCACGAGCAACGCGATGTTGCCCATGATGTAGGCGATGAAGATGCCGCCTGCGATATCGGGATTGTAGCGGAACAGTTCCGGGCCGGGGAAGAAGCCCAGAAGATAAAGCGCCCCGAGCAGCACGGCAGTGGAAGCGTCTCCGGGAATGCCCAGAGACAGGGTCGGGATCAGGGCGCCGCCGCAACAGCCGTTGTTGGCCGCCTCTGTTGCCACGACCCCGCCTTCCGCGCCTTCGCCAAATCCAGCATCAGGACCGGCAGCACGCTTGGCCACGGCATAGGAAATGAAGGCACTCACGTCACCGCCCGCACCGGGGATAGCACCAAGGAAGGTGCCGATCAATGCCGAGCGGACAAGGTTGATCTTGTGCGAGAGAGCCAGCCGAATGCCGCGAAACGAGACTTTCAGCTTCTGAATCTTCGGATGTTCAAGAAAGCCGCCGCGCTCGATCTGAAAAAAGAGCTCGGAGAGCGCAAATAGACCCACCACAACGGCCACCAGATGTGGACCACTGGTGAGGTTGAAGTTGCCGAAGGTGAAGCGATAGGCCTGCGTGAATTCGTCCGTGCCGACCGAGGCAAGGGCAAGACCCAGAGCGCCCGCGAGCATGCCCTTGATCGCCGATCCATCCGAGACGATGGCAATGGTCATCAGCCCCAGAAGAGCCATGGCGGCATATTCGGGCGGAGCGAAACGGAGGGCAAATTTGGCAAGGATCGGCGAGAAAAACAGGAGAACCATGCCGCCGACGAGCCCGCCAAGGGCCGAGGCCGAAATCGACAGGCCGATGGCATCCTGACTGCGCCCCTTCTGGGCCATTGGATAGCCGTCAAACAGGGTAGCGGCAGCGAGCGGGGTGCCCGGAATGCGCAGGAGAATAGCCGAAATGGAGCCGCCAGCCGATCCGCCGACATAGATCGCGACCAGCATACCCATTGCCGAAATAGGAGGCAGGTGAAAGGCCACGGGCAGCATCAGGACGATGCCCATAAGTGGGCCAAGGCCGGGCAGCACACCGATCATCAGGCCGGCAACAATGCCCATGATGGTGAGGAGAACGGACTGCAGGGTGAAGAAGAGCGGTGCGCCCTGAACAAGTAGGTCAAGCATCTGGAGCACTCCTCTCAGGAAAAGACGACGATTTCTAAGATGCCGACCGGAAGTACCACGTTGAGCAGCCCTTCGAACACATAGGCGACGCCCAGAGAGGCGGCAACGGCACCGACGACACAGGCGATCACCGATAATCCGAGCAGCCGGAAGAGCACGGCGAGCAACAGGATCGTCATGATGTGATAGCCAAGGATCGGCAAAGTGATGAGATAGACGATGAAGATGGCGGTCGCGATGAGCGCGCGCCCGGTGGTCTCCGTGGCATCAATCGGCGAGAAATGGGACACCTTGCCAAACAGGACCCGCAAGACATTCAGCCCCGCCAGACCGATCAGGATCCACGCGACGATCCGGGGGAAGATGGCTGCATTCTGCATTGGTCCGCCACCAGCAACACCCTGCTCCACGAGCGAGGTTTCGATCTGGTAGAGCATGACGATCGGAACGGTCAGAAAGAACAAACATGCAATCCAGTCGTAGGCATATTTTTTCGGGTTCGACATATCCATGGTCCTGTTGCTATTGTCCCCGGCAAGCCGGGGACAACGATGGTGTTCAATTTGGTTGGCTGACGCTGCTCAGCTTATTTCAGCTGTTCCTGTTCCCAGGTCAGAGCGTCGATTGCACTTTGCAGTTCGTCAGCGACGGGGCCTACGATCTCGTCATATTGTTCCGGCGCAAACATGGTTGGCACATAGCCCATGCCCAGAAGCTTGCTCTGGACTTCTTCGCTATTCATTGCCTTGCCCATGGCATCGCGCAGTTTGGCAACAACATCTTCAGGCGTACCCTTCTTGACCAGCCACCAGTCCCAGCCCATCGGGGAAAGATTTTTCATGCCCATGTCAATGCCGAATTCGCCGATCAGCGGCGCGCCATCGTAGGTTTTGGAGGAGTTCGGCAGGGTCGACAAGACGGCGAGAATACGCATGTCTTCCTTGTTGATGTTGTAGACGCCCGGGTTGGTGATCATGAAATCGAGGATACCGCCGCGCATGTCGCGGATGGCGGAGTCGATTTCAGGATAGGGGACGAGCTGCGCCGGTGCATTGGACATTTGCATGACCTTGGCTGCAACCATATGCGGCAGGCCGCCTGCCACGCCCGGAGAGTAGCGAAGATCGCCCGGATGGGCCTTGGCATAGTCAAGAAGGTCGGTGACGGTCTTGAAGCGGTCATCATCGGGGCGCACCGCGATGGCAAAGCTGTTGGAAGTTGCCGACCAGAGGGGCACGAAGTCCTTGTAGGTCCATTCGGCATTGCCACGCATCGGCTGGATGACCAGCGGAGCAACATAGCCGTCATAAAGGGTGTAGCCGTCGGCAGGGCGAGAGTTGGCCGTCTCGAAGGCCTTCACGCCACCGGCGCCCGGCGTGGAGACAACGGAGATGTTGACCCCGAGCTCCTGCCCCATGGCATCGGCGATCACCTGGCTGGCTGCCATGGTGGCACCCGGTGCCCAAGGGTAGATATTTTCGATGTTGCGCTCGGGGAATTCAGCCAGCGCCGGTGCGGCGACAAGCGCGGCACCCAGAGCTGCGAGCATGAACTGAACTGATCTTTTCATAGGTTTCCTCCCGGTGAAGCTCAGTGATCAAGTTGGTACCAGTCGAACACCTCTTGTGGTGTGTCATGGTCTTTCAGCGTTTGAATTGCTGCGGACAGCAAGGTCTTGGAGATTGCTTCATTCTCGATCGGTGATTTTTGCTCGGGATCAGCCTGCAGATCATACAGGCGCGAACCAAGATCATCAAAACCGATCTTGTCATTGAGCGGTGGTCTGCTCGCATTGCCCAAAGCAGCAATGGACAGCAGGGGCGCTCCCTTGGTGAAGTTGAAGGCCGGAGACAGCGTGGCGGTGCTGAGCTCGTCAGGACGGAAATAATCCGTCATGTGCGCTGGCATCAGCGTATATTCGCGCAGGCCCTCCGCCTCGATGTCAGGTGGATAGTGATAAAGCACATGCTGGCCGTCCGTCACACCAATCGGCCCGCCAAAGATGCCGAACACTGCACTGTCGCGCACCTGTGCGGTTTGATCCGCAAGGATGGGTTCAAGATCTTTGGCGAGCACCTCTGCGGGGGGAGTGACATTGAACAGGCCCAGAAGCGTCGGCATCAGGTCAGTCGTTTGGGTGAGTGCCGAGGTCCGCTTGCCAGCCGCGTCGGGATGTCTCGGGTCGTGGATCATCAGCGGGATATGGCTCACCTCTTCATAATAGGGCATGCGGCATTTGCCCCACCAGTCGTGCTCGGACAGCATGAAGCCGTGATCCGTGGTGAGCACGAGCGCAGTATCCTTCCAGAGATCATGCTCGTCGAAATAGTCGAGCAGCCGTCCGAAATAATGGTCGCACATGGCGACGAGCGCAGAATAGTTGGCCCGGATCTCGCGCATTTCCTGCTCGGATTCCGTCACGCGGGCATAATTGGGCCAGTCGAGGATCTTGCCGTTGTAGCCGGTCTCATAAGCATCCTTGAAGCGCTCGGGCGCATGGAACGGCTCGTGCGGATCAAAACACTCCAGCAACAGCATCCAGTCATCTGCCACCCGGTTGCGATCCAGAAAATCGAACGCCGAGGCAAAGCATTTCGGACCGGGGAACTGATCCTCGCTGACCATTTCTTCGCGATTGATGAGATGCTGGAAGCGCTTGCTCTCCCGCGTCATCGGATAGTGCTTCTCGGAATATTTCTGCCGGAAGCGCTCGATTGGAGGCTCCACCATGGCGACCCAGCTGTCATACTCCTGACCGCGAATGAAGTCCCAGCTGTTGAACCGGGTGTGGAATCCGCTGCCGCCATCCTCGAAATAATGCAGATGGTCACTCACCATGTGGGTGTAGGTGCCCTGCTGCTTGAGGATCTGGGCGACCGAATTGTCATAGGGCTCCAGCGGCCCCCAGCTGCGGTGGGTGAAATTGAGGCGACCCGAATGCAGGTCACGACGGGCAGGCATGCAAGGCATCGAGCCGACGTAATGATTGTCAAACGTCAGGGCCCGCTCTGCAAATCTGTCAAAGTTGGGCGTTTTGACCGCAGTCCCGCCATAGGCACCAATCGCTGCCCGATTGAGGCTGTCAAAAAGTACGAAAACAGTGCGCATAGAATGCCTCCCTTGAAAACAAGGGTGACGCAAAAGCGGTGATAATGTAAAATACAATAATGCACGATAATGATATGAAAAAATTATCACTCAGCGCGACCGACGCCCTGCTCAACAGCAGGCTTAGGAAGTTTCTGGCGATCTATGAACGCTCCAACATTCATAAGGCGGCCGAAGATTTGCGTATCTCGCAACCGGCCCTGACGGTGGCGCTCAAGCAACTGGAGGAAAGCTTTGGCGAGCCGCTTTTCGAGCGCTCCGTTCAGGGTATGACCCCAACGCCTGCGGGCGACCTGCTCTATCGCTACGCCTGCTCGATCCGACAAACGGCGCGGCTCGCCATTGAGTCCTTTGTGGAGGCGAGGGACGGGGTCACCCGCAAACTGCGCGTCGGTGCCGGGGTCGCCTGGACCACAACGGTCCTGCCCTCTGCACTGACCCAACTTCGTTCCAACTATCCCGGCCTGTCCGTTGATCTTCTGGCCGGTGTTGGTGACCAGCTTGCATCCCTATATCGGAAAGGAGAGATTGATCTTTTCATCTCCGCAGGTCCGATGGTGCAACATGACCTCACCGATGTGCACAGGAAGCATCTCACCAACCTGCAAATGATCGCAGTCGCCGACAGGGAAAACCCACTGGCACAGAAAGCCAAGGTGACCGCCGGAGATCTGGTCGCAATGGAATGGGCCGGTTTCTATGAAGACGAGAGCTTTGTGCATCTCTCAAATCACTATATGTCCATTCGGGGGCTGCCGCCCCCGAGGATCGTCATGCGCACAAACTCCGTTGCCGCTCTTCAGGCCTTCGTGCGCGACTCCGGCATGATCTCCATACTGGTTTCGCCGTTGGCCGATGCAACGCAGCGGGAAGGTTTCGTGCAACTCCCCCTCGCTGAGCCGCTTTGGAACGTGCCCATGAACATCTTTGTTCGCAAAACGGTCTATGATTTGCCTGTCGTATCACACTTCATTGGGCTCATAGAGCAGCAGATGAAGCATTATTCCAACTGATGCCAATTGCCTGGTCCCATCGGCAAGATGATTGGCCAGTTCAATCCATCGCGTTGACGGTTCGAAGCCTTGGCTCCTCGTCGGTCACGCCAGCACCTGCCTTGCTTTCACATTCGACATAGGCGCGCAGGTGACAGGTTGCGCAAATGCTCTCATCGACATGCGCGAGGGCAGCGGTGATCGCATCGGTCTTGTGCGAATGCCGGTTGCCCTCCCCAAGGGCCGATGTCACCTGCAGCCTCTTCAGGGTGTTGATGGTTGTCGGGTGTGAGCAAACGATGTGAAAGTCCTTGTGCTGGCTCCGCGCCCGCTTGATCTCGTTTGCCAGAAAGTCGGCGCCCGAAAGGTCGATTTTTCCGCCGCCTTTGATGTTGAGGATCTTGGTTCTCAGTTGGTCGTCGAGGGCCTCAAAGCGCCGGAATTCCCGTTCGACATGCTCGATGGAGGCAAAGAACAGCGGACCTTCCAGCCCCAGAAGCATCACTTGCGGGCATTGCGGCAGATTGAAGGTGTGGGCATTGCGAAAGACCCGCCGGCCGTCCCGCATTTTCGGGGCACCCACAGAGACAATCGGGTGGGCACTCTGATTGAGAAAGACCAGCAGCGAGACGAGCACACCGACGAGGATAGCAAGGTCCAGTTCATAGATCACGCCGGTCAGGAAGGTCGCCAGCAGAATGATCGTCTCGCTGCGGCTGGTTTCCAGAATATGACGGATCTCGGAAAACTTGATCAGCCGATAGGCCACGAACAGGATGACCGCAGCCATGGCCGGGGTCGGCACATAGCGCACAAACGGCGCCAGCGCCAGCACCAGAGCCAACAGGATGACGGAGGAGAAGATGGCGGACAGCGGTGTTCTGGCCCCGCTGTCGGCGTTCAGTCCGGACCGGGTGAAGGAGCCTGACCCGGCATAGGACTGGAAGAAGGAGCCGATGATGTTCGACAGGCCCTGGCCGATGATTTCCTGATTGGAATCAAAGGGCTCCCGTCGCCGGATGGCAAAGGATTTGCCAATCGAGATGGCCTCCAGCAAGGCGATGAAGGCAATCGTGGCGGCGCTGGGGATCAGGTCGATGATGACCAGAGGGTTCATGTCCGGAGCGGTCAGGGTGGGGACAACGCTCTCCAGCGCCTCGAACATGCGAACGCCCTTTTCTTTCGCATCAAGCGCCATGGCGGCAAGACTACCGATCACCAGCGCGAGCACATAGGATGGCAATCGCTTGTGCAGAAAAGACAGAATGGTCAGGCTGGCAAGGGTGATCAGCGTGATCGTGATGGCGGTCCAGTTGGCTTCATGCAGGGACTGGAACAAGCCGTCGAGACGCTCGAGGACGCCGCCTCCTTGTTCAATGGAAATCCCGAGGCTCGGCGCAATCTGCGAGACAAGGATCAACAGGGCCGCGCTGCAGGTGAAACCGACGATCACCGAATGGGAAATAAAGGAAATCAGCCCGCCCAGCTTGGCGAAGCCTGCCGCGAGCTGGACCGCGCCAACCACCAGTGTCAGCGTCAGCGCAAGGGCGATATAGCGCTCGGTGCCCGGCAGGGCGTATTCTGACAATGTGGCAAAGAGAACGGCCGAAATCGCCGTTGTCGGGCCGGAAACCATCGTCAGCGAAGAGCCCCAGAAGGCCGCAACCAGCGTGACGACGACCGCGGTGAACAGGCCATATTGCGGCGGCAGGCCCGCGATCAGCGAGAAGGCAACCGCTTGCGGCAGAACCACGGCGGCATTGGTGGCACCAGCCCAGAAGTCATCGAAGACAGTTTCCCTGCGAATCAGGGAGAACCAGGGACGCCGAAGCGACAGATATCTATACATTCTGCATTCACCGGCAGCCTGAAACCGCCAGCCCAATCGCTTTTTGAGTGTTTGAAGCGCGCTGGGCAGGGTCAGGACTGTCCGGATGCAACATGCATACTGGGATGACAGTCTTGCAGGAAGCCGGTTCGGGATGCCGGGTTCTTTGCCTGTCCAGCGCGCCTGAGCAGAAGGTAGAAAGATTATGCCATTCTGTAAAATCGAATTATTCTGGTTTGATGATTGCTTTTTCGAATATCTCGGCCGGCATTGGAGCGCAAGCCAGTCAACCGTGTGCAGCCTCTGCTTCAAAGGTTTCCGCAATCAGATCCAGAAAGCGGCTGATGGCGGGGAAATTTAGGGAACTGGGGCGCACGTAGGCTCCGGATGTGAGGTTGGTCAAAGGCGGATTGGCCCGAACGACACGCAGACCGCTCTGTTCGATGACCGAGGCTATCTGCACGGGAGCCATCATGCAGAAGCCGGAATCCCTGACGAGGCCCAGCCCGGTTGCGAAAGACGCGGTGTGGATCGCGATGTGTGGAGAGCCCAGACCGTTGCGGAGATAATACTGGTTTAACGGCTCTTCAGTGATTTCATCGTCGCCATAGATCGCCCATATCAGGTCGCGTAACTGTTCAGGGTAGACAAATTCCAACTGGCCGAGTTTGTGATCGGGGGCAAGGACGAGACCATGTTCCAATGACGTCAGATGGATGGACTTGATTGCACCATCCGGTCCTGTTGGCTCGATTGCGCCGAGCACGATGTCAAGATCACCACGCAGAAGTCTGGGCAAGTTGACCTCGTTGTTCGAGACCGACAGGTCGAGCCGCAGGGCTGGAAATTCCAGCAGTAATTTAGAGAAGACCGGACCGACATATTTTTGATGGAACAGAGGTCCAGCACCGATGCGAATGACGTCGAGGCCCGCATTCTCCAGCCCGCGCAATTCCTCCTTGGCCTGCAACAGCTCTTGTTCGATCTTCAGTGCGCGGCGATAAAAGGCTTTTCCCGCCGGGGTTAGTGACATGCCGCGACGATGCCGATCAAACAAAATAGAGCCCAATTCATGCTCAAGGTTGCTCAACCGTTTTGTCAGAGTTGGCTGGGTCAGCCCGATTTTGTCCGCTGCTGCCGTCAGGTTGCCTTCTTTAGCAATGGCAAGAAAGGCAGAAAGATTCTTATCCATGTGACATTCCAATATTTTATCATAAAGGCAAATAAAAGCGATTTTACAGCATCTGTCAATCAGCGTAGGTTTCGATTTGTTCGCGCATATTGCGAACTTAAAGGACCTGATCTGATGCGTACTGTCTTTGTTATGTTCGATTCCTTGAACCGTTTGGCTCTCGAGACCTACGGTGGCTCATCGATCAAAACACCCAATTTCACCCGCTTCGCAGAACGCGCCGTCACATTCGAAAGTCACTATGCCGGTAGCCTGCCATGCATGCCCGCTCGCCGTGACATGCACACGGGACGACTGAATTTCCTGCATCGAAGCTGGGGCCCTCTTGAACCGTTTGATAATTCCTTCTCGCGCACGCTGAGTGAGAATGGGGTCTACACTCATCTGATTTCCGACCACCTGCATTATTTTGAAGATGGTGGCACTTGCTACGCCAACGCCTTCGACAGTTGGGACTTCATCAGGGGGCAGGAATATGACCCGATCAAGCCGCTAGTCATCCCGCCGATCGAGCGCTATCGCGAGATGTTTGACGAACGGCATTATCCGCTTGGTGATGTGGAGCCAGGCAAGGCGATGACACGCCATTCCTCACCCCGCAAGACCTGGAAGAAAAGTCGTGGCGCCATCATCAATGACTTCCTGCAGGCGGAAGAGGATTTTCCAACTGCGAAATGTTTCAGTTCCGCGTTCGAGTTTCTGGAATTGAACCGGGAGGCAGACAATTGGTTCCTGCAACTGGAATGCTTCGACCCTCATGAGCCCTTCAACGTACCCGAACGGTTCAAGGCGGCCTACGCGTCTGGTTACAACGGCAAGATCCTGAATTGGCCGGGCTACGAGAAAGTGGCGGAGACCCCGGAGGAAATCGCCGAAATCAGGGGCAATTATGCCGCACTTGTTGCCATGTGCGATGACTATTTCGGCAAGCTTTTGGACTATTTCGATGAGTATGACTTGTGGAAGGACACAGCGCTGGTGCTGTCGACTGATCACGGTTTTCTTCTGTCGGAGCATGAATGGTGGGGCAAGAACCGGATGCCCTACTATGAGGAAATTTCGCATATTCCCTTGATGGTCTGGCATCCCGATCATGCGGATCAGGCAGGAAAACGCCAGCAGCAGTTGACTCAGACCCCAGACCTGATGCCAACGTTTCTGGATTTTCACGATTGCTCAATACCAGCCTGTGTGACCGGAACGTCGATCAAGCCGCTCCTGTCGGGCAACGAGCCAATCCACCAGTCGATCATTCTGGGCATGTTTGGCGGCCCGATCTGCGCCGTCGATGATCGATACAGCTATTTTCGCTATCCGGAAAATATCGACGCGAGCGGGCTCTATCTTTACACACTGATGCCTGCTCATCTCTCCGGTCCCTTCAACATCGAGGAGTTGAAGGGGGCAGAGCTCGTCGGCCCATTTGATTTTACCAAAGGCTCACCGCTGCTCAAGGTTCCGATGAATCCGAAGAACAGCCAGTTCGGAGGAGACGGACAGACTTTGGCAGAGTGCGCCACCGTGCTCTATGACCTAAAGCTCGATCCGGGCCAAACCAAACCAGTAGTTAACCCTGAGGTGGAGCGTCGCATGCTTGATGAAATCATCGGGCACATGCAGGAACTGGATGCTCCGAGAGAAATGTATGCTCACTACAGCCTGCCAACTCCGCCATAAAATTTTGACCATCCAGGTCTAATATACGATATGAAATACAAAGGGAGGAAAACAATGTATTTCAGAAATCTATTCGCAGCTGCGGCTGCGGCTCTTGTCATGACTTCGGCGACGCTCGCTGCCGATTTCCCGGAGAGGACAATCGAGACCATCCACCCATGGGGACCCGGCAATGCCCTGTCGGTCAGCCAGATCATCACCAAGGCAATGGGAGATGAGCTTGGGGTCTCCATGCCGGTCATTGCAACACCGGGTGGCGCTGGCACCAAGGCCTTCCAGATTAGCCTGTCTCGCCCCGCAGACGGCTACACCATTGTCGACGGCTATGTTGCCCCGCTGGTGCTGCAGCCGATTCTTGGCAAGGCAGGTTGGTCTTTCAAGGATTTCAAACCGCTTCACTCGGCCGTATCCAATGCCTTTGCGATCGGTGGCCGCGTCGATGAGACACGCTGGTCGAATTTCGAGGAAATGATGGCCTATGGCAAGGCCAACCCGGGCAAGCTTCGCTATTCGTCCGGCTCACGCAACAACCTTCCGCACATGGTGATTGCCAAGGTTCTGCAAAGCTATGGTGTCGTTGCCCAGAACATCCCCTATACCAAGAATGGCAATGCGGTGAAGGACCTGAAGTCCGGGGTGCTGGATTTCTCCTACATCAATGTCGGCGCCTATCTGCAGGACAAGAAATCCTTTAACATCATGCTGGTGTTGTCGGAACTTCCCGGCGCAAAGGCTGCCTATGATGGCGCGCCGAGCATCGTTGATCTAAGCGTGGACTTGGGTCTTTCCGGCCTTGCTCCCATGGGATGGACCTGGTGGCTCGTTCGCAAGGACACCCCTGACGAGGTGGCCGATGTTTTGCGGTCTGCGATGAAATCCGCCCTCGCCAAGCCCGAGGTCCGCAAGGCGATTGAAACCATTGGCTATGTGCCGCTTGAGTGGGATCATACGCAGTATGAAGAAATCGTCGGTCCGGTGGTTCACCAGTTGAGTGCCATGGGTGATGCGCTCAAGTGGGAAGAAGCTGAACTGAACAAGCTGAAGAACTAATCGCGGAGTATATGTGCGATGACCATTCGCAGGAAACATATCAACACGCTCGCTTTTGTGTTCTTGCTGCTGCTGGTTGGATTGGTCTTTCAACAGATCATGACCTCCTTTGAAGAACAGGGTATCGCCTCCGGCGGTCCCTACGACAATTCCGCCAGCTACCCGAGGGCCGTCGCGATCATCATCGCAGCCCTTCTGGTTGTTCAGTTTGTCAAGAGACTGGCTCTGCCGGATGACGGCCAACAGGCAGAAGGCGATGAGATCATTGATGTCGCAAGCCTCAAGCGTCCGGCTGCCCTATTGGTGATCTTCGGTATCTATCTCACCCTGCTGGGGAGCCTTGGGTATCATCTCACGACCACGCCAATGATGTTTGCCATCATGGCGCTTTGCGGGATGCGGAGCTTTTTGGGTATGGCGCTTTCGTCCGCCGCGCTCTCGTTCCTGTTTGCCTACCTCTTCGAAAACTATCTTAACATCGTTCTGCCCGGCGGCATGTTCGGTCTGAATATTCCGTGGTGATCTCAAGATGACACTCGCTTCTCTACTGTCCGGCTTTAATCTCTTCTTCACCCCTCTGGCCCTGGGACTCACCTTGGTCGGGGTTATCCTCGGCCTCGTAATCGGTGCCCTGCCCGGACTAGGACCTCTGATGGGCATCATTCTCCTGTTGCCTGTCGCCATCTCGCTTCCGCCCGTGGCCGCCATGGGGTTCCTCATTTCGATATTTGTCGGAGGATCCTGTGGCGGTTCCATCTCGGCCATCCTGTTGCGAATCCCCGGCACGCCACTCGCCGCCGCCACCCTGTTTGACGGCTTCCCCATGGCACAAAAGGGACGTGCGTCTGATGCCATCGGCATTGCCATCGCGGCCTCGGGACTCGGTGGATTGTTCGGCGGACTGGTGCTCATCGGAGCTGCCCCGGCTTTGGCGCAGTTCGCCTCTCGCTTCGCTCCGCCCGAATTTACCGCGCTTGCCGTCACCGGCCTTTTGGCCATTGCGGTGATTGCCGGCAGGGATCTCGTCAAGGGCATCATCAGCGGCTGCTTCGGGTTGCTGTTGGCAACCATCGGCATGGATGAATTCTCGACCGGCTATCGCTTCACATTCGGATCCCATCACATGTTTGACGGCTTCCACATTGTTGCGGTTGTTGTCGGGCTGTTTGCCGTCTCCGAGATGGCCTATCAGATCATGGGTACCAACCTTACCAAAACGCCGGATGTGGCAGTGGCGCGTCCAGGCTTCCAGACTGTTCTACTCACACTTCGGCATTGGAAGAACCTTTTGCGGTCTTCCATGATCGGTGCCTTTTTTGGAGCCCTGCCCGGCGCAGGTGGGGTTATTAGCTCTTTCACCTCCTATGCTGTTGCCAAGGCCTTTTCCAAGCCGGAGGAAAAGTATGGCGAGGGTGCGGAGGGTGGCGTGGTTGCGACCGAGAGCGCCAACAACGCAACGGTCGGCGGAACTCTGGTTCCAACGCTTGCGCTCGGTATCCCCGGCGATGCTTCCTCTGCGATGCTGCTCGGGGCACTGCTGATTTTGGGTTTCCTGCCGGGCCCGACCCTGTTTGAGGAACAGGGCGACGTCGTCGTCGGGATCTTCTTCGTCTATCTGGCCTCGAACATCTTCATGATCATTGCCGGTATTCTGGCCATTCCCCTGTTCGTCTATGTGCTACGTATCCCCAAATCCTATCTGATCCCGGTCGTTCTGCTGCTCTGCTCGATCGGCACATTTGCCTTGCAGGCAGAAGTCTTCGATCTCATGGTCATGCTGGGATTTGGTTTGGTGGGGATCTTGTTCCGCTCAACCGGATATCCTCTGGCCCCGATTGTCATTGGTATGATCCTTGGACCGTTGCTGGAGAGCAATTTGCGCCGGTCTCTGCTGATCTCGCAGGACGGCTACTGGATCTTCCTTGAGCGCCCGGTGGCGGCTTTCTTCTTTGCGGTCAACATCCTGCTAGTGGGCGGTGCTATCTTCCTCAGAACGCGCAAGATGCTGAAGGACAAGAAGCTGGCTACGATGCCAAACGCAGCCGAATGAGCAGAAGGGGCCGGGGATAGCTCGGCTCCCGTTCTCATCGCATAGCGTCATCTAACAAGAGCGCATCAGGCCCGATAACGTGCAGGCGGCCAGATGTCGCTCGGCAGAGGATGGCGGGTCAGATCGGCGATCAGTTCGGCAAGGCATGTGGCCGTATGATCAAGAAGGATCTCGCCTTTCTCGGCACTGGCGAGGGACGCATTGCCGGTCACGCCTTCCAGATTGAGGTCCTGTGCCTTCCAGCCAAGTCCGCCGATGCGGCCCGTGGATGGATTGGCGGACAGTTGCTGCGTTGCCGCTTCTATCTCGTCGACCGCCGGATGGAAATCTTCTGCCTTGTCCATCATGACGAGATCGGGATGCAGCGCGAGCATCATAGAGGTCTCGATATCCCCGCCATGAAAGCCAGTGCGGATTTCCTCCTCGGTGAAGAGGCCTTCCGGATAGCCAGCATCAAACCACGTGGCATAGGCCCCCAGAATATTGTGCCGAACCCTCTGGTCGAGGGCGACTGCCGCGAGGAGGCCTGACTGGCCACCATGACTGTTGAATATGAGGACCCGCTTGAGCCCGGTCGACTGAACGGCGCAATCAAGGACGCGGGTCCAGGATTGCATCAGCTCCGGAGCGGGATGGGCGAGGGAGCCTGCATAGTCCAGATGCTCCTGCGAGGCACCGATCTGCTGCAGAGGCAGAACGACGGCGGGAATGTCATCGGCCAGTTTGGCAATCGCCCTTGCAACGATGCCGTTGTTGATCAGGCAGTCTGTGCCAACCGGCAAATGCGGCCCATGCTGCTCCACAGCAGCGACTGGCAGGATGGCTAGTGTGTTATCGGGGAGGCTCGCGTGGTCGGGCGAGGACAGTTCAAGCCAGTAGCGTTTCATCATTAGGCCTCCTGAACAAAGCGTTGGTTGAAGGCAGTAAGCCCGGCAGCGACACCCGCAAGATCAAGCTGGTTGACGGCGGAGACTTCCCTGATCAGGGCATCCGGGATGCTTCCGGCCCCTTTCCATGCAGCGGCAATCGACCCGGCGATCATCGCAATCGTGTCGCTGTCGTTGCCACCATTCACCGCGGTAGTGATGGCATCCCAGGCATTGCCGTCTGCCGCCTTGACGAGACCAAAGGCATGGGGGACGGCTTCCGCCATAGCGACCCCGTTGCCGACCACTTCGGTCAGCTCGCTTCGCGCCGCTTCAAGGTCGCCGTGATATTTGTCACCAATCGCGAAGGCGAGTTCCATGCGGCGGAACACGCCAGAGCCGCCGACAATGCGCCCGCTTGTCTTGGCCTGTTCTTCACCGAGGCGTGCACCCTGAAGAGCCGCTTCTTCAAGGCTCATGGTCGACACGCCGCCAAGGCCTGCTGCAATGGCCGCCGCGATTGCGGAGGCGCCTGCATAGGCAATCTGGGTGTTGTGCGTGGGTGAGGACAACAGACAGGCAAGCCGCACCGCCTCTTCGATGTCGCCAGCTGCCGCGCATCCGGCCGTGGGGGCACGCATCGCCCCGCCATTCGACGTGCCGAACATGCACGAATAGGTCTCGGGTGTCGCGACATCCTTGGCCGCGGCTCCGGCGCGCATGGCTTCCACCGCGATGCGGGTCGTGGGACCGGCAAAGCGCTGGAACATTTCCTCGTCGTGCGACCAGTCGATGAACCCGGCAATCGCATCGGCAGAATCTGGCGCTTTGTGAAGGCCGATCAACCGCTTGGCCATCGCCAGCATCTGGGTGGCGTCGTCGGTCAGCCTGCCCGGAGCCAGTCCCTTGGCAAAGGGGGACTTTTCCGGCGGTTGCTGAAAGCTGGTTACCGGACCACCAAACACTTTAAGAATATCCTGCGGGTGCATGCATTCGGTGGCTGCGCCAAGCGCATCGCCCACACAGGCCGCGGCGAGCACGCTTTCGATGGTTTTGGGATCAATGGATTGAGTCATGAGTCTTGAGCTTTCTGATGAACGTCTTTCATCCGGTATTCAGCCATTTTGAAGTCGGTGCGTCCGCTTTCAAGGAACGTGCCCGAGCAGGCGGTCGCAAAGATGAGGGCCCGGTCGAAGTCTCGTCCGCGCCGCAGGGCTGTGGCCAGTCCGGCAAGAAAGACGTCGCCTGCGCCGGTCGTGTTGCGCGGCGTAACCTTGAGGGCGGAAAGGCTGATTTCCTCAGCCCCGTTGCTCGCCACAAGACCGTCGGCCCCAAGGGTGATGACCACGCGCCGCTCGCCATAACCGGACAGGAAGCGGGCAAATTCCAGCGCTGCATCCTCGAGAGCGGCTTCTTTTCCCGTGTGGGTGATCCATGCCTCGAGCACCTGCCGGTTGGTGACCACAAGCGAAGCGTAGGGCAGGACCATTTCCATGGCCTTCCAGCCCCAGCGCTCGATCTCCGGCAGTTCCAGATCGATCATCCGGTCAAGCCCGAGGGCGCCGGCACGACTGAAGGTGCGGGCGATGGCTTCGGGCTGGAAGAAGTTGGTGATGACGCAATCGTCCGACTGAAACTCGATGCTCTCGCCAATGGCATTCAGCATGGACATCGGCATCGGGTCGATGAGGATGGCCTTTTCGCCCGTGCGGTCGACGATGATGGTCGCGGACGCCGTGCCCGCCTCCATGTCCACCTCGACGGCTTCGGTGCTCATGTCTCGGTCGGCGAGCCATTTGAGAAGGGTCTTGCCGTCGGTGTCATCGCCGATGATGGAGACCAGCCTTGCATCCTCGCCGAGTTGGGTGAGGGCATGAGCGCAATTGAGGGGCGGGCCGCCCGCCCGGTCTTCCTTGGACTTGATGAAGGCCTTCTCGTCGTGGCCGGGCAGATCATCGACCTCGAGGATCCGGTCCAGCACAAGCGGGCCGAGACAATAGATGGCTCCCCGGCTCATGACAGATCCATCCTGTCGCCGCTTTCGGGATCAAACAGCAGCGTCTGAGATGGCTCGAAACGCAAATGTGCCGGAGCGCCAAAATGGGGCGGCTTCTCGCGGGACTGAACCGCGACGCGATGCTCGCCAATCGCCACATGGGCGAGCCACGAGCCGCCGACATATTCGCTCGAATGCACTTCGCCTGCGACCATGGCCTCGGAGGCTTCGGAAAAGGACAGCTGGTCGGCCCGCAAGGCTATCTCGGCGCTTCGGCCCTCGAGCCGGTCAAGGGTCGACTTGATGGTGGAGGAGGGTGAGAATGGCGCGCCTGCGAGGGCGTAGCCATCCGGCCCCTGCTGGGAAACGGGCAGAAGGATCGCAGGCGGATTGCCCACGAAGCTGGCAATGAAGGCGGAAGCAGGCTGTTCAAAGATGACTTCCGGCGTGTCGTGTTGCAGCACATAGCCGTTGGCCATCACGGCCACCCGGTCGGCCATGCTCATCGCTTCTTCCTGATCATGGGTAACCATCACGGTGGTGAGACCGATCCGTTCATGCAGCTCGCGGATGTCGACGCGGACATTCTTACGCAACACCGCATCAAGGTTGGAGAGCGGCTCGTCAAGCAACAACAGCTTGGGACGGATCGCAAGAGCGCGGGCAAGGGCGACCCGCTGCTGCTGACCACCGGAGAGTTCGTTGGGCATGCGTTTGCCTAGGCCGTCGAGCTTGACCAGATCCAGCACCTCGGCGACCCGTTCGTCCGCTGCCTTGCCCTGAATGCCGCGCATGTCGAGACCAAAGCGGATGTTGGCATCCACGCTCATATGCGGAAACAGCGCGTAGGACTGGAACACGATGCCGATATCACGCTTGTAGGTCGGAATGGTGTCAAGGCCCTCGCCTGCGAGAGCCATCGACCCTTGCGTTGGCTCTTCCAGTCCGGCGATGATCTTCAAAAGCGTGGTCTTGCCACATCCCGATGGCCCGAGCAGGGCGAGGAACTCACCCTCGGATACATCAAGCGACACACTCTTGAGCGCCGGTTCCGGACTGCCATAGTCCTTCATGACATTCTCGATCAGCAGATGATTGCGGCGCATGGGTTGATCAGCCATGGGTGTCCTCCTTGTAGAGGCGGGCAAGAGCGGCAAGGCCGATCTTGATGGCGGCAGTCTGACCGGAGCCGGACTTGTGCATCTCGCCGGTGACCACATTGTCCCCGACGGAGCAGACCGCTCCGCCCCGGCGTCCGTAAAGGCTGCAAAGGGTCAGGATGGCTGCGCTCTCACGGTCGGTGTTGAGGATGCCTGCACGACGCCAATAGTCGATGATGCCCTTGTGCTCGTCCTGCAGATAGCCCCCCGGGCCGGGCTTGCCCCAGCCGCAATATTCGCTGTCGCCCGAGCGCGTGATGCCGATGTGATAGGGATGGCCGACCTCGTCTGCGGCAGCCTTCATCGCGGCAACCACCTGCCAGTCGGCAACGGCCGGATATTCCGCCTTCACATGGGCCTTGGTCATGCCTTCGTCGCGCACAGCACCGGATGTGATGACCACATCGCCGACACCGACCTTCTCGCTCCAGGCGCCGCAGCCGCCGATACGAATAACGGTGGTGCAGTCGGTGTGATTGAAGAGATCCATCAGCGCAAGCTCGGCCTCGGGCGAACCCGAGCCGCCCGAAACGATCGAGATGGGCGCGCCCTGATAGGTGCCGGTGAGGGTGGTAAAGAGGCCGGTCTGGGCGCTGAGTTCGGCGCCATCAAGCGCGCCCGCAAGCGCGTCTTCTCCGGCTCCCTCGCCGACGACCAGCGGGTCTTTCACCGCCAGCACAACATAGGGAGCGATCCGGTCGCGTTTGAAGCCGGTCAAGAGCGGTACCCCATCGCGGATGAACTGCGGCATGCTTTTCAGGTAAGGAAAATCTTCGCTCATCGGTAAACGGCTTTCTTCTTGGCTTGAGGCGAGGGGATCAGAGGCGACGGGACCATTTGAACAGGAACTCCCCGACGAGGGCGGCAATCAGGATGAAGGCGATGATGCCCGCCCCGATGGCGAGGGTGATGGGATCGATGCCCTGACTGCGCAATTCCGCATAGACGCGCACCGGAAAGGTCATCCAGCGGGCACCGGCAATCAGCGCCGAGACAATGACATCGTTGAAGGAAATCAGTAGCGAGAAGGCTGCCGACGAGATCAGCCCAGGCATGGCAAGGGGCAGCGTGACCCGCTGGATCACTTTCAGCGGTGACGCGCCGAGGCTGGCGGCGGCCTGCTCCAGCAGGGGATCGAGATCGGCAAAGGTCGCGATCATGATGCGGATGGTGAAGGGCATCGTGATCACCGCATGGGCCAGTACCAGAGCGGGCAGTGTTCCGGACATTCCGAGTTTCGAGTAGATCTGCAACAGCGCAATGGCCCAGACGATCAGCGGCAGCACCAGCGGCGCCATTAGCACCGCTTCGATCACCTTGGCTCCCTTGGGCTTGTATCGGGCAAGGGAGAAGGCGGCGAGAGCCCCGAGACCCACCGACAGGAAGCCGGAGAGGATCGCAACGATGAGGCTGACCGAAAGCGCGCTTTTGTATTCGCGGCTTTCGAGAGCCGCCTCATACCAGCGCAGGGAATAGTCTCGCGGCGGAAAGCGGAAGAAGCTCGCATTGTCAAAGGAGGCAAAGACCAGAACGCCAATCGGAGCGAGCAGAAAGACAAAGGTCAGAATGGTCCAGACGAAACGGGACGAAGCACCGACACCATAGGTTTTCATGGAGCCCTCCTGACCAGAATGCGCGTAAGATAGGAACTGATGACAAGGCCGAGAGACAGGATCAGCAGCATCACAACCGCGATGGCCGAGGCAAAGGGCCAGTCGAGCACCAGAGAGGCCTGCTGGTAGGCCATCGTGCCGAAGGTGGCGATCTTGCCTTGACCAAGAATCTGCGGGGTGACGAAGGAGGTCAGTGAGGCGGCAAAGACCAGAACCGATCCGGCCACGATGCCCGGTGCGATCAAGGGCAGGATGATCCGGCGCCAGATCGTCAGCGACGGCGCCCCGAGCGTTCTGGCGGCTGCTTCAACGTCGCGGGGCAGGTGCGACAGGGCATTGACGAGCGGTAGCAGCATCAGAGGCAAAAATGCCTGCACCAGCCCGATGGTGACCCCGGTCGTGGTGCCAAGGAATTTCACGCTCGACGAAATGAGGCCCATCTGTTTCAACAGGCTGTTGACCACACCCAAGGGGCCGAGCAGATGCAACATGCCAAGGGTCGGCAGCAGGGCTCCGGAGACGAGCGGAACCAGAATGAGCGCAAGCAGGATCCCCTTGGCGCGACCGGCGCTGAGCGCAATCTGTCGCGCCACCGGCAGTGCGATGACAAGACACAGAAAGGTCGCCAGCGCAGACAACAGAAGCGTGCGCAGGAAGATTTCGGCAAAATAGCTGTCCGCGAGCAGACGACCATAATTGGCGAGGGAAAAGCCTGCTGCCATCAGAAGCGAACCATCGCCCTGTTCCCGGAAACTGGTGACCAACAACCACAGGAAGGGCAGAAGGAACACCACGCCCGAAAGAAGCAGCGCGGGGAGGAGCAACATAAATGCACGCTTTTGCATTCTTTTGCCTTCGCTAGGGTTGGGCCTTTTGGATTGCCGGGCCTTAAGACGGAAATGAGGGAACCAGCCCCAGCAGAGGAGCAAGGGGGCTGGTTTCACCCGCGTCAAATCAGATGGAGCGTGACGCGGGTGATTTTGTGAGCCGAACCAGTGAACCTGACTTGAGGTTACTGACCAAGAAGCTCCTTGTTCCAGCGCTGGGTCCAGTCGCTGCGCTGCTTGATGACAAAGGGCCAGTCAAGCTGCACAAGGCTTTCGACTTCTTCTGGCGTATCGATTACATCGGCAGAGGCTTCTTCAGACAGCTTCACATTTTTGTTGGTGGGCCCGAAGAAAATCTGCTCGGCATAGTCGGTCTGGTTTTTCACGCCAACGGCTTTTTCAATGAACATCTGAGCCAGTTCCGGTTCTGGCGATCCCTTCACCGCGCACACCATGTCGCGGACCAAAACGGAGCCGGGATCAGTGGGGAAGGAGAAGCCGATCTCGGGATGCTGTTTCAGCGCAGCCAGAACATAGCCGGAGATCATCGGAGCCATGGCGACTTCGCCTGCTTCCATCAGGGCGAACACTTCGTCCAGATTGGTGTAGGTCATGGCGATGGGCTTGAGTTCGGCAAGCTTGGCAAAGGCCTTATCCGCATCATGCTCGTCGGCACCGGCGAGGCGGGCGGCAACGCCGATCAGGCCATCCCCTTCAGAACCGGGATATTGCGAGACGGCGATCTTGCCGTTGAATTTCGGGTCCCACATGTCGGCCCACTCGGGAGGCGTGTCGAGCATCGACTTGTTGTAGGCAATGCCAAGACCGACAAGAGACATGGCGTAGCAGCCGTTGTTCATGCCGTCCCAGATGCTTTTGTAGACGTCGCTTTCCGGGTCCGGAGAGACGACGATGCCATCCTGTTCGGCCTGCGGGGCTTCATAGATATTGAGAAAGGCGACATCCATGGTGGGATTGTCTTTTTCTGCATAAATGCGTGCCATGCGATCGCCGGAACCGCCGAGAACGAACTCGACCTTAGCACCGGTTTCCTCTTCGAGCGGACCGGCAACGTTTTCGCGAAGAAGACGTTCAATATCGCCGCCCCATACACCAACAACCAGCGTGTGACCAGCATAGTCATCCGCAGCAATGGCACTGGCTGCAGGAAGTACAATTGCACCGGCCAAGAGAATTTTTGTCAATTTTCTAAGCATAACAGTTTGATTCCCCTTGTTAAAAATAATAACTCCGGACTGCTGCGCGCACTTGTGCGTCAAGCCTGCCGCAGAAAGAAAGCAATGCACAAACCGCATCGTTTCTCGTGAGGGAATTAAACTACAGGAATGTACGTGGAAGGAAGTCGGGTCAGGCTAATAGACTCTATTAGGTTTGCTGAATGGCCTTGTCTCCCATTTTGTTGGATATAATCGGGATGTCTTCATTTATTTCTTTTGCGACCCGGCGCAGTAGCTTTCGAAACCATTGATTCCCGGGTGAGAGATGTGATCGTTCATGCCACAACGTATAGAAACGCATTCGAGCCAGCTCCGGCGGTGCCTTGACAATCGTCAGGTTGCCAGATTGGGCCATCTGCTCGGCAAACGGCCAACTGCTGGTGAAAACCAGATCAGTGCGTTCGAGCATGTGCGGGACGAGCGTGAACTCGGCAACGGACATCGCAATCTTCCGTTTGGCATCAAGCTGCGCAAGCTGTCCGTCGATTGGGCTGATCGCTGGACTGGTGTGCGGGGTCGGCGAGAGATGGTCGAGAGCCAGATAATCGTCAAAGTCGATGCTGGAGCGGTGCGCCATGGGATGATCATTGCGCATCACGAGCACGATCTCGGTCTCCAGCAGGGGTGCAAAGCGCAGATACTCCCGCGGCATCGGCCAGTTGCCGATCACCAGATCAAGCTTGCCCTGTTCGAGCTCGGAAAAGATCTGGGTCTCGTCGGGAATGGTGCAGAAATCAAGCGGCATGTTGGGCGCTTCCTGCCGAACCAGCTCACCAATACGCGGCATGAAGAAGGTGCCAAGGCAGTTGGCGGCATAGACCCGGAACCGGCGATCAAAGCGGGAGGGGTCGAATTCCTCTTCGGGCGCGGCCAGCGCGTCGATCTCGCGCAGAATATTGGCAACCTGTTCCTTGATCTTGAGGCTCTTCTCGGTGGGGATCAGGCGCACGCCGCTGCGAACCAGAAGAGGATCGCCCAGAATCTCGCGCAGCCGCTTCAGCGCAAGCGAGACAGAGGGCTGGCTTTGGCCGAGAATTGTTGCGGTTTTCGAAACGCTGCATTCATCGAGCAGGACATTCAGGATGCGCATCAAGCGCAGATCAAGCCCGTGCTCGCCAGTCAGGTTCGCCATGAAAGACCGGTCCTTTCTATCGAAAAACGTCGTTGCTTCGCACGCCCCCACCGCAAAGGGGTTCGAATGCAAGACCATCCATACGGCATCATGAGAAGCAAATTCCGTGCCGCAACGCTCAAATTTCCATCAACTGGAGTAAAAAATGGCAATCCTGCTCAAAAATGGCCTCATGATCAATCAGAGCCCTTCAGCACACAGCTTTGCAACCGGCGACATTCTGATTGATGGTGATCGAATTATAGGCAAAGGTACGGATCTGTCAGCACGGGCTGCCGAATTCAAGGATGTTGAAATCATCGATGCCACTGACAAGATCGTCCTGCCCGGCTTCATTGATGCGCACATGCATTCAAACGAAGGCTTCGAGATGGGGCGCTATGACAATCTGCCGCTCGAGATCTGGCTGTCAGAGGTCTACCCGCCACTCGGTGCGCCCCATCTGTCATGGCGTGACCATTATCTCCGGGCCATGCTGATCGCCATCATCTCCCTCAAGTCCGGCGTCACGACCCTTCAGGATGATGTCATCAACATTTCCGGCACTCCGGATGCGGTGGACGCCACCGCGACCGCCTTCCGCGATGCCGGGTTGCGAGGCTGGATCACGGCTTCCATGTGGGACGAGAGCTATTGCAACAGTCTGCCCTTTGTCAGCGAACTGATGCCAAAAGACCTGAAGGCCCAATTGGATGCCACGCCTGCGCCGGACTGGAAAGCCCAGATCGACCTGTTTGAGGAGCTGTCCGGCAAATGGCACGGCACCGACAACATGCGCATCATCCTTGGCCCATGCGGCCCGCAGCGCTGCTCCGAGAAACTGCTGCAGGAAGTGGCATCCCTGTCCGAGGCGCGCGATCTTCCCGTTCATTGCCACGTGCTCGAAACCAAGACCCAGGCCGTGACCGGCGCGGAAAAATATGGCCGTACTCTGGTTCAGTTCCTCAAGGACATGGGCCTGATGACCCATCGCCTGACCATGAACCACGCCATCTGGCTCACCGACGAAGATATTGCCACCATGGGCGCGGCGGGCTGCTCGACGACCCACAATCCGCTCGCCAACCTCAAGCTCGGCTCAGGCGTCTCGCCGGTCCGCAAACTCAAGAATGCCGGGGTCAATGTTGCACTCGGCTGTGACGGCGTCGCCTCGGCTGACACGGCGGACATCTTCGTGGCCTTCAAGGCAGCGGCAGGGCTCCACAAGATCGGCAGCTTCGACTATCAGGACTGGGTCTCGGCTCACGAAGTCTACGACATGGCCACCACTGCCGGGGCCCGCTCCAGTCTCATGGAAGACGAGGTCGGCACCCTCGAAGAAGGCATGCTCGCCGATGTCATCCTGCTCGATAAGACCGACTGGGCCTTCATGCCCCTGCATGATCCGATCAAGAAGATCGCCTTCTCGGCCAATTCCGACGTGGTTACCCATTCCATCGTCGGCGGCAAGGTGGTGATGCGTGATCGCAAGCTCACCCTTGTCAGTGAAGCGGATCTGCGCGGCGAAATCGCGGAAGCTGCCGCCCGCTTCGAGCGCGACAATTGCCCGCTGATGAGCAAGGGCGCTGCTCCGGTTCGGCCCTATCTCGATCAAATGTATGAAAAGGCAATCGCCCGCGATATGGGCCTCAACCCCCGCGTCAAAGTCTAGGCTCGAAACGATAAAACACACTCAACAGCCGGACTTGACCCGCCTATCAGGGAATGAAAAAGGAGAGATTTCATGTTGCTTCACCAGCTTGTGACAGATGGCGCAATGCATCGTCCCGACCACACTGCCTTTCACTGGGTCGAGAGGGACAAGTCCCTGACCTATGCGGAGGCGGTGGCACAGATTGAAGCCGCTGCCGGAGCCTTCCACGAACTGGGCGCCCGCAAAGGAGACCGCATCACCATCTTTGCCCACAATGGCATGGACTATCTATTGTCGATGTTTGCGGCCTGGCGCATCGGAGCCATCTCGTCGCTGGTCAACGTGAAATTCGCCGACGAGCTGGACTATTATTTTGCCGACCACACCCCGAGCCTCGTCGTCTACACCCATGACAAGCTGGCCGAAGTCAAGGTGGCGGCGGACAAGGTCGGTACGGTCAAGCATCTGATCTGCATGGATGGGCATCAGGAAGGAGCGGCGAGCTTCCCCGAGCTTCTTGCCGCCAATCTTCCCGCTCCTGCTGATCCGGGTGATGAAGGCGCGGTTGCCCATCTCTCCTACACCTCCGGCACCACCGGTCAGCCGAAAGGGGCCTGCCTCGCGCACGAGCCGACCCAGACTGCCGCAGCGGTGATCGGCGAACGGCTGCGCTATTCTCGTGACGACATTTCTTTCGGGCCTTCCGCGCTCTCCTCCTCCTACCAGCTCGTCGCCAACCTTCTGCCGCCCTTGCGCAATCATGCCACGACCATCGTGATGAAGGACTGGACGGCTGAGGCTGGCTATGCGGCCCTTAAAAAGACCGGGGCGACCATTCTTGTCGGCAACCCGCCGGTGCTGACCGATCTTCTGGAGCAAGCCCGCCTCAATGGCGGCGCGCCGGAAAGCCTGCGTCTGAGCATGTCCGGTGGCGGACCGGTGCCGCAGGCCCTCAAGAAGGGTTGGCGTGATGAGCTGTCCCTGCCTCTGGTCGAGAGCTACGGCCAGAGCGAAATCGGCGGCTTCTTCGGTCTCGCAGCCCCCGTCCTTCCCACCGATGAGCATCTTGGTGCGGTCGGTCGCCCGCTGCCGGACAAGGAAGTCCGCATCCTCGGGGCAAATGATGAGGAACTGCCCATCGGCCAAGCCGGGGAAGTCTGCCTGCGCGGTGGCTGCATGACCGGCTATTGGGGTAAGCCCGAGAAGACCGCCGAAGCCTTGAGCGGTGGATGGCTCCATTCGGGCGACGTCGGCCAGATGTCTGCTGACGGCTATCTTACCATGCGTGGCCGGGTGAAGGAATTGCTGCAGGTCGAGGGCAAAACCTGGTTCCCCCGCGATGTCGAAGAGGCGCTGATGGCCTTGGATGACATTCGCGAAGCCGCCGTGGTCGGCCTTGAAGATGGCAAGGGTGGACACAAGCCGGTTGCCTTTGTCACCAGCGCTTCAACGGTGGATCTCGAACAGGCCAAGGCCGGTGTTGTCGGCAAGACGCCCTACGACATCACGCCGCTCGAGCTCAAACAGATCGCGGAATTCCCGATGACCCCCACTGGCAAGATCGCCAAGGCGACCTTGCAGGAACAGGCAGCCAAAGCTTGAGATAGCCATCCTCAAGCTTCTATTGGCGCGGAGCCCAGTGCTTCGCGCCATTTTTTTTGTTGAAGGGGTACTGTGCCGAAGGCCAGCCGGATCAGGATGCGGCAGGCTTCTTGATCTTGAAGAGTTCTGCCGCTTCCTCGGTGCTCATATTGTCATGAATGACCGCACGGCAGGCCTTCATGAGGGAGAGCGGATCATCGGACTGGAAGATCGAGCGGCCAAAGAGGATCCCCGCAGCCCCCGCACCGACGATGCTCGCGACGAGATCCAGCGTGCCATAATCGCTGTTGGTCTTCGGGCCACCCGCCAGCATGATCGGAAGAGGCAATTGTTCGGTCAGGGCCTTGAGCGCTTCGGTACTGCCCGGCCAGTCGGTCTTGATCACATCCGCTCCCATTTCCATGCCGATGCGGGCGTGAAAACTGACAAACTCGCCGTCATGAATGTTCGGCGGCAGCGCGTGGCGGGCCCCCATCGTCTCAACGATATGCACGATGCCCTGACGACGGGCCTGCTGATTGATTTCGGCATTGGCACGGAATGAGGCGGTCTCCACATCGGGATCATTGTGGCCGACGAACATGTAGGTGATAACGGCCTCGGCCCCCAGAGCCACCGCATCCTCGACCGAGGCGACAAGGCGTGTGTGTCCATCCTTATAGTCGAGCGCTGTGCCTTCCCGCCACATGGTGGTCTGATCGACCCTCAGGATGAGCGACGGCCCGCCATTCTCAACCAGCCTTGCACCGTAATGAAGCGCTGATCCCATCGGCAGGATCACGGCGTCGACACCGGCCTCGGTCATATTGTCGAGCATCGCTTCGGGGTGCTCCATGCCCGCGCAGGTGCCCAGTTGTAGGGCATGATCGAACGCGATGCAGAAACCACGGCGCGTCTTGGGGTTTACGATGCGGGACAGTCGGATTTGTTGGCCCAGGGTCTGAAGCATTGTCTTCGTCCTTGCTGGTGCATCTCTTGTCGCTGTGGATGCGGCAGAAATGCCTGAATGCGATTGAAGCCTGTCTCAAACAAGCTCGAAACCGACGCCCGATTGATTGAGCTGTTTGACGGTCGCCTCATCCAGCGCCTTGCTGATGAGGATGCGATCAAATTCGGAAAGGTCGGCAAACTGGTTGAGCGCACGCGTCTTGAACTTGCCTGCCGTCAGCAACAGCACCTTGCGCTCCGAGACTTCCATGAAGGCCCGTTTGACGCGCAGGACTTCCTGATCCTGATGAAACAGCCGATTGCCGATCACGGAGGCCGCTGATAGAAACGCCCAGTCTGACCGCAACTGCCCGATCACCGTTTCGCACACCAGACCGGAAAAGCTCTGGTGCGTGTCATGATAGTCGCCTCCGGTGATGATCAGATGCACGTTGGACGCTTCACGCAATCGATTGCATACGGCGAGCGAATTGGAGATGACGGTGACATTCTCGATGGTCTCGATCACATCACACATCATCAGGGTCGTCGTGCTGTCATCGAGCATGATGACATTGCCCGGCTCGATCATGGCTGCTGCTGCGCGTGCCAGCTCCCGCTTGGAGAGTTCATCGGTCTGGCGCCGATAATGGAAATTGCTTTCAAACAGCAGCGAGCTTTCGGCCGTCGCCTCTCCGCGCTCCTTGCGCAACAGGCCACGGCTTTCCAGCAGATCGAGATCCCGATGGATCGTCATGCGGCTCACACCAAGCTCGGTGGCGAGCTGGTTGAGTGGCACCGATTTCTGTGCCTGAACGATTGACAGGATCTGCTGACGGCGCACATCTCCCTTCATGGGCGCTTCGTCTGCACCGGAATGGGAAGGCGTCATGACGCCTCGCCTCTCATCGCACGTTCAAAGAAATCGTCCGCTCCTACCTGTCCACCCTTGAGGGCAACCTGCAGGCCGTCGATCGTGTCGTCGTCGGAATGAATGCGGCAAAGCGGAGCGCCGACCACAAGCGGTCCGGCGACTTCAAGGCTCTTCACATGCATGGCGCTCATGGCATGACTGGAACTATCCCCGCCTGCTAGCACGACGCGCTTGAGACCGGTTTGTCCGACCACCTGCCTGAGAACACGCCCGAGACTTCCACCCATGATGGGCGAGCTGTCAGCACCGCTCAGGCCACGACGCTCAAGGGCAGCCACTGTCTGGGCGATCTTCGGATCATCCGGCCCCCTCGCGGTGTGAAGGAGGACGCCGGTGTGCTCGGAGGTGAGCGCAGCAAGTTTCTCAACGAGCGCCTGTTCTGCTTCCTGTCCCGTCTCGACCAGAGCCACAGTATCGACGGCCTCGACATGAAAGCCCCGTTCTTCGGCCCATGCGATCTGTCGGTCGGTGGTCGGCGAGCAGCTGCCGCAGATCGCGACGATACGATCAACCGGGCCGCAGGGACCGGGAGGAGCCGTGATCGGCAGGATCCCCTGATCCTTGAGATAATCGTTGAGCGCATATTCTACGCCGGAAGACCCGACAACGAAGGTTGGCTGGGCGAGGCTGCGTTCATGCAGCAATTGCCCGGCCTTGAAGGTGGTGGCGTCGTCGAAGGTGTCGAGAATGACCAGATCGTTGCCGCTGCATTCCAGCGCGAACGCTTCCGAAGCATCCTCCTTCAGCATACGCCGGAAATCGAAGGATCCGATTCTGCGGCTGGTCTGGCGGGCCAGATGAAGACGCAGATCGGCTTCATTCATCGGGGTTGACGGGTGCCTGCTCATGGTCGGATGCCGGTCAATGCGGAACGCTTCGCTCTCACCCCCGACACTCGCCGCCGCAAACAGCGTCGAGAAGACCACATAGCGGCGAAGGCGCGTGACGCCCACGACGACGGGTACCGGCGCGTCGAAAATGTCCTGACCGATCTCGATGGCCTTGCCGATGTTGCCGATCTCGGGTGACGAGTCGAACGTAGAGCAGGTCTTGTAGTGGCAGAGCGGAGCGCCAAGCTCCTTCAGTTTCTGCAGGATGGGGCGGAGTTCGGTATCCATCCAGACCGGGCTCTGGCTGCGGCTCGTACCGGCAACACCAACTGCACGCAGGTGCGGAAAGGCCGCCAGATCCTCCTTTGTCGGAGGTTCGAGAAACAGCATGGCCGGAATACCAGCCATGGTGACTGATTCAAGCGCGTCCGTGGACCCGGTGAAGTCATCGCCATAATAGGAGAGCAACAATTGAGGATAAGCGTCTGGCTTTGGTGTCACGTTCAAATTGAGCCTCCCGTCTCGATTAGACTTGAACTATGCCATATATCTCAAAACCTAACACAAAAAGCCACAGTTACAACAGTAGGCGTTTTAGTTGTAACGGAATTTATGCTACAAATTACACCGAACGTGACGAAATGGCGCGAGTCTCGGGAGGATTCGCCGCCACGCCGCGATAATCTTGTCAGGAACTGGAGGGAGGAGTTTGGCTCCATGAACAAAATCGGGATCACAATGGGAGACCCGTCCGGCATCGGACCGGAGGTCGTCTGCAAGGCGCTGAGCGCCATGTCCAACGAAGAAAGAGCCGGTGTCCTTGTTATCGGAGACCGGCTGTTCATGGAACGCGCCAGAGATCTCATCGGTGCCGACTTCCAGTTTGTTGCCGAAGGGGGAGCTGCGGACGGATCCGTGCCGCTTCTGCATGTCGAAGCCCCGAATGCTGCCGACATCAAGCCCGGTGAGATCCAGCCCGACGCGGGTGAGGCCGCCTGTCGCTGTGTGAAAAAGGCGGTCGAGCTTGCCCTTGCCGGTGAGATCGATGTTGTCTGCACCGCATCTCTGCACAAAACGGCCCTGCGCGAGGCGGGATACAATCTCAGCGGTCATGCCGGGTTGCTCAAACTCTTCACCGGCGTGAAGAAGAATTATGCGGTTCTCGCCGGGCCCAAACTCTCGGTTATCCACGTTTCCACGCATGTTTCCCTGGCCAATGCAGCCAAATACTGCACGACGGAAACAGTGCTTGATACGATCCGGGTCGCCAATGAACATGTGAAGACCACCGGGATCGAAGTGCCACGCGTTGCGATCGCCGGTCTCAACCCCCACTGCGGCGAGAATGGCCATTATGGCACCGAAGACGACGATTATGTCGTGCCGGCAGTGGCTGCCGCGCGTGAGGAAGGCATTGAAGCGTTCGGCCCCATCCCGGGCGACATCGTGTTCGAGCAGGCCGTCAACGGCAAATATGACATCGTAGTTGCCCAATATCATGATCAGGGGCACATCCCGGCGAAATTGATTGGCGGGCATGATTGTGTGAACGTCACGGCCGGGTTGCCGATCCTCAGAACCTCCGTGGACCACGGAACGGCCTTTGATATCGCCTGGACGGGCGTGGCCGATCCGGGGAACATGCAGGCAGCTCTCACTATGGCGCGCAAGATGAAGCCCTTGAAGAAAGCGTGATCGGGCATCTGCTCCCCCGATGAAACGGTGCGGAGAGGTGTATCATCGCCTATGTGATTTTGACTATAAGCCATCCTCGGATAGATCAAACAAAAGCCCGCTGAAATCGAATTTCAGCGGGCTTTTTTGCAGATGTAACGCAAGACGCTTATTTCAAATCAGAAAGCCTGTTTGAAATATCAATTCGTCCTGATATGCCTCAGATCTTGGTCAGGTCGGGGAAGGGGCGAACCGGTTCGGTCTTGCCGTCCCAGCTTTCGCTGGCTTCCCGGATCAGGTCGAACATCCGGCCCTTGGGTCCAAGGACTTCCGACAGTTCAATCACGGTGCCGGGATGGCTTTCCTGCGCGAAATAGACAAAGCGACCATCTTCGCCGACCTTGCCGCCCATTTTGACGGTGAAGCCGTCATTAAGCATGCCTTTGAGATCGGCATCGAAATTCTGCGTCCAGTAAGCGACATGCTGAAGGCCGCGCAGCTTGCGCTCCTTGAAGTCGCGATACATCGAGGGCGCATCATTGCGAGTCTGGATCAGCTCTACCTGAATATAGCCATCGTTGGCGAGGGCAACCGAATTGTGCACTTCATGGTGCTCACCATCGAATACATAGTCTTCGATCGGAACGTGCGGGTTATAGAACCATGGCCCGACGCCCATGACGCTTGACCAATATTCCATTTCGGCCTCGATGTCGTCGACAACAAAGCCGAGCTGACGAATTGGTCCGATATGTTTGCTCATGGGACCCTCCTCCTCACCTAATCATTGCGTTGGGTAGCCAGTTGGAGAGCTCTGGAATTGCCGAGACCAAAACCAGCGCCAACAACAGCGGCACGAAGAACGGCATCACTCCGCGAATGACATTCGCTACCGGCATCTTCGTGATGATGGCCACCATATAGAGGCTCATACCGACCGGTGGTGTCAGAAGGCCGATCATCAGGTTGAGCACAAAGACGATCCCGAGCTGAAGCGGATCGACGCCAGCGGCCACAAGGGCAGGGGCGATGATCGGCGCAATGATCAGGATGGCTGCGATGGACTCAAGGATCATGCCCACCACCAGCAGCAGAACGTTGACCAGCAGCAGCAGCAGGAACGGACTGTCTGTGATGCTGAGCAAGAGGGCGCTTGCCTTCATCGGCACCTGATCGAGCGTCAGGACCCAGGCAAAGAGCGCCGCAGCAGCAACGATCATCAGAATGTTGGCCGTGGACTCGACGGTCTCGCGCAGGCATTCGATGAATTTCTTCCACGTCAGGGTGCGATAGATGAAGACGCCGATCAGAACGGCGTAGGCCACCGTGATCCCGGCGACTTCGGTGGGGCCGAAATAGCCACTGACCAGACCGCCGACCAGCAGCACGGGAGCCAGAAGGGCGGGGAAGGAATAGATGAACTTGGACGTTACCGCCTTGCGGGTCGGTTTGACCGTGTCACGCGGCAGATTGTAAAGCCGTGCCATCACCCCGATCTGGACCATCAAAAGCACAGTGAGCAGCAGCGCAGGCACGATGCCTGCGAGTAGCAGCTTGACCGCCGAGACGTTGGCGACACTGGCATAGATGATGATGGGAATGGAGGGCGGAAAGATCGGGCCAATGGTGGCCGCGGCGATGGTCAGACCAGCGGCAAAATCCTCGCGATAGCCTTGCGCCTTCATCTGCCCGATCTGGATGGCGCCAAGGGCGCCGATATCGGCAAGCGCAGCTCCGGAAATGCCCGAGAAGACAAGCGATACCAGCACGCCAACCTGAGCAACGGCCCCGCGAATGCGCCCGAGGATCATTCGGACGAGATCGAACAAGTGAGTGGTAACGCCCATACTGTTGAGGAGCGTCGCGGCAAGAATGAACAGGGGGACGGCCAACAGGGGGGAACTGTCGAGCGAGTTGACGGCCCGCTGGGCCAGAACACTGACTGGCAGGTTGTTGAGAAAGACCATCAATGCGGCTGAAAGCCCCAGCGCTGCCGCAACGGGCGCGCCGATAACCAGCAGGGCCAGGAACAACAAAAGAAGCGTAAGGCTCATTGTTCGGTTTCCCGGGGGTTAGGGGGAGACGTGTTCAAGAGGGACTCGATGATCAGCAGGAAAGCCGTCACCGCCAGCATGATCGTGCCGACAAGCGCCAGACTGTAGAACCACCAGTTGGGCATGCCCATCGCCGGTGTCAGGAACTTGCCCGCGCGCGGCAGATAGGCGGCGAAGCCCCAGAGCATGAAGCCCGCAAAAGCCATCAGCGCCAGTTCGCTCGCCAGATGCAGCCAGCGCTTCATGCCGTCGCCAACCAGCTCTTCAAACAGGGTCACCGAGACCATCGAGCGTCGGATGGCCAGCAGGGGGACACCCAGAAACACCATCGAGAAGCAACTGAACCGTGCCAACTCATCGGCCCAGGGCAGGCCCTTGTCAAAGAAGTTGCGCGCCACGACCTGCAGGACGATCAGCCCCGCCAGCAATGCCAGAAGGCCCATGCCAACCCACAGACCCGTCTGGTTAAGCCGTGTCATCAAGACACGGCTTTTCGTTGTGAAGTTCGATGTCATATCGTCACTTTATCGCGGCGATTTTTTCGTAGAGATCGCCGTATTTTTCGCCAAAACGTTCCTGAACCAGCTTCTGTACAGAAGCGCGGAAGGCTGCAATGTCCAGTCCTTCATCCGGTCCGATGACAGTCATGCCAAGATCACGCAAGGCCTGAGTTTCTTCCTCTTCCTTGTCCTGAATCGCCTTGGTGGCTTTCTGGCGGGTTTCCTCGGCAGCTTGCTTGACGGCTGCTTTCTGCTCGTCGGTCAAGCTCTGCCAGACGTCTTCGTTCATTACGACGACTTCGGCGTTGGACATGTGACCGGTCAGCATCAAGTGGCTCTGAACGTCATAGAGTTTGACGGACAGAATGACGTTGACAGGGTTTTCCTGCCCTTGAGCCACGCCCGTTGCAAGAGCGGTCGGGACTTCCGACCAGTCGACGGGAATGGGAACAGCGCCCATGCCTTCAACGGCAGTGGTGTAGATCGGGAACGGCACAGCGCGGATCTTGACGCCAGCCAGATCAGCCGGAGACAGCACGGCCTTGTTGGCGGTGAGGTTGCGGCGACCGAAATAGTGCGCGTAGATGACGCGAACGTTGGCGGCTTCAATGAGGCCCTTGTTGAGCTCCTGCATGACCGGGGAATCCACGTCGGTCACTTTCATCAGGTGATCGATATCCCGATAGAGATAGGGCGTGTCGAGCGCTGCGAACGGTTCGTAGAGCGAGCCGATGCCGCCAGCGGTGTTGTGCGAAAAGGCAATCGAGCCGATCGAGACGGCCTCAGCCAGTTCCTGCAGCTTGCCAAGCTGGGATGCCGGGAAAACCTGAACCTTGATGTCGCCGCCGGATGCCTTTGCCAGTGCTTCGGCAAACCAGTCAGCCTGAGCACCGGCAACCGATGCAGGCTCGTTGTTATGGCCGTAACGCAAGGTCAGAGATTGGGCTTCGGCACCGAGAGGAGCCATCGCCATGATGCTGGCCGCAACGCCAAGAGTGAGCGCCATACGACGCGTCAGGCCTGACAGGCCTTTCTTCGAATTCCTGTAAGTCATAATCACCTCCCATGATGTCTTATGAGGTACTTCCATTCCTCATACCAACCGTATTCCGTCGAAACAATTGGCTTGACGATGAGTTTGAGAGTTGCTCAACTTCAAGTCAAACAGCATTTAATGATGGGTTTTGATGTGTCTGCAAGGTCGAACAAGAAAAAATTCATAGGCATGGCCGATATCGCCGAACAAGCTCAGGTTTCGCTGGCAACGGTGGACAGGGCTCTCAACCGACGCAAAGGCGTTAAGCCAAGGACATTGCAAAGAGTTTTGTCGGTCGCTCTGGATTTGGGCTTCATCACAAGCGAGGAGTTCAAACTTCTTTCCGGCACCAGACCGATGAATGTTGCAGTGCTCCTTCCTGCAGGTACGAATCCCTACTTGCGCCTGTTGGGCGAAAAGGTTCATGAACGCGCCGCCAAGCCAAGTCAGGATACGGTCTCCCTAAGATGTTTCTTCATCGAGAGCTTTGATGCCAATGCACTGGCGACAGCACTGCGTCATCATGCCGCATGGGCTGACGGTATCATCTTCATGGCGATTGATCACCCGGCGGTGCGGGCCGCCGTCGAGGACATCACATCCGAGGGCATCCGCGTCGTCACGGTGATTTCCGATGTGCCGCACCCGGCGCGCAGCGCTTATGTCGGACTGGAAAACCAGATGGCCGGTCGCACCGCAGGTCTGCTCATGGGCCGTTTCTGTCGCGCAGAGAAGGGGCGTGTTGCGATGCTCGCGGGCAGTCGCAACTATCGCGCCCATTCCGAACGGGTGGCCGGGTTTCATGCCCTGATGGAGGAAATGTTTCCCGGCCTGACTGTCATCGGTATGCGAGAGGGGCACGACAATGCGCAAGAAAATTACCGGCACACAGTCTCGGTGATCGACAATACCGAGGATCTGGTAGGGATTTACAATGTCGGCGGCTCATCCGACGGCATTGCCCGGGCCATCACCGAGAAGAAGCGCGACGATCTCGTGTTCATCGGCCACGGCTTGACCGCCGACACCCGCCGGATGTTGATCGACGGGACGATGGATGCAGTGATTGACTCCGATCCCATGTCGATCCTTGAGACCGCGCTGCAGCGCATCACCGACCCCGAGCTTAGCCGGCCTCTTTCTGCGGTAAAAATGGACATCTTTCTGCGTGAGAATCTGATGCCCGCAAGCTGAGAGAGCTCCTGCCTCTCACGCCTTGAGGAGCGCCAATTCGGCCTCCAGTTCATGAATGCGCAGATCCCGTTCCGCCAGCATGGTGTCGACCCGCGCTATGTCGAGCCTTTGGGGAATATATTGAGGGCAATTGATGTCCCACGCTTCAAGGGTGAACAGAATAGCGCGTTCTGGTCGCCCGCGTTGTTCCTTAACGACGAGGCGTTTCATCAGGTCCGGATCGCCTTCGACCACCTCGGCCGTACCCCAGAGTTTGATCCGGCGACTGTGCTCGTAATCGATCAGGAACAGGAAGGCCCATGGGTTCTCTGTAAGATTGCCGATCGTGATATACTGGCGATTGCCCGCAAGATCGGCAAACCCGATCTGACGATCTGACAAAATGTGCAAGAAACCAGCTGGCCCGCCCCGGTGCTGGATATAGGGCTGCCCGGTGCGACTGGCCGTGCCGAAAAAGACACTCGTCTGGTCCGAGATGAAGCGGCCGAGCTCCGGTGTGATCCGGCTGCTCCACGGCTGGGTCTCTCCCATTCTGGCGTAGAAGTCTCGCGAGCCCTTCTCGGATTGCACTTGCTTGATGCTATCCGAGAAGGCGATGTCACTGGGGTTCAGTCCTGTCATGAGACTACAGTCCCAAATCGCTCAGCGATGGATGATCATCCGGGCGACGGCCAAGAGGCCAGTGAAAGAGCCGTTCGGACTCATCGATGGGCAGATCGTTGATGGAGGCGTGTCGCGCGGCCATCAGACCCTCGCCATCAAACTCCCAATTCTCGTTGCCATAGGAGCGGGTCCATTGACCGGCGGTATTGCGCCATTCATAGGCAAAGCGCACCGCGATGCGATTGTTGTGATAGGCCCAGAGCTGCTTGATCAGGCGATACTCGATCTCCCGTTTCCACTTGTTGGTCAGAAACTCGACGATTTCGGCCCGGCCCCTGATAAAGCTGCTGCGGTTGCGCCAGCGGCTGTCGGGCGTGTAGGCGAGCGAAACCTTTTCAGGCGAGCGACTATTCCAGGCGTCTTCGGCGAGACGAACCTTCTGGATGGCATCAATGCGGGAGAAAGGGGGAAGCAGGGGATGGGTCATGGCACGATCCTGTCGGTCTGATGGGAAATGCGGATTAGTGGAGGTGTCAGAGAAAAGAGAATGGCGGTGAGTCGGGAGGCTCACCGCCAAGTTGCATCAGGCGGCAGCGCCTTCTGCTACGGGGAAGTCGATTTCTGTCTTGGCGACCTCATTGAGATAGTTGGTCCAGACATTGAGAGCCACATGCTGAACAATCTCGATGATCTGGGCATTGGTGAAGCCGGCATCCCGAACCGCGCTGAGGTCGCCATCAGCGATATGGCCACGATTCTCGGCGACCTTCAGGGCAAAGACCACGGCGGCATTGTCCTTGGCGTCGAGCGAGCGACCCTTGCGGTTTGTCGCGATTTCTTCCGCCGACAGCTTGGTAATGTTGGTCGCCAGATAGGTGTGTGCGGAAAGGCAGTAGTTGCAGCCGTTGTACTCGGAGATGGCAAGGGCAACACGCTCACGGGTGGCGGCAGGAAGTTCGCCTTTGCCAAGAGCGCCGAAGAGGCCGAGATAGCCTTCGAGCGCCGCCGGGCTGATGGAGGCAAGGCGGAACAGGTTCGGCACGCTGCCGAGCTGTTTGGAGACAGCTTCGAGTAGCGGGCGGGAGGCTTCTGGAGCGGCTTCGATGGAAGCTGGATAGGTAATACGAGACATGGGTGTTTCTCCTTTTGGAATGACTGGTTGGTCTTGATAGCGTCAAAATAGGTCTTTCAAAAAATATGAGTAGATTGTAAAATTGGGAAATATCCTTTCAGAAAATGAAATCATGTCAGACCGCTACGATTCCATGTCCACCCTCATTGCCGTTGTTGATGCGGGCAGCCTTTCGGCGGCATCGCGCAAGCTCGGCATGCCGCTGGCGACCGTCAGCAGACGTCTCTCCGAGCTTGAGGCCCGGATCGGCACGACCCTATTGCATCGGTCCGCACGTGGGCTGACCATCACCGATCAGGGCGCGGCCTATATTGCGGCCTGTCGCCGGATCATCGAGGATGTCGACGAGGCGGAGCGCATCGCGGCGGGCGAATTCAGCGAGCCCAAAGGCCTTTTGACTCTGACCGCCCCCATCGTCTTTGGCCGCCTGCATGTGCTGCCCGCGCTGTCGGCTTTTCTCGCCGCCTACCCGCAAGTATCGGGCCGTCTTGAACAGACAGATCGCAGGGTGAATTTTCTTGAGGAACAGATCGACGCGGCGATCCGCATCGGACACTTGCCGGACAGCAGCCTGAGAGCGAGGCGGCTCGGTGAGGTGCGTCTGGTGGTCTGCGCCAGCCCGTCCTATCTGGCAAAGCACAAAAGGCCTGAGCAGCCTCAAGATCTGGAACAGCTCGATTGCATCACGTTTGAGAATTTGATGCGTTCGGAGCGGTGGACCTTCAACCAAGGCCGGGACGTTCGCGAGGTCGCCATCAGATCCCGTCTCAGCGTCAACACTGCCGAAGCGGCAATCGAGGCAGCGTCCACCGGGCTGGGCATCACGCGGGTGCTGTCCTATCAGGTGAAAGAGGCTGTGGAAGAGGGGCGGTTGGAAATCATACTCGCCGATCATGAACCGGAGCCATGGCCCGTCAATATCGTCTATCGCGGACGTTCGGTGCCGCAAAAGCTGCGCAGCTTCATCGACTTTGCGGCACCTCTGCTGCAATCCGCTCTGGCATGAGCGAGGCCATCAACTAGACCCGACCGATCCAGTCCGGAGGCGAGGTTGGAGCCCGGCCAGATTTGGCGGCCTCGGCACATTGCTGAAGGGAGCCGAAGCGCACAGTGCGGTTGCTGAGGCCGGGCGCATAATGGGCATATTTGCCGGAATTGGTCATCAGGGTCTTGGTATTGGGCGGAAAGACCGGTTCTGAAATCGAGCACCAGCAGAGATCGGCGATGATCCTGACACCCGCCGCTTCGAGACGCGCTTTGACGCCATTCTCTGTGATTGCGGCAAGCGTACTGCGCCCCAGTGTGACGATAGTGGTGACGTCGGAGCCGACGTGGCTGCCTTCCATCAGATCGGCAAACCGGGCGCATTCCGAGGCCGAGAAATGCGGACTGCCGAGCGCCACCAATTCGACCCTGTCTACCCCCTGATTGAAGAGAGCCCAGAGGTTCGCGAAGTCAACCTTAGTGAGCCGAACATGATCGGCACCGCCCGCTGGAGGGATATCCGCTTCGGGCGTTATCCCGGCGATATGGAGCATTGGCGAGGCCGAGGTGGTGCCATAGGCGCCGCACAGAGCCTTGAGGTCATCCTCGGACGGGGCGCTGTCTTCCAGTCCGCGAATGAGCGGAATACGATCAGGAGCCGCCTGTCCGGCGAGCCAGCCCAACATGGGCCAGAAGGCATCGTCCGCCTCAGATGGTTTCGTGACCTCGATGATCCGGCGCGGGGCGCGATTGGCTGCGAGATAGACCCCGGTCCGGGCCGCACGCCCCGTCAGCGCGATGGAGAGATCCATGAAATCGGCGTGCTTCACCGTGTGGGCCCCGAGGATACTGTTGGCATAGATAACCGCATTGCTCTCCGCCCAGGCGATATCCTCGCCCTTCACCGGCTTGTCCTCAAGCAGGTAGGGGGCGCAGGTGAAGGTGGCCCGCGCGCCCATCTCCACATAGGCGTCCGCGAGCCTGCTCGCACCAAGGCCGAAACTGTCCTCGACCCCTTGCGAGCGCCAGTTCTGATGATCAACGGAGATGGCATTCATCGTGGTTGGAACACACACCCGTGCACCCTTGTCTGCCATGCTGCGGGCAAAGGTCAGAAAGGCGGGGCTGGCGTAAATGCAGCCATCGATATGAACGCGTTTGACGTCGATGAGGTCTGAAGCTCCTTGCGCAACCGCCATGGTGGTAATGATCTGCATGGCAATTTGGGCCGCTTCGCCCTTCTCCCCGTCGAGCATGGCCCGGTCGGTGTCGCTGAGGCTCAGCGTATCGGGAGAAAGGCTATCAAGCGACCAGATATGAGACCCGGCCTTCAGATGCGTTTCGGTGATCTCGGCGGAGGGTTCCTTGGCCAGCGCATCATATTCGTCCGCTGACAGTCTCAGAACCGCAATCGGATGATCGAACAACAGTCCAGAAATCAGGGCGCCAAGGGTCAGGATGTCTTCGTTTTCGCGAAAGATGAGCGCCAGCGGAGCCGCTTCGGCAAAGGCCAGCCCCAGAAGGACCCCACTGCCCGTGCAGGAGCCGCGACTGGTCGGCATCATGACGATCTTGCCGGTGAGGGATTGGCCATATTGCGGGTGATGGGCGTCAACGATCTGGCCGCTTGAGGGGTGGACACCGCCCCAGACGCTGAGGCCTTCCTCGCACACAAGGATCGGTCCCTGCACCTGCGCTGCCACGATTGATGTCGCCATGTTGATCTCGCTTCTGGTCTCGTTTCTTTTGAGAGCTGATCACACAAGTGCCGATCAGCAAAGCGAAATTTCAATGATCCGAGCAGAACCCAGTCTGCCTCGTTGGCTTCAGCCGCGAGCCCGGGCCGCCCGTTCGACCTCGGCGAGCCAAGTCAGCTGCTTTTCGCTCTCGATGGAATCGGCAAAGCGGGAGCGGATCTCCGCGATGGCCGCGTCCATGGAAAGCCCGCGATCAATGAGCATGCTGGCCGCAATCGTCCCCGAACGACCGGCCCCATAGTGACAGGAGAGCGCGATGGTGGCCCCTGCTGTCAGATGATCGTCGATTTCGCCTGCGAGCGTTGCCCAGTCGGCCATAAAGGTCTCATCGGGCACCTGATAATCCTCGATGGGCAGATGAACGAAGCGATAGGGTGTTTTGGCTGTCGCCTTGGTGAGCAGATCCCACGCCTCTTCAGGCACTTCCGTCTTCTCGACCAGAATGACGAGGAGCTTGCAAGTCTCAAGAGCAGGCGCGGAAAGGGTCGCCGCCATGCGCTCTGGATCAATGATCGCATCCCCTTTGACATCGAACGCCAGCCCCGGAAAGCCGAGTGTCACGATGGTGCCCCCGTCCGGGCACGGAATGACGGCCCTGATGCTCGTCTCGTCTTTCATCAATCGCTCGCGCGTCTCGGCAGGATATTTTTCCATCAATATTCTTTCGACCATAATCCGGTTTTTATTGGAACCCAATGGCAAATTGGCGGGTGCCACTGCCAGCACCCGCCGCCCCCAAGTGAGCACTCTGACATGGAGATCAGAGGCTCCTTATCTGATCGGGTAGGCGTACATCTGGCCGCCGTCGCGAACCAGCGCATTGGCCGACCCTTTCAGGTCAAGACCGAACGGGGTATCTGCCCCGAGATGACGATTGAAGACTTCGGAATAGGATCCGACCTGCTTGATCACCTGATAAGCCCAGTCTTCCGGCAGGCCGAGTTTTGTGGCCATTTCCGCGGCTGCGCTGTCCTTGGCGAACAGGCGCTGAACGCCCTTGGGCTGATTGTCGAGGTCTGCGACCACATCATCGACAGTTGCCGACGTCACGCCGAACTGATCTGCATTGAGCATGACCTGAAAGGCCCAGAAAACGGTCGCTTCCAGCGCCTGATCCGGCTGGGTGACGAGGGTTAGCGGCTCGGCCGAGATAACCTCGGGCAGGATGCTGTAGTCGGCCGGGGTCTTGGAGAGCAGCCGGTCGCTGAGGAGAGCGGTCACGTCGGAGGCATATACATCGCACTTGCCCGAGAAGAAGGCTTCCAGACGGGCGGTCTTGTCGGCGATATTCTCGACACGATACTCGATGCCGCGATCACCGAACCAGTCGGCAATGTTGAGAAGGGTGGTGGAGCCGTCTTCGGCGCAGACCGTCGCGCCATTGAGCTCTTTCGCGCTTGCAACACCCAATGCCTTTGGCACCATGAAACCCTGACCGTCATAGAAGGTGGTGGCAACGAAAGCCATGCCCGGATCGGCGTCACGGGTGCCCGTCGCGGTGATCGAGCGCGACGCCATGTGAGCGCCGTCAGCGACGATGGTTTTCATGGAATCAGAAAAGCCGATGCCGCGAATATCCGCCTTGCTGGCATCGCCAAAGATGGCCGCTGCGGCCATGCGGCAGAAGTCGGTGTTGAAGCCCTGATACACACCCTGACTGTCCGGCACGGAGAAGCCGGGTGAGTTCGGGTTGACGAGGCAGATCAGTTTGTCATTTGCCTTGATCTCATCCAGAACAGGCCCTGCATAGGATGGTGCTGCAAAAACGGCTGTTGTCAGCATGATGGCTGAACTCAAAATCTTTTTCATCGGGTCATCCCTTTTCGAATGGCTTTGAAGGAGGTATTCCTCAAACAACCTCGATACATGTATACATGTATACTATTGCAGTTTTTTGACGCTGGAGTCACGCAGAATTTCGCCCTCACCTGCACAAAAAAGTTGCAACCAGCTCCGAGACAGGCTCGTCAGGTCGTTACGCCTTCTTGTGCAGGCATCGCCCGATGCTGGCGAGATAGGCGCAGGTGACGAAGAACCACAGCCCGACCAGGAAATAGGCCTCCACTGCGTGACTACGCCATTCCGGATCACCAAAGGACATGCGGGCGGTCGCCGTCAGATCGAGAATGCCAACCACGACGACCAAAGATGTGTCCTTGTAGGCGCCGATGGTGCTGTTGACGAGCGAAGGCAGGCTGCGCCGGATCGCCTGAGGCAACACGATCATGCGCGTTTTCTGCCAATAGGACATGCCAAGGGAGTCAGCCGCCTCGGCCTGTCCGGCAGGCAGAGACAGAAGCCCACTGCGGATATCTTCGGCAAAGTAGGAGGCATGGAAGAACACCAGCACCGTCAGCGTCGCCACAACCGGCGAGATGGCGACCCCCGCGGGCAGGACAAGTGGCAGAACAAAGATGCCGACAAACAGGATCGTCAGCATTGGCACGCCGCGCGTGATCTCGATATAGATCGAGGAGAACCGGGCCAGAAACCAGTAGCGATCCTGCACCCGTGCCAGCGCCAGAAGGATGCCGAAGGGGAAGGCAAGCACGACCGCGATGATCGACAGCATGAGAAGGATCGGCAGGCCGTTCCAGCGCACCGGATCCACCGCCTCCATGCCAAAGACCCCGCCCGCCATCAGGACAAAGGTCAGCACGATGGAGACACCCCAGAGGATCGCCAGATGCGTGACGCTGAGGCGTGGCCGCAGCGCGGTCATGTGCCGACAGGTCAGCACCGTGAGGGCGCAAAGCAGGATGGAGACCACAGCCGGGCGGGCATGGAGGTCATAGGGAAAGGTGCCAAAGAGGATGAAGCGGGTCTTCTCGACCAGAAACGGCCAGCAGATCCCTTGCGTACCAGAGCAGAGATCGGCGCTTTGCCATGGCCAGACCGCGAAGATCACTGCCCATCGCAGAGCAACCCACGCAATCAATCCGATCAGCAGCATCGAGACGGTCGACAACAGAGCCGCCAACGGCGAGCCGAAAGCGGCCTTCATCAGGACTGTCGTGTGGCCCTTGCCAATGGATGCGATCATCATCTGCTCTCCCGTGCGGTCAGGCGCTGGTGCCAGTGATTGAGGGACGTGGTCACGATCAGGCAGATGCCGAGGTAGATCGCCATGGTGATCAGCATCATTTCAAGCGGTTTGAAGCTCTGGTTGATGATGGTGCCGGACACGGACATCAGGTCGGAATAGCCGACGGCAATCGCGATTGAGGTGTTCTTGATCAGGTTCACATACTGATTGTTCATCGGCGGAATGACGATGCGGAACACCTGCGGCAGGATGACGAGCCTGATTGCCTGCCAGCCGGTGAGGCCAAGGGCATTGGCCGCTTCCTTCTGGCCTTTCGGAATGGCCTCAAGTCCGCCACGCACCACTTCGGCGATTTGTGCTCCGTGGTAGATGCTGAGTGTCGCCGCGACGATGGCAAACTGCAGCGACACGCGCCCGCCGCCGCGATAGTCAAAGCCCTGCATCTGCGGCAGTGACACGTCAATTCTGAGCCCGAACAGCAGCATCGCCAAACCAGGCAAGACCAATGGGGCGACCCAGAACAGGAGTGAAGACAAGCGAACGCCGCGTGCAGTCAATCCGGCCCTGATCCGGCCTTGCACCGCAAGAAGCAGCATACCCGCAAAAAACGCAACCAACGTCAGCGCCAAGTCCGCGCTCCAGACGAGGGTGGGAAAATTCAGCGCCCGGTTGGACAGATGAAAGGGGCCGAGCGACAGCGATTGCCGCACATGGGGCAATCCATTGACGGCAACTGCGTAGAGCACCAGTAGAATGAGGATCTTCGGCAGGTTGCGGAAAAGATCCACATAGCCTCTGGCCAGCCACCGTCCGATAGGGCTGGGCCCGACGCTGAGCAGTCCGAAACAGACGCCGATGAATGTCGCGCAGAGGATGCACGCCGCGGCGAGCCAGATGGTGTTGAAGACCCCGGAGACGATCACCTTGAGATAGCTGTCGCTCGGTGAATAGGGGATCCAGGACTCGCTGACATCAAATCCGGCTTCCTGAAACAGAAACCCGAAACCGGGGCTGGCACCAGCAGCTTCGAGATTTGTGATGGCATTGAATGCTGCCAGAATGATCAGCAATGTCACCGCGCCCGCAGCCAGAATGTCAAAGCCGCGAATACGAGTCTTTTCGGGTGGTGGTTTGCGTGCTGGTATCATAATATACATGTATACTTTGAGTATGAATGATAAGATGTATACAGGTATACGCCATTCTTGTAAATGGATTCGAACCAAAAGATTCGAACGGGATAAAGCTCGAACGTGATCAAGTCAGAAAACAAACAGTCTCAAGCCCTCGATGCACTGCGTCGAACCATCTGCCTCGCCAGCCCAGACGAGGAAATGCTCCTGCGTGAAACGGTGCTGACCGAAGAATTCGGAATGTCGCGGACACCGATCCGTCAGATCCTCCAACGACTGGCCTATGAGGGACTGGTCGAGACCCGCAGCGGTGTCGGAACCGTGGTGGTCGCCCTTCTGCCCGAGCATCGCTCTCGGGATTTTCTGGTCCATCAGGGCATGCTGCAAACCGCATTGCGACTTGATCTGCCAAAAATTTCCATTTCCCAGCACTCGGATATTCTCGCGCTCTCGACCATGGCGTCTCTGGCCGAGGATGGCGACCGCGACCTGCATTACGACATTCGATATCAATTATATTCCGTCCTGTCCGACCTCATCCCGGACCCACTGCTGCGGGATGTTTTCTCCGCGAGCTATTGGCGGACCATGCGTCGATATCTGAGTGATGTTTCCCGCGACCCGATGGCCGCAGGCGAGACGCTGCGGTATCTGGTGCAGCATGTCGCCGGATACGAACCGCAGAATGCGACCGATCTTTTCAACCGGGTTCTGGATGCGGACAGCAAGCAAATTGTGTGAGTCGATTTGCCCCCGATTTTACGGTGGCGATTGGCAAGGCTGGCTGCGGAGAAAACGGGAACAAAACAGTGGAAAAACGTAGGTAATTTTAACAAAGAAAGAACATGCGTGATCAAATGGCGAACGTAAACGTTTGCGGTCCATGTCAAATATGACATGGGACATTTGTACTAATTTAGCCAATTCAAACAGAGGAGTAGGGTGTTATCGTTTTATTACCTACCTACTTCTGCCGAGCAAATCATTGCGATTGACGAAGCCGTTGGGGCAAGTGGGGGGATCAGGAAGTGGGGGCTGCCTGATCTCCTCCAAATAGCGAAATCTGGTGAGGTGGGACTCAACAGTCACGTCGCATTGGCAAGCGCGACGGCGTCTGATCCAGCAGGATACCGTAGCTTAGAATGGGCCTCGCTGTTGCGGTCCATGCCGTCGAGTGCGGCAGACCAGATTGCCTCGGCCACGTCACTTTCCCGCGTCGTTAGCGGCGGATTGGCATAGTCGGCAAAGATCGGCTGGGCGAAGGCCTCGTAGGCTTCGGGGATCAACTCCATCACCGGAATGTCCGTATTGGCAGCAAAGCGGGTTGTCGGCGCATAGCCCGGTTCGACCAGTTTGGCGACGATGTCAAAGGCCGCCAGTTCATGAGCAAGCGAGCCGGTGAAACCTTCGATGGCCTGCTTGCTCGCAGTGTAGGCGGCGGCGAGGGGCATGGGGGCGAGAGTGACGCTCGACGTCACATTGATGATCACGCCCGAGCGCCGCTCGCGCATCTGCGGGATGACCGCCTGCACCATGGCCATCGAGCCAAATGTGTTGGTCTCGAAAACCTTGCGGATATGCGCCATGGGCGTTGCTTCGAACGCGCCGACAACCCCGATCCCGGCATTGTTGACTAGCACATCGATGGGACCGGCAGCCTCGATTAGAGCCGCGATGCTGTCTCCGTCCGTGACATCAAGCGGCAGGATGCGGAGGCGGTCGCTTGTCTCGAACAGGCTTTCATCGGGCCTGCGCATGGTCGCGATCACGGACCAGCCCTTGTCGAGAAAGGTGCGGGCCGTTTCAAGTCCATAGCCTGATGAGGTGCCCGTTATGAGGATGGTGTTCATGAGTATCTCCTGTGGTTGTGATTGACAGAAGCTGTTTAGCAGGCAAGAATTGGACGATCATCAATCCAAAGTGCATATTTCATTTGAGATAGTCCGAAATGTCTGATCCTCTGACCGACGTGATCCAGCTCTTGCGCCCCCGTGCCGTCTTCTCGAAAGGCATCACCGGAGCGGGGCGCTGGTCCGTGCGCTTTTCCGAATTTGGCAAGCCGGGCTTCTGCGCGGTAACAGAGGGACAATGCCGTCTGGCGGTTGAGGGGGAGGATCCCATCACCCTTCAGACGGGAGATTTCGTACTGCTTCCGGCAACACCCGCCTTCACCATGTCCAGTCTGGAACCGGCACCCACCCTTCAGTTGACGCCGAACGCATCGCGGCAGCCGTCACAGGAAATTCGCTATGGTCGCAAGGATGGACCGCCGGAGGTCCGGCAGATCGGGGGATGGTTCGAGTTCGATGCCCCTGATGCCGATCTGTTCGTTTCGCTGTTGCCCAGAATGATTCATATCCGTGGCATCGACCGTTTGACCCAACTGGTTCACATGCTGGGCAATGAGGCGCGCCACAATGAAGTCGGACGCGATCTGATCCTTGAAAAGCTCGTCGAGATCCTGCTGATCGAAGCCCTGAGGGTCGCTCCGTCGGCCGATGTGCCTCCGGGGCTTCTGCGTGGTCTTGCGGACGAACGGATCGCTGCGGCGCTGCGCACAATGCATGGCGAAATTGACAAGGGCTGGACCGTTGGCGATCTCGCCAGAACGGCGGGCATGTCTCGCTCGACTTTCTTTGAGCGTTTCACCCGCCGGATGGGCACGCGACCCATGGAATATCTGCTTGTCTGGCGCATGGCGACCGCCAGAAACCTGCTCCGGAGTGGCGGACTGACCCTTGACGAGGTCGCCGAGCGGGTCGGATATGGTTCCGCCAGCACCTTCAGCACGGCCTTCTCCCGTCACGTCGGCATCCCCCCCGGCCGTTTCATGCGTGCGGCGCGCACATTGGCTGAGCCAGAGACCTGAGGGCGCGGCAGCTGAGAGCGGAAAATACTTTCTCCAGAATGGCTTGCGTATCCTGTGGTGAATGGCGAGGCGGTTAAGCATTCTGGCGACGATGAAGCTCTTGAGGGTTGAATACCGAAAAACCCTCATGCAATCTACTTATGGGTCGTGCTCATATGTGTTATCGTTGAAAGGGCATTATCTGGGTATCACAAACTGGTAGAATTCGTCAGCATACCAAACCGGTAACCGGTGTCTTTGGAACTGACCTGCCATTTCTGTGCCCATCACTGACGTGCCTGATCGTCTGCCCAAGTGAGCTATTCTGAATGCCCGATACATCCGATTTCTCTAGTCAGCGGGATCTGTCCCGGCTGCTCAGGGACAATATCACCGATCTGATCGCACTCATGGCGGTGGCGGAAGAACGCAGTTTCACCAAGGCTGCTGCTCGTCTCAATGTGTCTCAGTCCGCGCTCAGTCACACGATCAAGGCGCTTGAGGAGCGACTGGGCCTGCGGCTCTTGACGCGCACCACCCGTTCCGTTGCCCCGACAATCGAGGGTGAAGATCTTCTGGCGACGCTGGCGCCCTGCCTCGAAACCATTGAGGAGCGGTTGATCGCGCTGACCGACAACCAGAATTCTCCAGCCGGGACCGTGCGCATCGTGGCGGTCGATTACACCATCGAGACCCTGTTGTGGCCCAAGCTCGCGCCAGCTCTTAAAAAACACCCCAACGTCAAGGTCGAGTTCGTCATGGACTATGGCTACACCGATCTGGCTTCGGCCCAGTGCGATGCCGGGGTGCGCTATGGGGAGCAGGTGAGCGAGGGTATGATCTCCATGCGGATCGGCCCGGACGAGCGCATGATCTGTGTTGGTGCCCCGAGCTATTTTGCACAAAGAGGCGTGCCTCAGACCCCGAACGATCTGACGGAGCACGAATGCATAAATCTTCGGCTCTCGACCCACGGCGCGCTCTATGCGTGGGAATTCGAAGACAAGGATGGCCGCGAACTCCGCGTCAAGGTTCAGGGGCAGGTGTGTTTCGACACGGTCATGCCGATCCATCGCGCCATTCGCGATGGTCAGGGGCTTGCCCTGTTGCCGGAAAATCTGGTTCTGGATGATATCAGGGCAGGAAAGCTGCAGATGTGCCTCGATGAATACTGCCCCTATTTTCCGGGGTTTCATCTTTACTATCCGAGCCGCTTGCGATCCTCCTCGGCCTTTCAGGTCGTGCTGGATGCGCTCAGGCATCGTGCGTGAGGCGCCATGAAAATCGGGATTGTCGGATCAGGTCGGATGGGCAGCGCTCTTGGTCGTCTCTGGGTGGCTGGAGGCCATGATGTCTGTTTCTCCTACAAGCGCGATGACAGGCAGCTCAAGCGTCTGGCTGACGAGACCGGAGCGAAATGGGCATCCGTGCGCGATACGGTTGCCGATGCCGATGTCGTGCTGCTGTCGGTGCATTGGTCGCGGATTGACGATGCTTTGGAGCAGGCGGGCGATCTTGATGGCAAGATCGTGCTCAATAGCTGCATCCCGCTGAACGACAGCGACACCATGCAGGTGGTTGGCCGGGAGACATCCGGCGCAGAGTATCTCGCCTCCAAATGGCCGCGTGCGCGTTGGGTCAGTTGCTTCAACACAGCCCCCTCTGAGAGCATGCCCAATGTTTTTGCCCGAAAGGGCAAGCCCTCTCCTCCTCAGCAGATGCTCTATGGTGAGGATCGGGACGCCAAGACAATTGCCGGGCAGTTGGCGCGGGACATCGGATTTGAACCGGTCGATCTGGGTGGCCTCGCCAATGGCCGCTATGTCGAGCCCTTTGCAATGGTAACCGCAGTCCTTGCCTATGAGACCCCCGGCGGTCCTTCGCTGACCTATCGGTTTGAAAAATTGTAACTTTGAGCTTTCAAGGAAAGGAAGATCATGAAAATCATCAAAGCCGGAACCAATCCGTCCATGGTCGGACCGGAAGACTGGTTCACTGGAACTGTACGCATTGACGGTCTGTTCGCTGCTGAAGAACCGGGCCGCGTGGCGGGTGCCCATGTCACATTCGAGCCGGGAGCCCGGACCGCTTGGCACACTCACCCTGCCGGGCAGACGCTGATCGTCACTTTTGGTCGCGGCTGCGTCCAGCGCGAGGGTGGTCCCATTGAGGAGATCCGGCAGGGCGATGTCGTCTGGTTCCCCGCTGGCGAAAAACACTGGCATGGTGCCTCGCCCGACACGGCAATGAGCCACATGGCCATTCAGGAAAGCATCGACGGCATCGCCGTTACCTGGATGGAAAAGGTGACCGACGAGGACTATCTCGGCTGATCTGCCTTCTGTGACGAAGAAAAATGCCTGGCACTTGATGGTCCCGGCCTTTTTGATTGGTGAGCCAATAAAAAGCCGCCTGCCAGAGGAAAGGTCCGGCAGGCGGCATATCAGATCAGAGCATAAGGCTCTCTGGCGCAAGGCCTCTTCGATCAGAAGTAGACGAAGTAGGCGTAGATGGCCGAGATTGCCGTGGTGCAGAGCATCAGCGGGAAGGCCAAAACGATGAACTTCGCAAAGGAGATGCGCTGTCCGGCGCGTTCTGCAAAGCTGGCAACCATGACGTTGGCGCTGGCGCCAATCAGGGTCCCGTTACCGCCAAGGCAGGCACCCAGCGACAGACACCACCAGAGGGGTTCAATCGCGGCAGGTCCACCGAGGTCGGCCTGCATGGCCTTGATCAGCGGGATCATCGTGGCAACAAACGGAATGTTATCGACGATGGCCGAGAGCACAGCCGAAGCACCAAGGATGAGCATCCCTGCGAGTTCGATATTGGTGCCGGTTACGCTGAGCATTTCGGTTGCGACAATCTTCAGAAGACCGGTGTGTTCAACGCCATAAACCAGCACGAACAGACCAAGGAAGAAGAAGATCGTTTCCCATTCCACTTCCTGGAACGACTTGTGCACGTTGTGGGACTGTTCCTCAGGAGAACCGCCGAAGCTGTGCAGCAGCAGCAGGAAAGCCGCGCCGGTCAGGGCGATGGTGCCCGGAGCCCAGCCAAGGCCGTGGCCATAGATGAAGCCGAACAGCACAAGAGCGAGGGTGATCAGGGATTTGGTCAGCAGAACCTTGTCTTCGATGGCTTCAAAGGCGTTGTACTGCATCATCGCATGCTTGTCTTCGTCGCTGGCAACCAGCTTGCGACCCCAGAGGAAGTCAAAGAATACAAGGCAGAAGATCAGGACGATAAGGGCCGGCGGGCCAACCCAGTCAACGAAGTCCATGAAGCCGAGACCAACAGCGGAACCGATGAGGATGTTCGGCGGGTCACCGATCAGGGTTGCCGTACCACCGATGTTGGAGGCAAAGATCTGGGAGAACAGGAACGGGTAGGCCTTCAGGTTCAGCTGATCTGTCAACAGGAGAGTGACAGGCACAACGAGCAGAACCGTCGTCACGTTATCAAGCAGGGCCGAGAAGACTGCGGTCACGATCGCCAGAGCGGCGAGCAGCATACGCGGATTGGCGTGCACGGCCTTTGCGGTGTAGATGGCGACGAACTGGAAGACACCGGATTGCTTGGTGATGGCCACGATAACCATCATGCCAATCAAAAGGAAGATCGTGTTGAAGTCGATGCCCTGAACGACAAGTTTGAAGTTCAACACACCGAGCAGGACGAGCAGTCCGGCACCCAGGAGCGAAACAATTGCGCGGTTAATTTTCTCGGTAATAATAAAGACATAAGCCGCAATCAGGATGACCGTTGCCACGATCATGGGCGGCCAACCGAAGACCGCGCTTGTGGCTAATTCACTGGCATGTTCCATCGATACACTAAAGCTCTTCTAACTATCGACGGATGTGTGGCGTTGCTTGGACACACATCCAATCTGGGCTTTCTATTTTGCTGTGCCGTTTAACGGGACTGATATTCGTCACGTTCCAGTTCGGCGATGGCGGACTGTTCCGTCACGATGCCGAGGAACTTGCCGGTACTTCGGTCCACGATCGACAGCGGACTGCCGTGCTTGGCCAGCTTGCGAATTCCTTCCCAGACCGAGAGGTCGGGGCTAAGGACGATTGGGTTCTTGTCCATGGCAGCCTCAATGGACTGCGCTTTGATCGAGCGCAGACGGCGCGCGATATCAGGTTTTGCACCTCGGACAAAGTCGAGCCTGTCGAGGCCCTCGAGCATTTTCACTGCGGTCGGAAGCATTTCCTCGAGCAGCGAGTCAAAACCGAACATCCCGAGCAGGACATTGTCCTTGTCGAGAACTGGGGCTTTGCGAATGCTGTGGCTTTCGAGGACTTTCATTGCTTCCTCAACGGTTTGGTCCGGGGTCAGGCTGACCACTTTGTCGACCATCGCGTCTATGCAAGGCATGGTAACCTCCTTCTGATTTTTAGCGGCATGAACGATCTGCTTTATGAATATAAATTACACCCAAAAGCAAACCGCATCCAACGCGGATGCACCATGTCGTTCCGTCCGGTCGGCTTCAAGTGCCAAGACCCAAAGCCTGTCATCAATAGTCCGGTTTGCAATGGGGAAACTAGGAGTCTTGATCGTCACGCACAAGCTCTCTCTAAGGTGCAGTTCACGTACAACCAAAGTTTGAGCCCGGCATGGGCGTTTTAACGGAAACCTCGCGTGAATCCTAGACCTGCGGCCGATTGTCAACAGTTCATGTGCGGCTTTCGGACGCAGTTTGATACTATTTTTTGATGCCATTCAAATCAGGCACATATGTTGCATGGGTGCTATGCGCCGTGAGCGCAGAAAGCGGTGGATAGACTTGCGTTTGGACGCGCACATGACGCCTGGAGACCCTGAGCGTTTCGCCCAAGTGGCCGCTGAAGACTGAGTTAAGGAAGAGAATTTCGCTTCGGATTGGCTCAGTGAGTTCAGATCAACGAATAGTGTTCGTCCGCCCGCTTGACAGGACTTGCGCGTGCAAAGGGCTCGGCAGGACGAAGGGGGGGGCGGTGTGGAGCGGGCCATGTAGGTACGGCCCGCCCCGGATGTCGTCAGGCAATCAGATAGGCATAGATCAGCGACCAGACCGAGAGCAAAGTCACTGAAACCAGAAAATAGAGCCGGTTCCAAACCCGTCCCACATCCACCGTCGGGATGTTGCCGAAGCGGGCAATCAGCATGTTGGTCGCAGTGAAGGGCGAGGTCAGCCCGGTGAGCGCCCAGCCGCACATCATCGCCACAGCAAAGGCCGATGGATGGAAGCCGAACAAGGCAGCATCCGGGAGCAGAGGAGCGACCAGCGCGAGGGTCAGGATCGGGTTGCCACCCAACTGCCCCGCGATCGGCATGATCCAGAGGATGACCAGCAGCAACAGCCAGCCGGGCATGACGGTCGCATCAATTCCCGCATGGCCTAACAGCGGGACAAGGATCGCCGAACCCACCACGCCGATGTAACCCGCGCTCATCAGCAACAGGAGATCGGATTGAAACGCCGGGATTTCGATTTGCACATAGTGCAGCAGATGCGCCTTGAGCGCCGCTGGCTTCTTGAGCTGGATGAAGAGCCAGATGATCGAGATCAGTGGCACCACCACCAGCACGATGCCGACGATGCGGATACCAAGCAGGATCTCAATCGCCAGAACCGGAACGAGAATGGTCACCAACAGAACCCCAAGCGGCACCAAGGCTTTCCAGTTGAGGTCGGTGGTCAGGCGTGTTCCCTTTTTGGTCGAGGAAACCTTGGGTTTGAAGATCGAATCAATCGCCCAGCCGGTACAAAGAAGGATCACCGAGCTGACAAGGCCGGGTAGCGCGATGGCTAGCCAGTTCAGGCCCGGAATGAGAGCTGCGGCCATGGCGGTCGAAAAGGCCATCGGCGACCACGTCAGGCCGGAGATGAAGCCGCGCTGAATGGCGAGCAGCATTCTTCGCGAGCGAATGGCCCTGATTTCCTCGTTCTTCTCGTCCTTGGCACTCGCCAGCGCCAGGGCGCCAAGCAGCTGGATCGAGCCGTAATTGAGCAGCAGACTGAAGAGCTGCGTACCGACTGACAGGGAAATATAGCGTCGCCCGGGAGGCTGTGCCGCTAGAAAACCACCAGCTTTTGCCATGGCCGCGGAATTGGATGCTGCGTTGCGAAGAACGGTCAAGGCGCTGAAGAAGGAAGCCAGAAAGCCGGCACTGACAATTACGCGCCAGAGAACCTCGCGCCAGTTATCATTGAGGACGATCAGCGCGACTGTCAGCGACAGGCTGACAACAAGAAAGATCTTGCCGGTTCGCGATGCTTTGCTGGCCATCAGGGCAACGATCAACAACAGGCAGACGAGCAGGGGCCAGCGCACCAGATCGATGTGGCTCCATTCGAAGAGCGCCTGAAGAATGATGATTGCTACGATGAGCCAGCCGAAAATGCGATCGCCCAGATGAGGAACGGCCATTCGTTTGATCCTGTTTAACCGGAAGAACCTTCAAGACCCGACATCAAGGGAGGGAGGAGAGATGGGGCGAACGGCTTGCCGGTTGAGACGGGCCTGAACCGGGTTTGCGATGGGAGGTCGCCCCTAATTCAGCCCAGTATTGCAAGAGATTAAGAAAAACGCATAAACCAAAAGTCTAAGTTTGATCAAGAGGCGATTTGGCTTTGCTGCGACAACAAACTGTCATGTCGCCCAAAGGTTGATGAGATGAAAAGGACCGCGTTCAGTTGGGTTTGAGTGTCAAGATGACAGTGTCCTGAAGAGCGTGCATTGAGCATCAGGGGTACTCGGAACGGATTGATGAGTCGCCAAAATACGTGATCGGCTGGATCCATTCCCAAACGTAAAGTTGTGGCGACTTGCAACAGCTGACCTTGCGGGATGTCTCCGTGTGGGCGCGAAATGAACAGGACATGCTGTCTTTTAGAGTAGAAAAGACAAATGAAAACAGTGTCTTGTAAATATTTTTCTTTTCTACTAAAAATTTAGTTTGACAAATTTAGTAGTTATACTGAACATGATTGGCATCGGTATTATGACACAGTCTCATATCGTTGAGCAACTTCGGCGGGAAAGACTTTCGCCGATGTCTCAGACCATAGCACCCGACATGATCGGCGGTGAGAACCGGCATCATGGATAGGCGTGCGACAGGCGAGCTTACTTTGGGAGGAGTAAAGTATGCGCAAAATTCTGCTATCGGCAGTCGCCATCTCGGCCATGATTGCCTCTTCGTCTGCCGTTCAGGCAGACAGTGCCGCAGCCAAGAAATGGATCGATCAGGAATTCCAGCCCTCCGTTCTTACGAAGGACGAACAGATGGGCGAGATGGATTGGTTCATCAAGGCGGCAGAGCCCTTCAAGGGCATGGAAATCAACGTCCTGTCGGAAGGCATTCCGACCCATTCCTACGAGTCCGAAGTGTTGACCAAGGCCTTCGAGGAAATCACCGGCATCAAAGTCAATCACCAGATCCTTGGTGAAGGCGAGGTCGTGCAGGCGGTTCAAACCCAGATGCAGACCAAGCGCAATCTCTATGATGCCTATGTCAACGACTCCGACCTCATCGGCACCCATTCCCGCCTGCAACTGGCCTACAATCTCACTGACATGATGGCAGGCGACTGGAAGGACGTGACCAACCCGGGGCTCGATCTCGATGACTTCATGGGCACCGAATTCACCACTGGCCCGGACGGCAAACTCTACCAGATGCCCGATCAGCAGTTCGTGAACCTCTACTGGTTCCGCAAGGACTGGTTCGACCGCGAAGATCTGAAGGAACAGTTCAAGGCGAAATACGGCTATGAGCTGGGCGTTCCCGTCAACTGGTCCGCCTATGAAGACATCGCCGAATTCTTCTCCAAGGACGTCAAGGAAATCGACGGCGTTGCCATCTATGGCCACATGGACTATGGCAAGCGCGCGCCCGATCTCGGCTGGCGCATGACCGACGCATGGCTCTCCATGGCCGGTGCCGGTTCGAAAGGCAAACCGAACGGTGTGCCGATCGATGAATGGGGCATCCGCATGGAGAAAGGCTCCTGTAATCCGGCTGGCGCATCCGTGACCCGCGGCGGGGCCACCAACGGTCCGGCTGCTGTCTATGCGATCCGCAAGTGGGACGAATGGCTGCGCAACTACGCTCCCCCGGGCGCAGCATCCTATGACTTCTATCAGTCGCTGCCTGCATTGGCTCAGGGGAACGTCGCCCAGCAGATCTTCTGGTACAGCGCCTTTACCGCCGACATGGTCAAGCCGCAGTCCGAAGGCAACAACACGGTCGATGCCGAGGGCACCCCTCTGTGGCGCATGGCTCCGTCGCCCCATGGCCCCTATTGGGAAGATGGCCAGAAGGTCGGTTATCAGGATGTGGGCTCGTGGACATTCCTCAATTCCACCCCTACCGATCGCGCAAAGGCGGCATGGCTCTATGCCCAGTTCGTGGTCTCCAAGACCGTCGACGTGAAAAAGTCCCACGTTGGTCTGACCTTCATTCGTGACAGCTCTGTGCGTCATGAGAGCTTTACCGAGCGCGCTCCGAAACTCGGCGGTCTCGTCGAATTCTATCGCTCGCCCGACCGGACCGCATGGTCCCCGACTGGCATCAACGTGCCCGATTATCCCAAGCTGGCCCAGCTCTGGTGGCAGCAAATCGGTGACGTGAACTCCGGTGCCTTCACCCCGCAGGAAGCAATGGATCGCCTGGCCGGTGAAATGGACACCATCATGGGCCGTATGCAGAAAGCCGATGAAAGCGCCAACGTTTATGGCGGTTGCGGCCCGCGTCTGAACGAAGAGAAAGACGCTGCTTGGTGGTCTCAGAACGGTGGCGCCAAGCCCAAGCTCGACAATGAGAAGCCACAGGGCATGACGGTCAACTATGACGATCTGGTCGCTCGCTGGGCTGCCAATTGATCGGGTAACCGTCTCCAACCGACACTGACCAGCCAGGGCTCCCAACAGCGGAAGTGGCTTTGAGAGCCCTGGTTTTCGGGTGTGTTCTGCCTTGCCGACAGCACGACCAAGACCGGTTGCCTGCTTCGCGGATATGAACGCGCGGAGAGGCCTTGTGCAATCGCGCGGCTTTCAAAAGCCATTGACGCCCCGAGACAAGAAAACAAAGACCGCCGCCGAGCGGGGGTGAGGTGATAGCAATGACGCTCGAAGTCAAAGACATAACGAAACGGGTCGAGGGACGCCTTCACATCAAGGAAACATCCCTCCGCCTCGAGCCGGGACATTTCAACGTTCTGCTTGGAGAAACCGGAGCTGGCAAGACCTCGCTCATCAAGCTGATGGCCGGTCTTGATCGCTGCGCTTCCGGTGCAATCCTGATGGATGGCGAGGATGTCACGACCCAGAGCACGCAACAGCGCAACATCTCTCTCGTGCATCAGTTCTTTGTCAATTATCCGCATATGACCGTCTTCGACAACATCGCCTCGCCGCTCAAGGTGGCGGGCATGGCCCGATCCGAGATCGAAGGCCGGGTCGAGGAAGCCGCCGACATTCTTCAATTGCGCCCGATGCTGCACCGTCGCCCGCACGAGCTGTCCGGTGGACAGCAGCAGCGCACGGCGCTGGCCCGTGCCATCGCCAAGCAGTCAAAGGCGGTGTTTCTCGACGAGCCGCTCGCCAATCTCGACTATAAGCTGCGCGAAGAACTCCGCGCGCAGCTGCCCGAGCTGTTTGCCGGTCGTGGGGCGGTGGTGGTGTATGCTACCTCCGAGCCGGAAGAAGCTCTGCTGCTCGGCGGTTATACCGCGCTGATGGAAGATGGCCGGGTGACCCAGTTCGGTCGCACCGCCGACATCTATCGCGATCCGCACGACCTCGTCTCCGCCGACATCTTCTCCGACCCGCCGATCAATTCGGCCAGTATCCGCAAGATCGGGAGCGAAATCCATCTCACCGGGGATGTGCGTTGGCCCGCTGAGGGCAAGATCAGCGAGATGGCTGATGGAAGCTACACGATGGCGATCCGTCCCCACCACATAAGCCCTGTGCGCAAGAGCGAGGATCATGTCGCCATGCGTGGGAAAGTCCTCGTCACGGAACTCAGCGGTTCGGAATCGAGCGCCCATTTTCGCCTCGGCGAACAAAGCTGGGTCGCTCTCTCTGCCGGGGTTCATCCCTATCACATCGGGGCGGAGCACGAGTTCTTCCTCGACACCAGCCACTGTTTCTACTTCCATCCCGACGGGCAACGCATCAGCTAGAAAGGGCCGAACCTATGGCAAAGATCACGCTTTCCGGCTTGCGGCACTCCTATTATCCCGATCCCAAGGGGCCGGATGATTATGCCCTCAAGCAGCTCGATATCACTTGGGAGGATGGCGGAGCCTATGCCCTGCTCGGCCCGTCCGGCTGTGGCAAGTCTACCTTGCTCAACATCATCTCCGGGCTTCTCGTTCCCTCCGAGGGGCAGATCCTGTTCAATGATCGCGATGTCACCCGACTGAAACCGGCAGAGCGCAACATCGCGCAGGTGTTCCAATTCCCCGTCATCTACGACACCATGACGGTCTATGACAATCTCGCCTTCCCCTTGCGCAATCGCAAGGCTGATGAAGCAACAGTCAGGGCCCGGGTCGAGGCCATCGCTTCCATGCTCGATGTCACTGAGATGCTCGGCACCAAGGCTGCAGGCCTGTCGCCGGACAACAAGCAGAAGATCTCCATGGGACGCGGCCTCGTGCGCGAGGACATCAATGTGATCATGTTCGACGAGCCGCTGACGGTGATCGATCCGCATTTGAAATGGAAGCTGCGCTCCAAATTGAAGGAGCTGCATCAGGAGCTGAAGGCGACAATGATCTATGTGACCCACGACCAAACCGAGGCACTGACCTTTGCCGATCAGGTTGTGGTGATGCAGGAGGGCGAGGTGGTCCAGATCGGAACCCCCGTCGAGCTGTTCGAACGGCCGACCCATACCTTCGTTGGCCATTTTATCGGCTCCCCCGGCATGAATATTCTGCCCTGCGAGGTGGTGGGCGAGCGGGCATTGTTCCACGGAACACCCGTCGCCCTTGAGGGGGCAATCGAGCCGGGGGAGGGAGCGATGACCGAGATTGGCGTACGCCCCGAACACATCAAGTTTGGCACGGATGGCCTTGGGGGCACGGTGCGCAAGGTCTCTGATATCGGCCGCCACAACGTGGTCGAGGTGATGGTAGGCAAAACATCCGTCAACCTCATTACCGAGCATCAAACGCCCAACCCCGGCGAGAGTGTCTACATCGCCCCGGACCCGGCCCGAACGCGGCTCTATCGTGACGGTTGGATCGCAACGAAAGCGACAGGAGCCAACCCATGAAAACCGAAAATCAAAAGGGCTGGCTCTTCGTCCTTCCCGTGCTGGTGCTCGTCGCCTTCAATGCGTTGATCCCGATGATGACCGTGGTCAATTATTCGGTACAAGAGACTTTCGGCGACAATCTCTTCTTCTGGCAGGGGCTGGACTGGTTCGAGCAGATCCTCAATTCCGAGCGCTTTCATCTGGCGCTTGGGCGGCAGTTTCTCTTCACCGGCCTCATTCTGATTATCGAGGTGCCGCTCGGCATCGCCATCGCACTTGCCATGCCACGCAAGGGTATCTGGGTGCCGGTCTGTCTCGTCACCATGGCCCTGCCGATGCTGATCCCCTGGAACGTGGTCGGAGCCATGTGGAACATCTTCACGCTTCCGGACATCGGGCTTCTGGGCTACCTGATGAACCACACCCTCGGCATCGACTACAACATGACACAGGACCCGATCGCCGCGTGGGTGACGATCATCGTCATGGATGTCTGGCACTGGACCTCGCTTGTCGTGCTACTGGCCTATGCCGGCCTTGTCTCTATCCCCGACGCCTTCTATCAGGCCGCTGAGGTGGATGGTGCCTCGCGCTGGTCGGTCTTCCGCTACATCCAGTTGCCCAAGATGAAACAGGTTCTGACCATCGCCATCCTGCTGCGCTTCATGGACAGCTTCAACATCTATACCGAACCCTTCACCCTCACCGGCGGCGGGCCGGGTAACTCGACGACCCTCCTGTCCATCGACCTCGTCAAGATCGCTCTTGGTCAGTTCGACCTCGGTCCGGCGGCGGCCATGTCGCTGATCTATTTCGCCATCACGTTGCTGGTTTCATGGCTGTTCTACACCCTGATGAACCGCGACACGCAGGATTGAGAGGAAAGAGAATAAGACCATGAAAACACGCTTTCTTGTTCCCACCATCTACATCCTGTTTTTGATGTTGCCGATCTACTGGCTGTTGGCAATGAGCTTCAAGACGACGGGCGAGATCCTCTCCGGCTTCACGCTCTTCCCCCAGACCTGGACGCTCGACAATTACCGCACCATCTTCACCGATCCCACATGGTACTGGGGCTATATCAACTCGATCATCTATGTGGTGATCAACACGGTGATCTCGGTCACCGTGGCACTGCCTGCGGCCTACGCCTTCTCGCGCTATCGCTTTCTTGGTGACAAGCAGCTCTTCTTCTGGCTGTTGACCAACCGCATGGCTCCGGCGGCGGTGTTCGCGTTGCCCTTCTTCCAGCTCTACTCGGCGATCGGCCTGTTCGACACTCATCTCGCCGTCGCGCTGGCCCACTGCCTCTTCAATATTCCGCTCGCGGTCTGGATCCTTGAGGGCTTCATGGGTGGGGTGCCCAAGGAGCTCGACGAGACGGCCTTTGTCGATGGTTATTCCTTCCCGCGCTTCTTTGCGACGATCTTCCTTCCGACCATCAGTTCCGGCGTCGGTGTGGCGGCTTTCTTCTGCTTCATGTTCTCGTGGGTGGAATTGTTGCTCGCCAAGACCCTGACGGCAGTGGCGGCCAAGCCCATCGCTGCGACCATGACCAAGACCGCGTCCAGCGCGGGCTACGAGCTGGGCCTCTTGGCCGCAGCCGGGGCCCTGACCATCATTCCCGGCGCCATCGTGATCTATTTTGTCCGCAACTATATTGCCAAGGGCTTCGCCCTGGGGAGGGTATGATGCTCAGCTGGATGGCATGGACCTGGCCGACCGCACTGGCCTTTATCGCATTGTTCACGGCGCTTGGCATTCTGACCGCGCTCGAGATCCGCTATCCGGGCGGAGCCAAACGCCTCGGCGCGCTCGGCCTTGTGACCACGCGGGGAGATCGCCTGTTCATCTCCCTGCTCGGGTCGTCCTACATTTTCCTCGCCTGGCTTGGACTGTTCGGCATGCCCTTGTGGATCCCGCTCATCCTTGCCATCGGCTGGGGGATTTTCTGTTTTACGAAAGTCTGAAGGCTCCCAATTCAACCTGATCCTGCTGTTTCAGAATGTTCTTGGATCTGCGAAAGTTTTAGTATTTACTGTATGGGCCGGAGAGCTTGTGCCTTTGCCTGCGAGATGCTGATCGTCATGTCGCTGAGGAGGGTGGAGGCAACAACAGACATCACTGGACTGTCCTCCCTTGAGGAAGAGGGGAGAGACGGGTGATGAAAACAAGTCAGCCAGCGGGAATTCTTATGCGCAAGAAAAAGACAAATGAATTTCTGACCGAGGTCGAGTTGGAATTTATGACGCGACTTTGGGAGCTGGGAGAGGGAACGGTTCGTGACGTCATGGCCAAACTGGCTCCGGAGAGAGAGCTCGCCTATACGTCCGCAGCTACGATCATGAGGATCTTGGAACAAAAGAACTTTGTCGAAAGCAAAAAAGAGGGCAAGACCTACGTCTATCAAGCCCTTCTGACAAAGGATGCATATCAGACACGGTTTCTGAAGGATATTTCGGAGAAGCTCTTCGACAATACCCCTGCAGCACTCGTGGCGCGGTTGGTGGACGACGAAGATCTGTCCGAGGAAGCGCTGAACGAGATCCGTGTTCTGCTGGAGGGGAGGATGAAGAATGATAACGGTCGGGACGCTGTTTGATGGCTATCTGAACATCAATATCCTGCTGATTGTCGCCACACTGATCTGGGCCGGAGTGCGCCTCGTGATGCGCCTTTTGTCCCACTCGGAAAATTACGCCTTGAAACTGAGATTGTTCAAGGCGCTGATCCTGACCTGCTTTGCCCTGCCAATCATGGTCGAGCTGTTTGACAGGCTGGTCCGGCAGGGGGGCAGAGACGCTGCCTACTCGCTCAGTCTGTCCGATCTGGTCGTAACGCAGTATCTCCATGGCAGTCTCGACGTCAAGGCCGCCGAACTCGATCAGATCCTTGGCCTGCGCGGCCGCTTCACCGAGGAGTTTTTGGCTCTCAACAGCCAGTTCGCATTCATCGTTGCGGGTTTGCTGCTGCTTGGGCTGCTGATCGGCTTGGCCCGGCTCCTTGTCAGCCTTTATCGCCTGCACACAATTCTCGACAATTGCTTCACATGGCGCCGGTTTGGCAATGTGCATCTGCTGCTGTCCGAGCGCGTGACAACGCCCTTCTCGACCCGCGGCCTGTTCAATCGCTATATCGTTATCCCGGTGGCGATGCTGGAGCACGGCAAGGATTTGCATATCGCTCTCAGCCACGAATTCCAGCACCTCAGACAGCGCGACACCGAGTGGGAGGTCGGGCTGGAGTTCCTGCACCCGCTGTTTTTCTGGAACCCGGCCTTCTATGTCGTCAAGCGCAACATCGAGAGGCTACGCGAACTTGGCTGCGACCAGCTGGTGGTTGCCCGTAAGGCAATCAGCGTGCAGGATTATTGCGCCTGTCTGTTGCGCACATGCGAAAGCGGTCTGAAACGACGCGAACATATGCTTCGTGCCCGACCCAGCGTCGCCTTTGTGCAGGTGGATGGATCGGGTGCCGGGGTTGGCTCCATGCCGTTCCTGAAGTTGCGCATGTTGTCCCTGATCCGAGGCCGGAAGACTGGCAATCACGGCCTGATCTTTGTCGCCTTTGTCGTGCCGACCGTGGCTCTTGTCTGTCTCGCTGGTGTGATGATGCAGAAGCCCAACGACTGGAGTCATGACCGCATCATGTTCTCGACCATCATCAATCTGGATCGACTGGCGGCGCGCAATCATCAGTAAGCACGCCCCCATGCATAACCGATCATCAAAATGAAATCCCCCGGTGCTGCATGAGGACCGGGGGATCATTCGTTTCAGATTGATACTACGCTGCTGGCTGTCAGCCGTTGACGACAGCGTTGCGCTTCACTTCGCTGAGGAAGCTGTCGACGCGCGATCGCAACTCGTCGGCTTTCTGCTGCAGCATCGTGGAGGACTGGTTCACCGAGTTTGCGGTTTCGCGGGTGCTCTCGGCAGCGTCGGTGACGGCACCGATATTGTCCGACACTTCAATGGTCATCCGGGAGGCCTGTGTGACGTTGAGAGCAATCTCCTCGGTCGCAGCCATCTGCTGCTGTACCGCTGCTGCGATCTGGCCCGAAATTTCACTCAGGTTGTCGATAGTCTTGGTGATCGCGCCAATGGCATTCACCGCTTCATCGGTTTCACCCTGAATTTCGGAGATCTGCTTGTCGATCTCTTCGGTCGCCTTGGAGGTCTGGTTGGCCAGTTCCTTGACTTCTGCCGCGACGACCGCAAAGCCCTTGCCAGCTTCCCCGGCGCGAGCGGCTTCGATCGTTGCGTTGAGCGCCAGCAGGTTGGTCTGCTCTGCGATCGCCTGAATGAGGGTCACGACTTCCGAGATCTGCTTGGCGGAGTGAGCTAGACGTTCGATGCGGTCGTTGGTGTTGCGCGCTTCGGACGCGGCCTTGACGGCGATGTCGTTTGAGGACTGGACCTGACGGGTCACTTCGTTGACCGATGCAGCCAGCTCTTCCGCTGCCGAGGCAACGGTTTCCACGTTGGCAGATGCCTGCTGGGACGCGGCCGAGACCTGAACAGACTGGGCCGAAGTGCCCTGAGCAATAGAGCTCATGTCATCGGCTGCAGTCCTCAGGTGGCCTGCCGAATTGGTCACGTTGAGTAGCAGTTCGGCGACTTCGCGATCAAAGTCGAGACAAAGGGTCTGCACGGCTTCGCCTCGGGCAAGGGCGTTGGCGCGATCTTGCTCCTGCTTCTCGACCAGCAGTTTGCGGTTGTTCTCGTTGTCGACAAACACCTGCATGGCCTGAGCCATTTTGCCGATCTCGTCAGCACGGTCAGTGCCCGAAACGGAAATGTTGCTGTCGCCTTTGGCGAGCTTGCTCATATTGTCGATGAGCGAGGCCATCGGCTTGTTGATCGAGCGGATGACAAAGACTGCCAGAAGACCGACAAGAATAAGACCGAGCAGGCTGATGATGATCACGGTCGTCGCCTGAGACCAGAAGCTGGCTTCAAGGTCATCAATATAGACACCGGTCCCGATCATCCATTGCCATTCGGGAAGACCTTCAGCCCAGCTATATTTCTCGAACAGGGCATCGCTGCCCGGCTTGGTCCAGAAATAGACGTGGCTGCCGCCGCCTGCCTTGGCGATCCGCACCAGATCGCGGACCAGATAGTTGCCCGCCTTGTCCTGCATGTCCCAAAGATTGGTATTGACCAGTTTCTTGTCTGGCAGGACCAGGTTTGTTCCATCATAGCGATAGACAAAGACATAGCCGGACCCGCCTTCAAAGCGCATGGCGTCAATGGCTTCCTTGGCGCGCGCCTGCGCCTCGTCGCGTGTCATCTCGCCTGCGGTTTCCTTTTCTTGGTAGCGCATTGCGACAGTCTTGGCGGAATCCACGATGAACTGCAGGCTTTCAGTCCTGTCAGACACCATGGTGTCCCACTGCTTTGTCAGGTTGAAAGCGGAGAGGGCCGCTGCAAGTAAAAAGATGACCAGGGAGGGAAGAGCAATTTTCCACGACAGCGGAAGCTTTGATAGGGACATGTCTTGAGACCTTGAATCGATTATGCTTGCTCATATTCTCCGGATAATTGGATAAATATGTCTTAACCAACTAGAATGCTGATCTGGAAAGTCCAAGTTTTTCTACAGTCAAAAACGATCTCGTTGGTCGTTAAAAATTGCTGGAACGATTTAAGTCTGTAGGTTTCTTTGAGTTCTTATCCCTTGTGACTTGTAGGGCGGAATAAAAACCTGAGTTTTATCTCCAATTTTACCCGGATATTGAAGCGGAAACAGGGCTGAAATTCTAAAATAGAGCAGTAAGTGTCTGACTTGAATAGAGAATTTGGAAGCAAGTAAAAAGGTTGGTGACCATTTCAATTGCGCGGTCTGGTTGCAGGGAGTGAAGATGTCACACCTAGATTTGAAAATCGTACCCGGAATGAAGCCTGATCATGGTTTCCCAAAAGGTTGTGGTTGAGACCCATCTTGCTGTCACGATGACACGGATTTTAACCGTGGTATTCTGGATTGCGTTTTGTGCATGGTAGGTATGCAGTCTCGTGGCTAGCTTAAAGTCCTGCAATTTCAGCTTTCTCTCTTGATTTTGCTTTCGGTCGCAAAATCGAATTTTGCTTTACGATCAAGGAAATCGTTAGCAGGGATGCGCAATCGGTATGGGTCGTCGTCTGGACATGCGAGAAACGCAGGTGATATACCAAAGTCTAACTGCGTATACGGGTGCGGACAGTTCGTCTTTTTATCTCGATCAATGACGCAGTGCACAAAATCGTTAGGGTCACAGTCGGCCAAATGCGTTTAGCCTGCCGGATTGTCTGATGGCAGGTTTTGCCTTGTGCTTTTTTCAGCTCAAGCCTCGGCATAGTGAGGAGGAGCTTTACCCGGCCTCTGTTCCGGTCCACGTGATCGGCCCCGCAGGGATCGGGCCCGTGCAATTCGCCTAAAAGCTGGTGGTGCTGATGGTCACCGGCGAGCAAACCAATAAGATGCGATTGAGAGTTTTGAGACAATGACGAAGTCTGCTGTGAACAAGGGAGCCCTGCTGGTTCTCAATAGTGGCTCATCGAGTGTGAAGTTTTCCATTTTCCAGCTTGAAGGCGGCGCAGTCGAGCCGCTGTTTGCCGGACAGTTGACTGGCATCGGTACCGATGCGGTCCTGAAAGCCAAATCCGAGGCAGGGGAACTGCTGGCCAAAGAATCGTGGGCCGAGTATGACAAGGGCAACGTGCCTTCCATCCTGCCGCATCTGCTCGAGTGGATCGAGAAGAACCTGCCCGCAGATCTGCCGTTGATCGGTGCAGGCCATCGCGTCGTGCATGGCGGTGAGAAATTCGACAAGCCGGTTCTGGTCGAAGGCTCCGTACTTGAGGAACTCGCCAGCTTCAGCCCGCTCGCTCCGCTGCACCAGCCCCAGAACGTGGCTGCCATCAAGGCTCTTGCCGATAGCCGTCCCGAGCTGCCGCAGGTTGCCTGCTTCGACACAGCCTTCCACCAGACCATGCCGGAAATCTCGACTACCTACGCCATTCCGAAACGCTTCACCGAAGCCGGTGTTCGCCGTTATGGCTTCCATGGCCTGTCCTATGAATATATCGCGCACAATCTGAGCGAAACCAAACCGGATCTGGCCAAAGGCCGGGTCGTTGTTGCCCACCTAGGCAACGGCGCCAGCCTCACTGGCCTCAAAAATGGTGTCAGCATCGACACCTCCATGGGCTTCTCCGCTCTTGAAGGTGTTCCGATGGGAACCCGTCCGGGCAGCATCGATCCGGGCATCCTGATCTATCTGATGCGCGAGAACGGCATGGATGCGGATGATCTGGAAAAGGTCCTCTATCACGAATCCGGCCTGCTCGGCGTATCGGGCATTTCCAACGATATGCGCGACCTCGAAGACAACACTGATCCTGCTGCCGTTCTGGCCGTCGATCTCTTCTGCTCTCGTGTTGCCAAGCAGATTGCGTCACTCGCCGTCTCCATCGGCGGCATCGATGCGCTTGTCTTCACCGCAGGCATCGGCGAACACGGTCCAATCCTGCGCAAGAAAGTCCTCGACATGCTCGGCTGGATGGGCTTCGCGATCGATGACGCTAAGAACGATGCCAACGCCCATGAGATTTCTGCCGAAGGGTCCATCCCGACCTTCATCATCCCAACGGACGAAGAAGTCATGATTGCCCGTCACACGGTCAGGCTGCTGACCGCCTGAGCGATCAATGATTGATGAATACGAAAGAGGCGGGTCGAAAGGCCCGCCTTTTTTGTTTCATCGCGCTTCTTTTGTCACAAGGCTTGCGTTTTTTGCTGATACAGCCGAGGCAGGCTCGTCGTCGGATGCTGTCATCCTGCTTTTGCGCAAAATTATTTTTCATGGAGTTCGCTAGCGTTGAAACGCGGCTTTTCCCAAATCAGGAACCTTTCGAAACCTAGACTTATTTGCAGGTCCCAAGGGTCTTGTGGCTTGCGCGGGGGCCTGTTCAAACGCTAAGTAAAGAGCGATATTGTCGAAAGGCAGTATAGTCTTCTTGAGTGCCGGGAGTTGTGCGGATCCGCTCTTGTTTCCGGTGGTCAGAGGGCAAGACAAAAGATTGAGGTAAGACGAATGAGTATTTTGGTGACGGGAGGCTGCGGTTACATCGGGAGCCATATGACATGGAACCTGCATGACGCCGGAAAAGATGTGGTCATCATCGATAATCTCTCAACGGGGTTCTCCTGGCTGGTGCCGGACGATGTACCCGTAATCGAGGGCGATATCGGTGACTCAGATCTCGTCGCCAAGGTGATGGCTGATCACAAGGTCGATGCGGTCATTCATTTCGCCGGCTCCATCGTTGTGCCCGATTCCGTCAAGGACCCGCTCGGCTATTATCTCAACAACACCGTCAAGTCCCGGTCACTGATCGAAAATGCGGTCAAGGCTGGCGTGAAGGCTTTCATCTTTTCCTCCACCGCCGCCGTCTACGGCAACCCGGCGGAAGCGGACAAGCCATTGACCGAGGATCTCGGTCTTGAACCCATCTCCCCTTACGGCACATCAAAGCTGATGACGGAGATGATGCTCCGCGACAGCGGTGTGGCCTATGGGCTCAAATATGCCGCTTTGCGTTACTTCAACGTCGCGGGCGCCGATCCGGCAGGCCGTACGGGCCAGTCGACACCGACAGCGACCCATCTGATCAAGGTAGCCAATCAGGTTGCCCTCGGTCAGCGCGAGGCTCTGGCGATCTTCGGCGATGACTATCCAACAGCCGATGGCACCTGCATTCGCGATTACATCCACGTCAGCGACCTTGCGGCCGCTCACGCCCTTGCCCTCGAGGCCCTGCTTTCCGGACACGATCCCTTCGTTGCCAACTGCGGCTACGGCATGGGCTATTCGGTGCTGGAAGTGGTCGAAGCGGTTCGCCGCGTCTCTGGGGTCAATTTCGAAGCGGCGATTGCCCCGCGGCGGGATGGTGATCCTGCCTCCCTCGTCGCAGATTCCTCGCGCCTCCGGTCCATCACGGGATGGCAGCCAAAACATGCTGATCTGGACCTGATCGTGCGCACCGCGCTCGACTGGGAACGCAGCCTGATCGAGAAGGGGCACAATCGGGCATGAAGACCCCTTTGAACTGAACTGGATCGGGAACAGGCGAATGGAAACTCGCCTTTCCCGGCAACTGAACCACAGCGTTGATCTGGATTTTTGACGTCCGCCCGAGAGGGTTTTGGACGAATGCTCCCGCTCACCGCCAACCGGCTACGATTTGAACATGACTATCGAGACGCAATCTACAAGCCAGCAGGCCAAATCGCATCTGAAGGCACTTGAGAACGAGAGCATTCACATCATTCGCGAGGTGGCCTCCGAGTTCAAGAACCCGGTGATGCTCTATTCCATCGGCAAGGACAGCGCGGTGATGCTGCATCTGGCGCGCAAGGCCTTCTATCCCTCCCGCTTGCCGTTCCCGCTGTTGCACGTGGACACCACATGGAAGTTCCGCGAGATGATCGAGTTCCGCGACCGGATGGCCAAGGAGTTCGACCTCGACCTCATCGTGCATACCAACGAGGAAGGCCGGGCCAACAATGTCAATCCGTTCGACCATGGCTCCTCGCTCTACACGCAAGTGATGAAGACCGACGCCCTGAAGCAGGCCCTGACCGCAGGTGGCTATGACGCGGCCTTTGGTGGCGCCCGTCGCGACGAGGAAAAGAGCCGCGCCAAGGAGCGCATCTTCTCCTTCCGCAATGCCCAGCATGGCTGGGACCCCAAGAACCAGCGTCCGGAGCTTTGGAACATCTTCAACACCCGTATCAAACCGGGTGAGAGCATCCGCGTCTTCCCGCTCTCCAACTGGACCGAGCAGGACATCTGGCAATATATCATGCTGGAAAATATTCCCATCGTGCCGCTCTACTTCGCCAAGGAACGCCCTGTGGTGAAGCGCGACGGCACATGGATCATGGTAGATGACGGGCGCCTGCCTCTGCATGAAGGCGAAGTGCCGCAAATGAAGACTGTGCGCTTCCGCACCCTTGGCTGTTATCCGCTGACCGGCGCGGTGGAAAGCCCCGCGACGACCCTTGAGGAGATCTTCGAGGAAATGCTGGTGGCGCGCACGTCTGAGCGCGAAGGCCGCATGATCGACCATGACGATACCGCCTCCATGGAGAAGAAGAAGCGGGAAGGATATTTCTGATGACCATTGAAACCGATACCGTTTCCAAACGCACACCCCTGAAGGGCGAAGACTTCGCCCGCGAGGAAAGCCGCGACATCCTGCGCTTTCTGACCTGCGGCAGCGTTGATGATGGCAAGTCGACCCTCATTGGTCGCCTGTTGTTCGACAGCAAGACGATCTTCGAGGATCAGCTTTCCGCGCTCGAAGTGGTCAGCAAGAAACACGGCACCACCGGCGATGACATTGACCTCGCGCTGCTGCTTGATGGCCTTCAGGCCGAGCAGGAGCAGGGCATCACCATCGATGTGGCCTATCGCTTCTTTGCGACCGACAAGCGCAAGTTCATTGTCGCCGACACCCCCGGTCATGAGCAATATACCCGCAACATGGCCACAGGCGCTTCCAACTGTGATCTGGCGGTGATCCTGATCGATGCCCGCAAGGGCGTGCTGACCCAGACCCGTCGCCACAGCTTCATCAATTCGCTGATCGGCGTGCGCCATGTGGTGTTGGCGGTCAACAAGATGGATCTGATGGACAATTCGCAAGAGGTGTTTGACAACATCGTCGCCGAATACGAAGACTTCGCCAGAAGCTTCGAGTTCGAGACCATCACGGCGGTGCCGATCTCGGCCCGCTATGGCGACAATGTCGTGGTCAAGAGCGATGCCATGCCCTGGTATGAGGGGCCGACCCTCCTGGGCTACCTTGAGGAAATCGACGTAGAGAGCGCCGACCGCGCCCTGCCGTTCCGCTTTCCCGTCCAGTGGGTCAACCGCCCGAACCTCAACTTCCGCGGCTTCTCGGGCACCGTTGCCTCCGGCTTTGCCCGGGTCGGCGATGAACTGGTCGTGGCCAAGTCTGGCAAGACCAGCCGCATCAAGCAGATCGTCACCATGGATGGTGAGCTTGAGGAGACCGAGGCAGGAGACGCGGTCACCATCACCCTTGAGGACGAGATTGACATCTCGCGTGGTGATCTGCTGGCCCCGGCAAGACATCGCCCGCTGGTGACCGACCAGATCTCGGCCCATCTCATCTGGATGGACACAAGCCACCTGCTCATCGGTCGCCCCTATATCATCAAGATGGGCACCCAGCAGACACAGGCGACGGTGACGGCGCTCAAGCACAAAGTGGATGTCAACAATTCCACCCACCAGATGGCGGGCAAGGCACTCGAGCTCAACGAGATCGGCTTCTGCAACCTCGCCTTCGCCGATCCACTCGCTATGGACACCTATGAAGAGAACCGCAAGACCGGCTCCTTCATCCTCATCGACCGCTTCACCAACCAGACCGTGGCTGCCGGTCTCGTCTGGTTCGGCCTGAGACGGGCGGAGAATATTCACTGGCAGGCGGTCGACGTCGACAAGGGATCGCGCGCGGCGATGAAATATCAGACGCCGAAGGTGCTCTGGTTCACCGGCCTCAGCGGCTCGGGCAAGTCGACCATTGCCAACCTTGTCGAGAAGCGACTGCATAAGGAAGGACGCCACACCTATCTGCTTGATGGCGACAACGTCCGCCATGGGCTCAACAAGGATCTCGGCTTCACCGATGTCGACCGCGTGGAGAATATCCGCCGTATCGGCGAGGTTGCCAAGTTGATGGTCGATGCTGGTCTCGTGGTGCTCACGGCCTTCATCTCTCCTTATGAGGCCGAGCGCCGCATGGTGCGCGAAATGCTGGGCGAGGGCGAGTTTGTCGAGATTTTTGTCGACACTCCGCTTGAGGTCTGCGAAGAACGCGACGTCAAGGGTCTCTATGCCAAGGCCCGATCCGGTCAACTCAAGAACTTCACGGGCATCGACAGCCCCTATGAAGCACCGAGTAAGCCGGAAATCCATGTCAACACCGCGACCATGTCGGCCGATGAAGCCGCCGAGATCATCGCGCAATATCTGCTCGGAGAAGAAGTGCATGACTGGACTGTGTGATGGCCTCGTCGAGGCGGCCCTCGAGGCTGCCGAAGTCATCCTCGACATCTACGAGACGGATTTCGATGTCGAGATCAAGGGCGACGAGTCCCCTGTCACACGAGCCGATCAGGCAGCAGAAGCCATCATCCTGAAGCACCTCGCAGCGCTTGCTCCGGGTATTCCGGTGGTGGCCGAAGAATCGGTCGCCGCTGGGCACATTCCGGACATCGACGGCGAATTCTTCCTCGTCGATCCCCTTGATGGCACCAAGGAGTTTATAAAGCGCAATGGCGAGTTCACGGTCAACATCGCGCTCATTCGCGACAATGTGCCGGTCATGGGCGTCATTCACACCCCCGCCAAGGGGTTCCTCTTTGCCGGAGAAGTCGGCAAGGGCGCATGGCGTGCCGAGGTCGCAGACCCGCGCAAGAGCCACGAGCTGACGAACTGCCGGCCGATCTCGGTCCGCACTCCCGGTGAAGAGGTCTGCGTGGTCGGCTCCCGCTCCCATCACACGCCCGAGGCGGAAGCCTATCTCAAGGCCTACTGCTTGGGTGAGAAGAAGGCCATTGGTTCCTCGCTCAAATTCTGCCTTCTGGCCGCCGGAGAGGCCGACCTCTACCCGCGCTATGGCCGCACTATGGAATGGGACACGGCAGCGGGCGATGCCATCCTGTCCGCAGCGGGCGGGACGGTGCTCACCACGGACGGTGCCCGGCTCACCTATGGCAAGCGCCTTCAGGACGACGCCCCCTTCGCGAATCCCTTCTTTATCGCAAAGACGACATAGCGCCTCGCTTCCCCCGGAATCCACAGCTCTTGTGTCATGTCACTCCTTCAGGCGCGGCATGATCGTCCATTGGTGCTAATAGACAAAAAGTCACTTGCAAAAGCAACTGATATCGGGCGCAATCAGAGGTAATCGAACCCGAGTCAAAGTCCCACCGACTCGCGCCTCCGCATTGTTTGCGAGAGACTGGCGCGGGATGAGCGTTGTTATACGCTTTTGGGCAGCAAAAGACGCAATTTTCGATGGTGCCGCCCAAACACTGGGGTAGTGCCTGTCAAACCTCTGATCTGCAGACGCCTCCCCCGCAGTTGCAAAGGCGTCTGCTCATTCGATGAGAAGGCGCCGTGATCACCCCTGTCCTCCTTTGTGGCGGCTCTGGCTCTCGCCTGTGGCCCCTGTCCCGCAAATCCTACCCAAAGCAGTTCGTGCAGTTGGTGGGGGGTGACACGCTGTTTCAGGCCTCCGCAAAGCGTCTGTCCGGGGAAGGCTATGCCGCGCCGCTGATCGTGACCAACAAGGACTTCCGCTTTATCGTTACCGAACAACTCGTCGAGGAGGGGATCGACCCCGGTGCAGTGATCATCGAACCGGAACGGCTCAACACCGGCCCGGTCGTCCTTGCCGCCGCGCTCTTGCAGCAGGACCTCGATCCAGATGCGCTGCTGCTTGTCGCGCCGTCCGATCATCTTGTCCCGGATGTCGAAGCCTTCCGAAAATCCGTAGAGGTTGCGCGTGAGGCGGCGCTTGAAGGCAAGCTGGTGACGTTCGGTATCCGGCCCGACTATCCCGAGACAGGATACGGTTACCTCGAACTCGCCGAATGCATCGACGGCAAGGCGCCTCGGGCCTTCGAGCTCAAGTGCTTTGTTGAAAAGCCATGCCTTGAGGATGCCAGAACAATGGTCGCTTCAGGGGCTCATCTCTGGAACGCAGGCATCTTTCTCTTCTCGGTCAAGACGATCATCAAGGCCTTTCGCGATCACGCGCCCCAGCTCGTCGAGCCGGTGGAAGAGGCCGTCAAGCATCGCCGGATGGACCTTGGTTTCCTGCGCCTTGATCCCTTTTTCTGGTCTCAGGCGGAGGATATTTCCATCGACTACGCGGTCATGGAAAAGGCGGACAATCTTGCCGTTGTGCCCTTCACCTCCGACTGGTCCGATCTGGGGGGCTGGGATGCGGTCTGGCGCGAAAGCGAAAAGGACGAGGATGGCGTCGCCACTTCGGGACCAGTGACCGCCATCGAATGCCGGAACACGCTTTTGCGTTCGGAGGATGAGACGCTGGAACTCGTCGGCATCGGCCTTGAAAATCTCGTCGCCATTGCGATGCCGGACGCGGTGCTGGTTGCCAACACGAATAGGGCGCAGGATGTGCGTAGAGCCGTTGACGCCCTGAAGGCCAAGCGGGCTGAGCAGGCTGAGGACTTCGCGCTGGAGCACCGCCCCTGGGGCTGGTACGAACGCCTCGTGGTCGGTCAGCGTTTTCAGGTCAATCGCATCGTCGTCCATCCCGGCGCCAGCATGTCCCTCCAGTCTCATCATCATCGTGCTGAGCATTGGATCGTGGTGGAAGGAACGGCCCGCATCACTCTGGACGAGGAAACCAGCCTGCTGGCCGAAAACCAGTCTGTCTATATTCCTCTGGGTGTTGTGCATCGCCTCGAAAATCCGGGCAAGCTCCCCGCGGTCCTGATCGAAGTGCAAACTGGCTCCTATCTCGGCGAGGACGACATCATCCGCTTCGAGGATCTCTACCATCGCGCCTGAGTACCTTGGGCGTCTCATCGTCAGTCCGGTTCAAAGTGTGGCTTTTTCAATCGGTACCAATCCGTACAGCTATTGCACGCGGGGTGTTTCGTTCTTACGTGAAGACAGCGCGGATGACGACCCTGCGGGAAAGCCCGTAGGACGCGAGTAACCCAACGTCAACTCTCTGTGGAGCCGTGCAAAGAGATAGCTTGCGACTGCGGGGTTGGGCCACCTATGCTCGGCGTCGAGTCGATTGCCCTGCAAAAGGACAAGAATACCCACACGTTACCGAGGTGCAGCCCGATGTCAGAAAAAAGTTTCCTGAGTGATATGCTTCAACGCATTGCCCGTGCAGGACCGTTCCTATCCTCCAAACTGGCTTTGACACCGGACAACCTGATCGAGCTCTGCGAAGAGCTGGTGAGCGACAAGGGTGAGGCATCGGGCCTCAAGACCGCTTTCAAGATCATGGACATTTATGATTCTGCCACGATGGACGAGCGGCGGGGGTTCTTCCTCGATATGGCTGAAAAATTCGGGGTCAATCACGAGGCTCTCGATGCGGTGGTCAAGAGCTGGAAACCCGGCGACAACACGGCGGCCCGCGAGCTTTATTATGCCTCTCAGCCGCGCAGTCAGGAGCTGATCCGGCGATTGAACCGCGTTCCCGGCGGCGCAGCACGACTGGTGCGCATGCGCTCCGACCTTCTGGGCTTCGTCAAGGAAGAGCCGAGTCTCAAGGCGCTCGACCATGACTTCCAGCATCTCTTCTCCTTCTGGTTCACCCGTGGCTTCCTCGAGATTGACCAGATCGACTGGTCGACCCCCGCCTCCATTCTGGAAAAGATCATCGCCTACGAGGCCGTGCATCAGATCCATGGCTGGGATGATCTGCGCCAGCGCGTTGCCGAGAGAGATCGGCGGATGTTTGCCTTCTTCCATCCTGCGATGCCCGGCGACCCCCTGATCTTCGTCGAGGTCGCCCTGACCAAAGGCATCCCCGGCTCGATCAGCGATATCCTGAAACAGGACCGGGACCCGATCGATCCCAACGAGGCGACCTGCGCGGTCTTCTACTCCATTTCCAACTGCCAGAACGGTCTGCGTGGTATTTCCTTCGGTAACTTCCTGATCAAGCAGGTTGTCGCGGAGCTGCAGCGGGATCTGCCGTCCCTCAACACCTTCGTCACGCTGTCGCCTGTGCCGGGACTGCGCCGCTGGGTCAACCAGTCCCTCGAAGGTGAAGAGCCTCTCCTGACCGAGGCTGATCGGGCGCAACTCGAGGCCCTTGGTCCAGACGATGTGCCCTCACCGGAATTTGCAGCGCGGCTGGCAGCGCGTTATCTGATCAATGCACGCAGCAAGCGCGGCACAGCATTCGATCCGGTCGCACACTTCCATCTGGGCAACGGAGCGATCCTGCACAAGGTCCACGCCAACGCCGACCTGTCCGCCAATGGCAAGAAGAACAGCTGGGGCGTAATGGTCAACTACTTGTACAATGAGGCAAAGATCGAGGAACATCATCAGGCCTATGCCACGGATACGAAGATTGCCCATTCTTCAGAAGTAAGGTCATTGGCAAAATAGTAAAAGTTGTAGAACCTTCAATAAGATATCCAGAATTGCTTTCAAATATGAAAGGCGGGTGCAGTTCAATGCATTCGCCTTTTTCTTTGCGTGGCGGCGATTTGTTTGGTTGTGTGAAAAATAAAATCTGGTTGCAACAATTCAATCAAAGAGAACGATTTAGAAGTTTTGATCAAAATCTCTACTTCCCGACAATGAGTGCTGAAACGATAGCAAAAAAGTTGCTTTCAGTTTTGCGTAAAAATTTAATTCTACAAAGATACAGAGAAACATCAAATTCATGAGGATATGCTCCATATTTTGGAACTTCAATAAAAATATATTTCTTACACGGTTCGTAAAAGTGCTGAAAAATTAAGAAGCAAACTACCAAGTTTAGTTAGAATTAAGGATGAGTTTTGGGAGTGCTTTGCTTCCAAAGAGTGGGAAATTTAGTGGGTTGTAATCTCGAGCCTTTTGATCGGAATGCGGAACCGATCCTTCGGGGAGAGAGACAATCGTGAGCATAGGTGGATAAGACAAAATGCGCTTCACTATTGCAAAGAGGTTGTACCTGTTGGTTGGAGTCTTCCTGATCGGTATCTCCGTGATGGTCTTCACCCTCAATCAGAATGCGGCGTCTAACCTTTCAGAACAGAAAGCGGCAGAACTGAAAAGTCTGGTGGATGCGGCCGTCCAGGTGACACAGTCGAAATATGATGCCTTCAAGGCTGGAGATCTGACCGAAGATCAGGCCATGGAGCAAGCCAAATCAGCAGTCAGGGCGATGCGCTATCGTGGTCAGGAATATTTCTGGATCAATGATATGGATAGCGTCATTGTGATGCATGCCGTAAAGCCCGAGCTTGAAGGCAAGAATCTCGCTGACATGAAGGACGCAATGATGTTGCGATCTTCCCGACCTTCGTGCGGACCGTGAAGGCGGACACTGCCGGTTTCGTCGGCTATCTCTGGCCAAAGCCGGGCCATGAAGATCCGGTCGACAAGCTCTCTTATGTCAAGGGCTTTGCGCCATGGGGCTGGGTCGTCGGCACGGGCGTCTATATGGACGACCTGCAGGCCATTCTCTGGCACAACACCCGGGTTGCTTTGATTATAGGTAGTCTGACCATGCTGATCGGTGTGGCCATGGCATGGTATACCCTGCGATCCATCCTGCTGCCCATGGGCTCTCTGAAGCGCGCCATGCTGCGTCTTGCCAACAACGAGCCGATTGATCAGGTCCCTGCAGAAGGGCGTGGCGACGAGCTTGGCGAAATGGCACAGGCGGTCAAGACTTTCCGCGATATGAACATCGAGCGCCAGCATCTCAATGAACAACAGCACAAGGATCAGGCTACTCAGGCTCGCCGTCAGGCGGAGGTTGATCAGCTGATTGCCGGCTTCCGCTCCGAATCCAAGCGCGAGTTGCAGGTTGTTACCGAACAGATGGACCGGCTGCGCAAAACGGCTGGCAGCCTCACCCAACTGTCCCAATCCACGGCAGAACGGTCCGATCAGGCTCTGGGGGCAGCGTCTCTGGCGTCCTCCAACGTGCAGACGGTTGCTGCCGCCAGCGAGGAATTCGTGGCCTCTATCGGTGAGATCGGGCGTCAGGTCGAGCAGGCCACCAATGCCGTCAACGAAGCCATGGTGACCACAGGTGCTGCCAACGAGCGCGTCGGAAGCCTTGCCGCAGCTGCCCAGCAGATCGGCGACGTGATCAACCTCATCCGCGACATTGCCGAGCAGACCAACCTGCTGGCGCTCAACGCCACCATCGAAGCGGCCCGTGCCGGTGAAATGGGCAAGGGCTTTGCGGTGGTTGCCGCCGAGGTCAAGGAACTGGCCAACCAGACCTCCAAGGCAACGGAACAGATCAGCCAGCAGATCTCGACCATCCAGCATGAAACCCAGGAAGCGGTGCAGTCGATCGAGGTCATCGGCACGACGATCGAGCAGGTGAACATCTACACCGCCTCCATTTCCGAAGCGGTCACCCAGCAGAATCTGGCGACCAACGAAATCGCCAGCTCCATTCAGGAAGCTTCACGCGGGACCACGACCGTCAGTCAGGACATCGAAGTGGTGTCCGGCGTGGCGACCCAGACCCACACTGCCGTTGATGAGGTCAATGCGGTCTCTGCCGACGTCAGCAGATGTGCGGCCGGGCTGACCGATACGGTGGACCGGTTCCTTGACCGGGTGGCAAACGCCTGACCGGTGGCACGAATACAAATGCGAAGGGCGGGTTTCATCCCGCCCTTTTTGCTATTGCCGGTACTCCTGCACGTCTGGGCAATTGCACCCGCCTCCATTTTTGACTATCAAGGTCACCGCTGCGGCGCTTTCAGGCCACGGCCTTCGGGAGCAGCGCATAGCGAAACAGCTTCGGGATGATCAGGCCCGACGGGCGAATGAGACAACAAGGCAGAGACGACAATGGCGAACCGGCGCGGAGGCAAAACCGACACGGAATGCGGGGACACAATGGCGACAGGCAGGGCGGTGAGCCCGGCGGGCGCTCCCGATCATCCGCGCGTGGCTCCGGACGCGACAAGGGCGCTGGCGGCAAATCCTTCGACCCCAAATCTTCAGGCAGCAAATCTGGCCTGCAGAAGTCGACCTTTACCCCCGGCCGGGTGATCAAGCAGGGCACCCGCGATCAGGCCCGCCCCAAACCTGTCGAGGAAACCCGCGAGCCCTTCATTCTGCCGCCCCGTCCCGAGGGCCCGGCACCAAGACGAGCACCGTTTGCGCTGATGGTGGACCGAGGCGTGGGATGACTATGCGCTTCTCGACATGGGCCACGCCCAGAAGCTCGAGCGCTATGGTCCCTACACCATCGTGCGGCCTGAGACACAGGCCATGGGCAGCCCGCATCTGTCCAAGGATATCTGGGACAGGGCGGACGCGATCTTTTCCGGCGACCTCGAAGAGGAAGGCCCCGGTCGCTGGCGTTATCCCGAGCCGCTTGGCGAGACATGGGAAACCCACTGGGACGGCATCCGTTTTCTCGGGCGCTTCACCGCATTCCGCCACGTCGGTTTCTTCCCCGAACAGGCCGCCCACTGGCAATGGATGGACCATCAGCTGCGCTCGGCCTTTCTGGGACGTCCTCCTCGGGTGCTCAATCTCTTCGGCTATTCCGGCATCGCCTCGCTGGTGGCTGCCCGGGCCGGCGCCGAGGTGACTCATGTGGATGCCTCCAAGAAGGCCGTCGCCTATGGCAAGGAAAACCAGATGCTGGCGGGGCTGGATGACAAACCGATCCGCTGGATCGTCGATGACGCAATGAAGTTCGTTCAGCGCGAGATCCGCCGCGGCAATGTCTATGACGGTATCCTGCTCGATCCGCCCAAATTCGGACGCGGTCCCAAAGGGCGAGGTCTGGCAGCTGTTCGAAATGCTGCCCGAAATGCTCGACGCCTGCCGCCAGATCCTGTCAAGGGAGGCGCTCTTCTTCACGCTCACATCCTATGCCATGCGAGCCTCCTATGCCGCCTTTGACGAGCTGATGATCGAAGTGATGACCGGGCAGGGCGGGATCGTGGAATCCGGTGAATTGATGATCGCCGAGGAAGGGGGCGGACGCACCCTCAACACCTCGCTCTATACCCGCTGGCGTCCCCTGACAAAGCAAGAGGAGACGGAGTGATGACCGAGCAGGAAAGCCGCGCGACCCGCAAGGGACTGATCAAGGAAATCACCGCTGTCTCCAACCAGCATATCAAAGACCTCCGCGCACTCGAACGGCGTAAGGTGCGCAACGAGACCGGGCTGTTCATGGCCGAAGGGCTGCAGCTCGTGGCCTTCGCCCTTGAGGCAGGCTGGGAAGCTGAGACGCTGGTCTATGCCAAGAACATCAAGAGCCATGAGCTGGTGCAGAAGGTCGCTGCCAAGGTCTATGCCCGTGGCGGGCTGATCCTCGAGGTCTCCGAGATGGTGCTTGGCAAGCTCACCCATCGCGACAATCCGCAACATGTCATCGGCGTTTTCCGTCAGCGCTACGGCTCCCTTGCCGATCTGGCAAAGGATGTCGGCGAGGCCGGGGGCGACATGGTCGTCGCCATGGAAGGGGTGAAGGATCCGGGTAACCTCGGCACCACGATCCGCACCTCCGATGCGGTCGGGGGCCAGCGCCCTTGTGCTCATTGGCGAAACCCACAGATCCCTTCAGTCTAGAAGCGGTCCGAGCCACCATGGGCTCGATCTTCCACGTCCCGCTCTATCGCGCCACTCGCGAGGAGTTCCTCAATTGGCGCAAGAGCTGGCCCGGCGAGATCGTCGGCACCCACCTCAAGGGCGCGGTCGACTATCGCACCGTGAAGGCCAAAGAGCCGCTGATGGTGATGATGGGCAAACGAGCAATCGGGCCTGCCCGATGCCTTCGCCGAAGCCTGCGATCATTTGGTCAAGATCCCCATGGCGGGCCGCGCCGAGAGCCTCAACCTTGCCGTTTCGACCGGTATCACGCTTTTCCGCCTGCGCGAAAGCAAGTTGGGTCTGTAAATTCCCTCATGGAGACCTTATCTTGGTGCTTTGCATCAAGCCAAAGGAGAGATCATGAGCCAGCCCCTGCGCATTGATATCGTATCGGACGTCGTCTGCCCCTGGTGCGCCATCGGCTACAACCAGCTCCGCGTGGCACTCGAGCAATCGGGAACCGATGCCGAAGTGCACTGGCACCCGTTTCAACTCAACCCGGACATGGGCCCGGAGGGACAGAACCTGCGGGAGCATCTCTCTGAGAAATATGGCATTTCAACCGAGGACAGCGCAGTCAATCGCGAGCGCATCAGGACGCTTGCCGCAGAAGTTGGCTTTGCCATCAACTTCACCGAAGAGATGCGCACCTACAACACCATGGCCGCCCACCAGCTCATCCATTTTGCGGGCTTCCACGGCCTCGAGCATCAGACCAAGCAGGCTTTGCTGAAGGCTTATTTCACCGATGGCCGGGATGTCTCGGACATGGACGTCCTCATGGATATCGCCGAGACAGTGGGACTGGATACCGCCGCAGCGCGTGAGGCGATTGAGAGCGGGCAATATCTTGAGCTCGTTCAGCAGCACATGCTTTTCTGGACCAAGCAGGGCATCAGCGGCGTTCCGGCTATCATTCTCGATCAGAAATATCTGATCAACGGCGCCGCCGGTGTCGACAATTTCAAGCGTGCCATCGAGCAGGCACGGACTGCCGCTGAGTAGGGCCGTCTGGCCAACGTGGTCACTCGATCAATCTAGCCCCAGATCGCAAGGCCGATGAAGCCGAGCGTGCCGACGACAATGCGCCAGATGGCAAAGGGCATGAAGCCGTGGCGGGAGACGAAATCGAGCAGCGATTTGACGACGAACACGCCCGAGATGAAAGCCATGATGAAGCCCACGGCAATGATCCCCGCCTGATCCATTGAGATGATGTCCCGGTTCTTGTAGAGGTCATAGACGAAGGCACCGGTCATCGTCGGCATGGCAAGAAAGAAGGAGAATTCCGCCGCGCTTCGCTTGTCCGTGCCCATCAGCAGCGCCCCCGCGATGGTCGAGCCGGAGCGCGAAACCCCGGGCACCATTGCAAGGCACTGGAAGAGGCCGATCTTGAAGGCAAGCGACAGCGGATAGTCCATGACATCGGTATATCTCGGCTTGAGCTCGAGCCGGTCGATCCAGGCGAGCAGCACACCGCCGATGATCAGCGTGGAGCAGATCAGCGCCGGGCTTTCAAAAAGCACCGCCTTGATGAAGCCATGCAGCGAGGCACCGAGCACAGCAGCAGGCAGGAAAGCGAGCAGGATCGCGGCCACGAACCGGCGCGCCTTGGCGCTGGAGGGAAGGTCCATGGCGATCCTCCACAAGCGACCGAAGTAAATTGAGAGGATGGCGAGGATCGCGCCGAGCTGGATCAGCACTTCAAAGGTCTTGCCGTCATTCTCGAAGCCGAGAAAATGCCCCACCAGCAAAATATGGCCGGTGGAGGAGACGGGAAGAAATTCCGTCAGGCCTTCGACTAGGCCGAGAAAAAGCGCTTCAAAATATGTGGCCAAATCCATTTTTGCTCAATCCTTAGCTGGCAGCCATTGCGGGCTGTCTATATGGTTGCCTTCTGCCCGAACAGGTTTGCCGGATCAAGGCCCGATGCGTGCCATGCGCGCGCAATGAAGGGTTTGTAAGGCACGACAAGCCATTTGCACAGACACATTCGGAATTTCCTCTCTGGAACTTGCATTTCTTGTTCCGGGAACAAAATTCTTGTTTGCTCCGTGCATCAAGAGCACTCTCGTGATAATGGAATCACCTCCCGAGGGTGCAAAACACTTGCTCTGTCTTGTTGATTTATTGCCTGTTGCCGAATGATTGCCGTTTTGTGCATGTCATTTGGGCGGAGATACGGTTTGTTAACGAAGTCTTGGAATGCAAACCCTATGCTGAGAAGCTTGTAGGAAGAAATTGAGGTCAGAGGGTTCGCAAAGCATGTTGCTGCTCTATCACACAACGATGTCAATTCCGTCGCGTTTTGCCCGACTGGTACTTGCCGAATGCAAGGCCGGCGCGGAGCTGAGCGAGATTCTCCCATGGGAGCGCAAGGAGGATTTCCTTCTCGTCAATCCGGCGGGCACCGTGCCGGTGCTGCGGGAAAACGACGGCCCTCCGGTCTGTGGTGCCGACGTGATTGCCGAATATCTCGACGAAACGCGCGGCTATGCCCTTGGCGCACGGCGCCTGTTGCCCGATCATCCGAACGAGCGGGCCGAAGTGCGTCGCCTGATGCACTGGTTTCTCGTCAAGGCCATCGACGAAAGCGCACAATTCTTCATCGAGGAAAAGGTCTACAAGCGCCAGCGCGGCGGGGGCAACAGCTCACCGGATTCGACGATCCTGAGGGCCGCCCGCGCCAACCTCAGGATCCACCTCAATTATATCGCCTATCTGGCGGAGCGCCGGAACTGGCTGGCGGGCGAGCATTTTTCCTATGCCGATCTGGCCGCCGGAGCGTTTCTCTCTTCGATCGACTATCTCGGCGAGATCCCCTGGGAAGATGTCCCGGTGGTCAAGGACTGGTATCAGCGCATCAAGTCGCGCCCGGCCTTCCGGCCCATTCTTGCCGACAGCCTGAAGGGCATTCCTCCAGCCAATCACTATATGGACTTGGACTTCTGAGCCTGATTGCGCATAGTGTCGGGTATGAGTGAAACTGGCGTGCCGACCGAACAGCAAAGAAGATTGAGGGCCTTCCTCCAGGATGAGGCGAAGGCGCTCGGCTTTTCAGACCTGCGCATCTGTCGCGCCGGAGATGTCCGGGATCATGAAGACACCTTGAGGGCCTTCACCGATCAGGGCTACCACGGCTCCATGGACTGGATGGTGGAGACACTGGAACGGCGCTCCCACCCTGAGAGGCTCTGGGACGGTGTGCGCTCGATCATCATGCTTGGCTTCAATTATGGCCCGGAGGGCGATCCGCTGGCCAGCCTTGGCGAGACCGACTGTGCCTCCATTTCGGTCTATGCCCGCCATCGCGACTATCATGACGTCATCAAGGGCCGCCTGAAGCAACTCTCCGCCAAATTGCTGGCGCGCGTCAGGGATAATCGTCCTGATGGCGAGATCAAGGTGTTTGTCGACACCGCCCCCGTGATGGAGAAAATGCTGGCAGCGACCGCCGGGCTTGGCTGGCAGGGCAAGCACACCAATCTCGTCAGCCGCGAGCTGGGGTCATGGTTCTTTCTCGGGGCCATCTTCACCAACCTTGATCTTGCAGCCGACACCGCCGAGGTCGATCATTGCGGTTCCTGTCGGGCCTGTCTTGATGCCTGTCCGACGGATGCCTTTCCTCAGCCCTACAAGATCGATGCGCGCCGCTGCATTTCCTACCTGACCATCGAGAACAAGGGCCCCATTCCGCACGAGTTTCGCAAAGCCATGGGCAATCGCATCTATGGCTGCGACGATTGCCTCGCCGCCTGTCCCTGGAACAAGTTCGCTCAGGCCGCCTCGGAGGCCAAGCTGAAGGCTCGCGCCGATCTTGTCGCGCCATCGCTTCATGATCTGCTGGACCTTGATGACATGGGCTTCAGAACCCATTTCTCCGGCTCTCCCATCAAACGCATCGGCCGCAACCGCTTCCTGCGTAACGTGCTGATCGCGGCGGGCAATTCGGCGAGCAAGTCTCTCTTTCAGCTCACCTATCGCCACATCTCGGATCACGACCCCATCGTCAGAGGTGCAGCAATCTGGGCGCTTGCGCGACTGATGCCGTCCGACAGTTTCAAAAGTCTCGCCACGGTCCTTGCACCCCACGAACCGGACGCTTACGTGCAAGAGGAATGGCAGACCGCCTTGGCAGAGGAGACGACATGAAACTTTTCATTTTCGGACTGGGCTACAGCGCCGGTGCCATCGCAAGGGAACTTGCGGCGGAGTGCGAGTGGATCGCTGCCACCTCACGCAGTGAAGACAAGCTGGCAGAGATGGAAGCATCCGGCATCCGGCCCTTCCTGTTCGACGGGCTGAAGCCCAACCCAGACATCACGCCCGTCCTCAAGGAAGCAACTCATGTCCTCATCTCGATCGCTCCGACGGCGATGGGAGACCCGGCCTTTCATTGCCATGGCGAGAATATCGCCCACAGTCCCAACCTTGAATGGCTCGGCTATCTCTCGACCGTCGGCGTCTATGGCAATCACGATGGCGAGTGGGTCACAGAGAAGTCCGAACCCAACCCCGTCTCGAAACGCTCTCTGCAGCGGGTCGCCGCCGAGATCGGCTGGACGGATTTCGCCGCCAAGCTGAAAAAGCCGCTGGGGATCTATCGCCTCGCTGGCATCTATGGCCCTGGCCGCAACCAGATGATCAAGATCGATGCGGGGACAGCCCGCGCCATCGACAAGCCCGGTCAGGTCTTCAATCGTATCCATGTCGATGATATTGCGCTGGCGGTCTCTGAGGCGGCCAGACAAAAGCATGCGGGCGTCCTCAACGTCTGTGATGATGAACCGGCTCCCCCGCAGGAGGTGCTGGCCTATTGCGCCGAGCTGATGGGCATGCCGCCGCTGGAAGAAATTCCGTTCGAACATGCCGACATGACGCCCATGGGCCGCAGCTTCTATGGTGAGAACAAGCGCTGTGACAACAAGGCCTTGCACAAGCTGATCGGTGGCGACATGCGCTATCCCACCTATCGGGAAGCCTTCAGTGAGATGTGGGACAAACAGATCTGGCGCGGCTGAGAGAGGCATGGGCGAAAAATTTACGCGCGCTCGAAGAAGTGAACTAAAGCGCTCGTTTCTGCCTATGCACAGGCAAATGGGTCGCTGTTAAAAAAATGCAAGAAAAGCATCAAATGCCCTTGCCATAAGGCAAAAGAAGCATTAGACAACAGCCTCACTTGCCGAGCACAAACCGCCGGCATTTGGCACGCGCCCGTAGCTCAGCTGGATAGAGCACCAGACTACGAATCTGGGGGTCAGAGGTTCGAATCCTTTCGGGCGCGCCATTTCTCTTTGACAATCCAAAAATTGACCGAAGACCTACTAGGGTAAGCTAAAACTTGCCGTTCTAAGTGTCTCGTAATCGGCGCATCTCGGTTGGCATCAAGCCAGCATGCTTTTTTCCAGCTATAATGGGTTGCGTCCGAGATCCCAGCCTCCCGGCAGATCTCTGCAACCGGAACGCTTTCCTCTCCACGCTTTGCGATGTAGGCCTTTTGCGAGTCTGAAAACTGCGATGTTTTCGATTTCTGCTTCTTTCAGGCCAGGAAATTCATCGTAGATAACTCCAACTCACATCGAGGACTGTTTCGGGGGAGCACAACAGCGCGATAGCCCTGATCTCCCATGCTATTCCGAAATTTCCGCTGGGCTGGAATAAGTTGCTCCAGGTTTGGCCTTCTTGTGGGCGCAATCTGATGCAAGCCTCGCGCACCTGCTGAGGAAGAGTTTTATACAGTGCTGGACGAATTGGTCGCAGCAGATTAGGTTGGGCTCAACAAATGCGGGCAATCCCGGAGCTCACCGGAGCCGGATCTCGACGGAGCAACAAAGGTGTTTTCGACACCGCCCGATATTTGGTAGTTCACAGGTTGATTTCAAACCACACGCGTATCTCGAAGTCTTTGTCTAATGAAAACTCTTATTCTTATGCGGTCGGCACCGACGCTTGACCATTCATTTTCAAATGTCCGTCGCGATGATGTGGTGTTCTGTCCATCCTATTATGGCGACCGAGATCAGATAGCGGACAAGAGCGGCCCCTATTTCCATCACTATCTGGGAGGGAAGTGGACCGGGATCTTCGATTTCTTCCGCTGCTATCCCAATGCCCTTGATGAATTCGACTATTTCTGGTTCGTGGATGATGACATTCTGGCGGAAGACAGGACGATGCTCGATTTCATCGATTGTGTTGTCTCAAACCGCTTTCAGCTTGCCCAGCCGGCCCTGACTGCCAACAGCTACTGGGCGCACCGCATCACATTGGTCAATAACAGCTTCACCTTCCGCAACACGAATTTCGTCGAGCTGATGATGCCGATGATGTCGCGCGATTTCCTGCGCAAGGTGCTGCCCCTGTTTGAAGGCCGGGAGGCTGCTCTTGGCATTGATCTGTTCTGGCACCAGTTGGCCGATCATCCCAGAACGGATGTCGCCATCATTGATGCCGCGCCGATGTTCCATTCGCGTCCACGTCGTGAATTCCTCAAATCGGAAATGCTCAAGCGCAACAATGACATCAATCAGGAGAAGACGCGCACGATCGAGGAATTTTCCGTTAGGGATCATGAGCCGGTGGTATTTTCCGGGCAATTGGTCAACGGCAATCGGCTCGAAAGAGGGGCGAAGTTGATGGCCCGCCTGTCGCTGGACCTGTTGAAGATCAGCCGACACACGATCAACCGTACCGTGGAACTGAAGGACTTCAGGAAATTTCTGGTGCATCAGGTCTTCGGGCGCGCCTCGGGCAAAGCATTTGACAAAGAGGCTCTGGACGCTCTGATGATGGTTCCAGTGAAATCGCCCTCGGAGTAGGTCACTACGGTCTGGCGGCTGCGGCGAATGCCATCGCCGCATTTAGAGAAGGCAAGGCTCGAAGCGCTCGATCCCCTCGGCCCAGGACCATATTTCCGGATCGCGGCAGGGTCACGGCCCCGCCGCCTCAGACCCACCTATCGGTTTTTCGTCAGGAACTCGGCAGCAACGTCCAGCGCCGCCGCAATGGTCACATCCATATCCATATATTGGTAGGTGCCCAAACGCCCGACGAAAGTCACGTCGCTAATGGTCCGTGCGCGCTCCTCGTAATTCTCGAGCAGCTTTTTGTCGTCAAGCCGTCTGACCGGATAATAGGGAGTGTCTCCGGCTTCACATTCACGGCTGAATTCTTTGAAGGCGATGGTCTTGCTGAAACTATCGAGTTCCCACGGCGCAAAATACTTGTGCTCGGAAATACGCGTGAAGGGAACATCCCGGTCCGGATAGTTCATCACCGCAACACCCTGAAAATCACCGTCTGCGCGGATCTCTTCAAAATCCAGTGTCCTGTAGGTCAGTCGCCCGATATCATTCTTGAAATAGCGATCCAGCGGGCCGGTGTAGAAGACATGCTGGAAGCCTTCCTCAAGCTCCTCAAAGGGGCAACCCAGCCGAACCTCGATCTTATCATGCTTGAGAATATTCTCGACGAGACTGGAATAACCGTCCTTGGGCATGCCCTGAAAAGGATGGTTGAAGTAATTGTCGTCGTAATTGAAGCGGAGCGGCAGGCGCTTCAGGATCGATGCGGGCAGCAGGCTTGGGTCAATCCCCCACTGCTTGCGCGTATAACCATCAAAAAAGGCGCGATACAGCTCTTCTCCGACAAATTTCATGCCCTGTTCTTCAAACGAGCGGGGCTCCTCGATATCCGACTTTGCGATCTGGGTGATAAAGTCCTTGGCTTCGCCCGGGCTCATCGTCTTGCCGAAGAACTGATTGATCGTGTGCAGATTGATCGGTAGCGAGTAGACCTGACCGTTGACAGTTGCCTTGACGCGGTTGATGAAGGGCATCATGTCCGCGAAACGGTTGACATAGTCCCAGACGATCTCGTTCGCAGTATGAAAGATGTGAGGGCCATATTTGTGGACCATCACACCCGTTTCTGCGTCCCGCTTCGTATGACAGTTGCCGGCAATGTGAGAGCGTTCGTCGATGACGAGTGAAGCGACCCCCTGTTCGGCCAGCTCTCGAGCGATGACCGCCCCGGAAAAACCCGCTCCGACAATACAAACTCTTTCTATCGTCATACCTACCTCAAGATTGTTTGGATCAACAGCGGATCCGATATTCGACATGCTCCGCGCCCCCATGCGTGCGATACGCCTTGATGGTGAATCGCGAGGAGCTACATCCAATGGATTCAGTTCAAAGTGACGAGCCGGTTTGGAAGGGTACGATCAAAGTGCCGCTTCCCGACCGTAATTGTTGGGCGAAGTCTCCAACTTTTTGGACACATCTGCAAGGTTATCGGCTCTTTGATGTGTGGACACTCCGGCTGCAAATCTCATTCTCGCGCACTGTGTGCCATCAAGGGCATTCGGTGAGCCTGTTTCTATCCAGCATTGCAACGGCTGAGTTTTGGTCTGGCTTGTCAGAAGACGCGGCCTGTTCGATCGTGGGGGGATATGTGGTCGGATTTTAGGCAACTCTGTGCTATAAAAATCGGATTGGCTGTGCTATGCAACCTCGGCGTCCGAAGTTTGCTGATGTCGCCTAAACTGATAGGTTTTCTTTCATTTTAGAACGATGCAGATGCATCAAGCTTGCTGATTCTTACCTAACCCGGATCACATGATAATTCGATGAATTGGAATGCCGGGAAAACCCGAAGTTCAGATATGAAACTGTCAATAATCGTGCCGGTCTACAATGCTTCGAATTGCATCGAAGCGTTGTACTCAAGCCTTTCTCAAATCAAGATTGACGAGAAAGAACTTATATTTGTCGATGACTGTTCTCAAGACAACTCAAGGGCCCTGATTGAAGCACTAGCGGAACGTGATCCATCTGTTCATCTTCATGTGCACGAAAACAACTGTGGAGCGGGCATTGCCAGAAATACGGGCTTTGCGACGGCATCCGGAGACTATTGCCTGTTCTTTGATGCGGATGATCTCATCAACACACAAGCGGTCAAGGAAATCGTCGACCTGCTTGATACCACGAGCGCCGATCTTGCTATTGCCACTTATGAACTGACGAAAGAGGCGGATGGATCAAATGGCCGCATCGGCAAGCGTGACAGAGGAATCTTTGACAGAATTCTGCAGGGCGAAGACCACAAGCTGACGAAGCTGGCCGCCTGCGCGGATCTCCTGACCTTCACCAACTATCCTTGGAACAAGATCATCCGGACGTCCTACGCCAGGAAGATCAATCTGTGGTACAGCGCAACCAAGGTGCAGAACGATGTCCATGCTCACTGGCAGAGCCTTCTCTTCTCGAGCAGTCTCCTAGTTTGTGACAAGGTGCTCGCCAAACATATCGTTCCGGCAAATGGCAGCAACATCACCAACATTTCCTGCGAGAAACGGCTGGAGTCCTTCAAGGCGCTTCAGGACGTGGAAGACCTGTTCTCACGTGAGCCCGACCTCAGGGCAAGATATTACCGTGATTTTGTCTGCTTCAAGATCATGCTGTTCAATTTCATCAACACCAAGCTGAACAGAAACTACTTCCAGCAGTTCATTGAAAAAGTGAATGAGTCGATCTATCTGAGCAATTTTCAGGAGTTCGTCGCTCTGCGAGAGAAATACCCCGAGATAGCAAATGATATCTATTCAATACTCGCCAACCCTTATGGTTTTTACAAGGTTTGAATGATGAATAACAAGCTTATCTCGATCATTGTGACGAGCTACAACGTCGAAAAATACATCGAGCAATCACTGGGAAGCATCATTTCACAGACCTTGAAGCCGGAAGACGTGGAAATCATCGTCGTCGATGACGGCTCGACCGATAGCTCGCCAGATCTCATCGCCAAGCTTGCTGAAAAGCACTCCAACGTCATTCCGGTGCTGCTCAAGGAGAACAGCGTCGGCGGTGTGGCGACGGCCGCGAATGCGGGGCTCGAAAAGGCGACAGGCAAATATATCGGCTTCGCGGATGGCGACGATGTCTACAAACCAACGATGTTTGAAAAATTGGTCAATGCCGCAGAGAGCCACGACAGCGATCTCGCCTTTTGCAACTACCTGCTGCTCGATGATTCCACGGGTGGCACGTCAACACCTGCCGATGACAGAAGATGGGCGGACCTGCAGGGTCTCTCCATGATAGAACTTGATGAGGTGCGGACGAAGCAGATCCTGCGCTTTGTTGCCGTTCCCTGGCGCAAGATCTATCGCCGGGATTTGCTCGTCAAGAACAATATCCGCTTTCCGGTCGGGGACTATTTCTTCGAGGACAATCCCTTCCACTGGTTCAGTGTGCTCAAGGCCCGCAACATCGCAATCGTGCCCGAGAAGCTCTGCTATCATCGCATCGACCGGGCTGGCCAGACGATGCAATCGGCCGACGCCCGTCTGTTCAAGATGTTCGAGCATCACCTGACCATCCATCAATGGCTCGAAAAAGAACAGCTTCTCGATACCTACAGCGGCTCTCTGCTGCTCTGGCTGAACAGCCAGCTGAGCTGGATCGAGGAAAGATGCCCCGATGAGCTGTATGGCGAGCTGTTTGATGCCGTCTCGCCTCATTTCCGGATGTATAGCCAGGCCCAGATCAGAGAGAGCATCAACTACAACCGGTCCAACTACCGCAAGTCCATGCTGGCGATTCTCCTGCGTGACAACAACAAGGAGCGCTTCGTCTCCGTTGCAACGGGCAACGCCAAGTTCAATGTCTTCTACATGCTCTACTATCGGGTGCGCAGACGCGGTGTCCTGAGGATCTTGAAGGATTTGCTCCTCTTCATCGAGCGCTCTGTCAAGGGCGCTGCAAACTATGTCTATAAGCACTATCTTTCGCGCCTCAAATGGAAGGGCTCGAGCGCACAGAACGAGCTTTTGCTGAACAAGATAAACGACTTGTCCGTCGGGATCTCGATGCTTGAAAGGCGGTTGAACGACCTTTCGCAAAGCCAGAAAGATGCCCTTGAGGAAGCCTACACTCGACCAAGAGACCTGTTCGCATTCAATACGGACGTCCGTTTGCTGTTGATGGAAGGCAAGGTCGAGCAGGCCAGAAAACTCATCGACCGAACGATCGTTGAGTTTGGTGTTTCCGATAGCAACTACAGAATCAAGTTCGCTCGCAACGTGCTGGTTCTGGTATTCATGCATCTGGAACGTGATATCAAGGCGCTGACGGGCAAAGAAGGCGTTGATATCGTCAAACTCAAGCCACTGGTGATTCCGAGGGATCTGGAGAAAGTCTACGAATTCGAGGATCTGGCTGACGGAAAATATATTGAGCAGTATCGTGACAACGCGACGCGTAATCCGGATGATTTCAAATACTTCCCGAATGTTGTCCCCATGCGCGAACAGTTGTTGCTGTCTGGTCTCTTCCGTCAACACGGGGAGATTTACTTTGATCGGTTGATTGCGCTCTCCGATGTGCGCTTTTCGTGTGCCTCAATGGAGGCAGCAACCTTTGTCGCCACCAGAGGCGACGACAATGTCTATATACCCGACAGCTCCGGGCGAATTGCAAAATGCAGCTCCGTCAATGCTGTCGTATCAGACTGTGATGTGCTGGACGAGGGCTATATTCTGCCGTTCCCGCACAGCGGGAACAACTTCTATCACAGTTTCTATGAAATGGGCTACGGATTGCGTCACCTCGAGAAGTTTGACAAGAGCATGCGCATCTATCATGGCATGGACAAGTTCGGGGTTATTCCATTCTTCAGCAAGCTGTTCGACATCGATATCGACCGGTTTGTTGATGTCAGCAAGACGCCCGTTCGGCTGAAGCTTGGCTACGCTCCCGCAACAGCTCCCTTCTACTATTCTGCTCATGCCTTCGATTTCTTCCGCTCCAATTATGCCGAGAGGATGGACACGAACGCCAGTACGCCGGAAAAATTCTACATCTCTCGGAAGAATTCCGAGCGGGCTCTCATCGACGAGAGCTATATCGAAGACAAGCTTGCAGAGCTCGGATTTTCCATCGTCTATGCGGAAGAGATATCCGTCGACAGGCAGGCGGAGCTGTTCTTCAATGCCAAGACGATCGTGTCGCCGCACGGCGCGGGCTGGACCAACATGCTGTTTTGCGAGGCGGACACAAAGTTCGTCGAAATCTTTGAGGAGGACATGCTGTCGCCAGACTTCTGCCTGCGCAGCAAGTTCATCACCCGGGACTATACGGCAGTCGTTCAGAAAAGGACGGATCGTGTGGAGGATACAGTCGACAATATCCTCCGCGCACTGGAGAATTGATAAGGAAAACACGGCCTGACGGGATCTCTCGTCAGGCCGTTTTAGTTGCGGCGCGGGTCTTGCTCTCAGGTTTGGATTTAGCTGACGGCCATTCATCGTGATGTTTTGATTGCGTTGCATGATCCAACTGACGGCACGAATCCGTTGTCTGGAGGGCACAAATGTTCAGGGAAATCTCGAATTTCATCGAGCCATTCCTTTATCAAACCGGTTTCAGAAAACATGTGGTCAAACAGTGGATCTACAGGAACTCGTCCCTGATAGTCGAATTCAAATACAGGTCCGCACGGTTCGCGTTGGAGTTTACGCCATTTGAAAACGACAGGGTCGCAATCGACTTCATAGAGCGAAAGCACAAGTTCTCGCCCCCCTTGGTGCGTTCGGCATACAAGAAGGAAACCATCGCCCATAACGTCAAGATCACCGACTGCAGAGGGGTTCTGATACAGAAGCTCGTCGAAGTGTTCCTGACGGTTGAAAAGCAGAAAAACCTCAAAGTAGCCAATGATCGTCCCTCAGGTCTTGAGCGAAAGATTGACCGGCCTTTGATCCCGGATCTTGTTGATGTCGCGGCACAGCCTCGGCGCGTCGGGGTCATGTCCTTGCCGCTGAATGAAAATATCGGCGGCAATCTCCAGGCCTTCGCTCTGATGGGGATACTGAAGAAGATGGGGCACTGGCCCGTCTATGTGAACTTGCGGCATCCATTGGATCTTGAAGGTCGGACCGGGCTTGAATGCTTCGAAGCAAATCGCCCGATCATGCGGCACACCGCCGGGATGGGGCAGGCCTGTCCCAACACGGTTTTCACGGACAAGTATATCTATCCGGTAACGATCGGATTTCGCTCGCATAAGCAGCTCGAGGAAAACGCCGACCGCCTTGCTCTCGATGCAATCGTCGTTGGAAGTGATCAGGTTTGGCGGCCCCAATATGCGAAGGCTTTTTTGAACAGCCTGTTTCTGGATTTTCTCGCGTTAGACAGTGGAGTGAAGCGCATCAGTTATGCTGCTTCTTTTGGCACCTCGGACTGGGAGTTCAGCGAAAGCCAACAGGCGGATGCCTCAGATCTCCTCAAACAGTTCGATGCTGTGTCCGTTAGAGAGGACACGGCTGTCGAGCAGTGCAGGAGCCATTTGGGCGTCAATGCCGAGCATGTTCTTGATCCGACTTTCCTCCTCGATGAAGAAGATTATCTCACGGTGATGCAGACCAGCCTAAAGCCGGAAAATTCGGGTCGGCTGCTGCTCTATGTGCTCGACAAGACACAAGAAAAACTCGATTTTGTCAGCTCACTCTCCGAGCAGCTGATGCTGGAGGCCTATGACACGCGGGGACAGTCCCTGTCCCAATTGGCTGACGCGGATGCTGAAGACGGAGACATCTCCGTTGCTGGCTGGTTGGCAGCCTTCTATCAGGCATCTTTTATCATAACGGATTCTTTCCACGGCGTGGCTTTCTCCATTCTGTTCAACAAGCCGTTTCTGGTTGTCGGAAACCGCAAGAGAGGGATGGCGCGGTTCGATTCGATTCTTCACATGTTCGGGCTTGAGGATCGTCTGATCTGCGATCCGTCCGACTATGACATCGAGAAGAGTTCCGCGCCGATCGACTGGGACGGCGTCAACAACAGGCTGACAAAGCTTCGCATCCGCTCCATCGGGTTTCTTCAGGAAGCCCTTGCCAAATGCGAAGCGAAGGAAGAGATCGAGGGGGACTACAGTCCCTACAAGGACCACTCTTTGAAAAAAGCACTTGAATATCGCTTTTCTTCAGGCTGGAAGCCCGCAAAGATTTTCAGGGTCTTCCGCCGTTAGCAGGCATTGCGCCATCCGCTTTTGGTCTGAGAATGCGCATAAGGGTTGATCCTGATCGTGCGCACTCTAAGCTTGGGTTGAGCCTCTCATGTCTGTTGTGCATCGAGGCGTTTCGACCCGACGAGACCTGACAGAAAGCCGATCCATCCATGTCTTCCTTTATCGCTGACAACGCCTGTTTTGCGCCGCTCTTTGCCGATGCCGAGATTGAAGAACAGTTCGCAGCGGAAGCACTGATGGCCCGTTGCCTTGCGTTCGAGCTGGAACTGACGCGCGCATTGCGCGACCAAGATGTCGTTGAAAAGACTATGGCGGATGCCGCCTTGCAAGCCATGGAAACCTTCAAACCAGACGCGTCACTTCTGGGTGCAGGCAGCCTCAACGATGGCCTGCCGGTACCTGCCTATGTGCGCGCGCTGAAGGCTCATGTGGGAGTGGAACTCTCCCCTGCAGTGCATGTCGGGGCGACCAGCCAGGATCTTCTCGACACCGCTCTTGTGTTGGGCTTAAGGGAGGTGAGCAGCATCCTTGCCAACCGGCTGGAGCGAGTGATCAATCTGCTCGATCAAGTACAAGCCCGCTTTGGAGACCGCCCCATGATGGCCCGCACCCGCATGCAGGCCGCGCTGCCCATCACCGTCTCGGATCGCCTTGACACTTGGCTCCTGCCTTTGCGCTCCCATCTCGAGAGCCTGCCATTCGTCCGGCAGCAGATCGAACAGCTCCAGTTCGGGGGAGCGGTCGGCAATCGCAATGCCTTGAACGACAGGGGCGACGTTGTTGCTGCCCAGATTGCGAACGCCTTTGGTCTTGGCAATCCGGCAAAGGCATGGCACGCCATGCGTGAGCCCGTCGTCACCTATGGCGATTTTCTTTCAAAAGTGACGGGAAGTCTCGGCAAGATGGGCATGGATATTTGCCTGATGGCGCAGCAGGGCGTCAGTGAGATTGCGCTCAAGGGCAGCGGTTCCAGCTCGGCCATGCCCCACAAGCAGAACCCCGTTCTGGCTGAAATGCTGGTGACCTTTGCCCGCTTCAATGCGGTGCAAGTCCCCGCCCTCCACCACGCCATGGTCCATGAGCAGGAGCGCTCAGGCATGGCCTGGACCCTTGAATGGATGGTCCTGCCCCTGATGGCGACCACCACCGGCAAGGCCCTCCTTCATGCCACGAGCCTGCTTGATCAGATCGAGGCAATTGGTGATGAGCCTGTGTGATGGAACAAGCACAACAAAGCCGGATGCCCGTCAGCATCCGGCCTTGAAGCAATCACACCACGGGGCGAAGTGTGGCGTGATTAGATATCGAAGAAGACGGTCTCGTCTTCGCCCTGCAGACGGATGTCGAAGCGGTAGACGATCTGCCCGTCCCGCTCCATGCGCTTGGCAATCAGGGTCTTACGGCGGCGTTCCCATTCAATCACGTTGATCACCGGGTCGGCGGCATTCGCCTCGACTTCATCGTCAAAATAGAGCCGCGTGTTAAGTCCGATATTGATGCCGCGTGCGACGATCCAGAGATTGATGTGAGGGGCCATGATCGAGCCACTCCGTCCGGGCACCTTGCCCGGCTTGATGGTATTAAAGCCCCACTCGCCGGTGGCAAAATCGGTGATAACCCGACCCCAACCGCGAAAGCCTTCTTCCACGTCCCCGCCACCTTCCGGGTGGGCATAGTTGCCGTCCGCATTGGCCTGCCATGCCTCGAACATGACGTCTTTCACCGGCGATCCGGTGCCGTCAATCACCAGACCCTCGACGCGGATACGCTCTCCGCGCGCGTTCGGACCGGCAATGTCCCAGCCCAGCTCTTGGCGATAGATGTCAAAGCCCGCCGCGCCCGGCGCGAGACCGATGTGGACATAGGGGCCTGCCGTCTGGGAGGCGGTTTCCTTGAGATAGTTGAGATCCTGTGGCATCGGTCAGTTCCCTTCCAGACGGTTCTCGAACAGGGTGGAGCGACGCCCGCGCAGCACGATGTCGAATTTGTAGGCGATGCTGTCGAGGGGGATCGATGCATTCATGTCGAGGGCTGCGATCAGGCGTTCTCTGGCTTGTTCGTCGGGCACGGTCTTGACGATCGGGCAGCGCGCGATCAGCGGGTCGCCCTCGAAATACATCTGGGTGATTAGGCGCTGGGCGAAGGCCGCGCCAAAGACCGAAACATGGATGTGCGCAGGCCGCCAGTCGTTGACCCAGTTGCGCCAGGGATAGGCGCCGGGCTTCACCGTGCGGAAATAGTAATAGCCATTCTCATCGGTCAGCGTGCGACCACAGCCGCCAAAATTGGGGTCGATAGGGGCGAGATAGGTGTCCTTCTTGTGTCGGTAGCGCCCGCCTGCATTGGCCTGCCAGATCTCCACCAGCGTGTTGGGGACGGGACGGGCATTCTCGTCCAGCACCCGGCCATGCACGATGATCCGCTCACCAATGGCGCTCTCCCCTGCCTTGGCATAGTTATGGATCAGATCCTTGTCGAGCGGGTCGATATCGTTGTGCCCGAAGACCGGCCCGGTGATCTCCGAGACCGAATTCTCAAGGCTGATCAGCGAATAGCGCGGCGAGCGGGCAACGCTCGTCTTGTATTGTTCGGTATAGGCGGGCGGATGCATCCTGCGGTCCCGCTGATAATATTCCCCTGGCTTCATAACTCTATCCTCCCTAATAGAATTTATTCAGCGATCTCTTCAGCTTCCATCTCCAGATAGGTCTGCTTGGCGATCTTGAGCGCATGGTTGGCCTTTGGGACGCCCGCATAGATTGCAACATGTTGGAATGCTTCCAATACATCATCCTTGCTGGCCCCGGTATTCACCGTTGCGCGTATATGCATCGGAATTTCGTCGAAGCTGCCTGTCGCCGCGAGTAGCGCCAGCGTCAGGATCGAGCGATCACGCATCGAGATGCGTTTGGACGACCAGACCGATCCCCAGGCCCCTTCCGTGATCAGCGTCTGGAACGGTTCATCGAACGGATCTTTCTGCTTTTCGGCGCGGTCCACATGGGCGTCGCCCAGCACAGCGCGCCGTGTGGCCATTCCTTCTTCAAAGCGATCAGGCATGATGTATCTCCTTGAAAAACCGGATAAGCAATCGGGCATAGGTTTGCGGGGCTTCGACCGGGGGCAAGTGGCCTGTGCCTTCAATGACTTTCATTCGGGATTGGGCAATGCGCGCCACCGTGGCCTCGACGAGGTCCGGCGGGCTCGCAGCGTCAAGCGCTCCGGCAATGCCCAGAGTGGGTTGGGTGATGCGGTCAAGATCGGGCGTCAGGTCCGCGTCAGCAATGGCAGCACAACAGCCGCAATATCCCTCGGCTGGCATGCGCGTCAGCATGTGGTGCCAGGCTTTCACATCATCGCCGGTGAGGAATGCAGGCGAGAACCAGCGCTCCAGAATGTTCGGCGCGATGCTTTCAAGGCCATTGGCCCTGACACTGCTGATCCGATCCCGCCACAGCACCTTGCTGCCCATCTGAGCTGCGGTATTGGAAAGCACGAGCGCCTTGACGAGATCGGGCCTCTTGACTGCCAAGCCTTGCGCAATCAGGCCGCCAATGGAAAGGCCGACAAAGATTGCTCCCCGCACGCCAAGATGCTCGAGCAATTGTTCGGCGTCCTCAACCAACTCGTCCATGCTGTAGGGGGCGGGTGGGCAGTCCGACAGACCATGACCGCGCTTATCAAAGCGAATATAGCGCAGGTCCTCTGGCAGTTGCGGCAGCACCGTGTCCCACAGGCGCAGGTCAGTCCCCAGTGAATTGGCAAAGACGACGGCCTTGCCATGGGGATTGCCGTCTTCGCGCCAGTTGAGGGCGATGGTGTCAAGCTGGGCAATGGGCATCAGTAGGGCAACCCCACATAGTTCTGGGCCATCGCGCTTTGCGCTTCCCTGTTGCTCTGAAGGAAGGTCAGTTCGGCGCCCTGCATCTTGAGGTCAAAGTCATTCTGGTCGGGAAAGCGATGCAAAAGGCTCGTCATCCACCAGCTGAAACGCTCCGCTTTCCAGATCCGCGCCAGCGCCTTTTCCGAATAGCGATCAAGGCCTTCATTGTCCCCTTCAAGGATGGCATCAACCAGCCCGTGATAGAGATAATGGATGTCCGAGGCGGCGGTGTTCAGCCCCTTGGCTCCAGTCGGCGGCACGATGTGGGCCGCGTCGCCACACAGGAACAGCCGCCCCCAGCGCATCGGCTCGGTGACGAACGAGCGCAAGGGCGCGATGGATTTCTCGATCGACGGGCCGGTGACCAGCTTGTCGGCATAGGCCGAGGGCATCCTGCGTTTCAATTCGTCCCAGAACAGCTGATCGGACCAGTCGGACGGACTGTCGGATAGCGAACACTGGATGTAGTAACGGCTCAGATTGTCATTGCGCATGGAGCAGAGCGAGAAGCCGCGCTCCGAGGCCGAATAGATCAGTTCGTGATGAACGGGAGGCGTCTCGGACAGGATGCCCAGCCAGCCGAAGGGATAGATCTTCTCATATTCCCGTCTGACATCAAGCGGAATGGACTGGCGGCTGACGCCATGAAAGCCGTCACACCCAGCGATATAGTCCGCATCGATGCGCTGTTCCACGCCATCCTTGGAAAAGGTGACATAAGGCTTGTCGGTTCTGGCATCGTGGATCTCTACCCCTTCGACCTCGAAGATGATCTTGCCGCCCGCTGCCTCGCGCGCATCATAAAGATCGCGCGTCAACTCCGTCTGGCCATAGACCACGACAGGCGTGCCGGTGTGTTCGGTGAAATCGATGCGGAATTGCTCCTCGCCACTGGCAATGACCGTGCCGTCATGCACGAAGCATTCCTTGTCCATGCGGCTCGAAACACCAGCCTCGCGCATCAGCTGGACGAAGCCTTGCTCAAGGATGCCCGCGCGAATGCGGCTGAGCACATAGTCTCGGGTCTTCCGCTCCAGAACCAATGTGTCGATGCCTTTTTTGTCAAGCAGTTGCGACAACAACAGTCCGGACGGTCCTCCCCCGATAATCAGGACCTGAGTACGCATATTGTCCTCCCAATACGTTGGTCCAATTTTGGTTTGGGGAAAATGGAATGTAAAATGATTAAATCGACAGTTTAGTTTCTCATTTGAGAAAGAATAATGAGTTTGCCGCCATGATCGATCGCCGCATCAAGTTCCGCCACATCCAGTGTTTCGTAGAAATTTGCCGCCAGAAAAGCCTCAAGAAGGCCGCAGAACGCCAGTATCTCACCCAGCCAGCCATCTCCAAGACGCTCAAGGAGCTGGAGGATATTCTTGACACTCAGCTGCTCAACCGCAGCCGCGCAGGCGTCAGCCCGACCAAGGAAGGTGAGGTCTTTCTCCATTTTGCCGAAATGAGCGTGGCCTCCCTGCAGCAGGGCCTTTATGGAGTCGAGCAGATTTCCTCAGGTGGCAAATCCCGTCTCGCAGTCGGGGCGCTGCCCAGCGTCGCGGCGCGCCTGATGCCCGATGTGGTCAAGCGGCTGGCCGAATTGACTGACGATGTCATGCTGACCATCTCGGACGGCCCGCACAGCTTTTTGATGGATCGCCTGCGGCGCGGCGAGCTGGATCTGGTGATCGGGCGGCTCGGAGCCTCCGACACCATGACCGGCATTTCCTTCACCCAGCTTTACAATGAGCATGTGGTCGTCGTGGTCCGGGCGGGCCATCCCCTGTGTGGTGATCCAGACCTCACCCGCCTGTCCGAATGGCCTGTGCTCTATCCGTCAGAAGCATCCGCCATTCGACCATTGGTTGAGCGCTTTCTGATCGCAAATGGTTTTGGTGAGTTTCCCAATCGCATAGAAACCGTGTCAGGAGCCTTTGGCCGGGCCTTTGTGGCCCGGACCGATGCGGTCTGGTTCATTTCCGCAGGCGTGGTCGCCAACGAAATCGCTGACGGGCGCATGGTGCAACTGCCTTTCGATATGGACATGACGAGGGGGCCGGTAGGCCTGATGGTGCGACAGGAGAGCGAAGCTGGCCCGGCTGAGCGGATGTTCCGTCTGGCCGTCAGTCAGACCATCAGGGATCTGGAAATGGACTAGGCGATCTGGCACCCTGAAAAGCTAAGGTAAGGCACACGAGAAGGCAATTGACGGTTTACTTTCTATAAACGGCAACTAAATCGTCAATTTTATCATTTTACACCGCAGTATTGATAATTCATTTTGGCTGATAAGAGGAATAAGGAGAAATACGAGGGCGGTCGGAATGCTTTGGAGGAGGCACCGGAGTCCTCATGAGGAGAGTCCGAAGGGGCAAAAGGCCTTCAAGGACGATCAAATTCTGTTTTCATAGCGACCCTTTCCCACGGAGATGAATGGTTTTCGTATGGAAGGTCTGGTGATCTGGGAGGAGACACTGAGATGAAGAAAACAAACAGCAACCCATCCATGGCCCGTTCGATGGGCAACAAACTGTCCGCACTGGCTGGTGCCGCTGCCCTGTCCGTGTTTGCTGTCGGTGCGATGACCGCGGACACTCTGGCTGCCGAAGTCACCCTGCGCCTGCATCAGTTCCTGCCTGCGCAGGCTGCCGTGCCCAAGCATGTGCTGATCCCCTGGATGGAGAAAATCCAGAAGGAATCCGGTGGCCGCATCGAGATCCAGCATTTCCCGGCCATGCAACTCGGCGGCAAACCGCCCGAGCTCTATGATCAGGCCGTTGACGGTGTCGCCGACATCATCTGGACCCTGCCGGGCTATACGCCGGGTCGCTTCCCGCTCACCGAAGTCTTCGAGCTTCCCTTCACCATGACCAATTCCGAAGCCGTTTCCCGCGCCTTCTGGGAGCTGGCCGAAGAAACCATGATGGACCAGGATTTCAAGGACACCAAAGTTCTCGGCCTGTGGGTCCATGGCCCCGGGGTCATTCACTCCAAGGAGCCGATCAAGAGTGTTGCCGATCTCAATGGCGTCAAGCTCCGTGCTCCGACCCGCGTGACCAACGCCTTCTTCAAGAACCTTGGTGCCACGCCGGTCGGCATGCCGATCCCGGCAGTGCCCGAAGCCCTGTCCAAGGGCGTGATCGACGCAACCGTTATTCCGTGGGAAGTGACCGGTGCGCTCAAAACCAGCGAGCTGGTGCACAATCACACCGAGTTCGGGGATGAGTCCCTCTATACCGCGACCTTCGTCATGACCATGAACAAGGACCGTTACAACGCTCTGCCCGATGACCTCAAGGCGATCATTGATGCCAACACGGGTCTCGAATTCTCCGCGATGGCTGGCAAGTTGACGCAGGACGAGGATGCTCCGCCGCGCAAGATGGCCGTTGATCTGGGCAACAACAACATCGAGTTGACCCCCGAGCAGGTCGCCGAATGGAAGGGCGCTGCGGACAAGACCATCAAGGACTGGGTTGCCGAAATGGACGAAAAAGGTCTCGACGGCACCGGCCTTCTGGCCCGGGCAACCGAGCTGATCGAAAAGCACAGCAAATAGTCATGCTCTGAGACGATGAACGTATCCGGGAGCTTCTCTGCCCCCGGATGCCTCGATCAAGATCCTGGAGACTGGAACAATGTTGAAAGTGGTGGAGCGTATCGCGCGCTCGATGGCTGTCCTTGGAGGAATTGTGCTCGTCGCACTCATCCTCCTCACCTGCCTGAGCGTGCTCGGGCGGGGGCTGAATACAATTGGTCATTCCGCTATGTTCGAGTCTGTCGCTCCGGCGCTGGCGACCATGCTGCTGGACACCGGGGTCGGGCCCGTCACGGGTGACTTCGAATTGGTCGAGGCAGGCATAGCCTTCGCCATCTTCGCCTTCCTTCCCGTCTGTCAGATCTATTCCTCTCACGCGACGGTCGATGTCTTCACCACCATGTTGTCGCCAAAGGCCAACAAATGGATCATCGCCTTTTGGGAAATCGTCTTTTTCGTTGTGATGATCCTCATCACCTGGCGCCTGTTTGTCGGCATGCAGAACAAGATCTCCTATGGTGAAACCACCTTCCTTTTGCAGTTTCCGGTCTGGTGGGCCTATGCGGCAAGCTTCGGTGCTGCGGTTGTCGCGTCCTTCGTCAGCCTCTATTGCGCCTTTGCCCGCATTGTCGAGCTCGGCTCACGCCGGCATTTCCTTCCCCTGACCCAAGGAGAAGGACCTTGACCATTCTTGAATTGGGCTATGTGTCATTTCCGGTTCTGCTGGTGATGATCTTCCTGCGCGCGCCTATTGGCCTCGCCATGATGATCTGCGGCATTGGCGGTCTCTATCTGGCCATGGGCGGGCCGAGCATGGTGCTCGCCAAGCTCAAGAGCGAGACATACTCGACCTTCTCAAGCTATTCGCTGACCATCATTCCGATGTTCCTTCTGATGGGGCAGTTCGCCTCGCTTTCGGGCCTTTCCACCTCGCTGTTCAAGGCGGCGGAAAGCTGGCTTGGCCATCGCAAGGGCGGTGTCGCCATGGCGGCAATCGGAGCCTGCGCCGGGTTTGGCGCGATCTGCGGCTCGTCGCTTGCCACCGCCGCAACCATGAGCCGGGTGGCTCTGCCCGAGTTGCGTCGCTATGGCTATGACGGCGGCTTTGCCACCGCAACGTTGGCCGCGGGCGGCACGCTGGGGATCCTGATCCCGCCGTCCTTCATTCTGGTGATCTATGCCATTCTCACCGAGCAGAATATCGCCAAGCTGTTTCTGGCTGCTTTCGTGCCGGGTATTCTGGCGGCCATCGGCTACATCATCACCATTTCGATCTATGTCCGGCTGAAGCCGAAATCCGCCGGAACGAAGGAGCCGGTTGCCTATGCCCAGCGCTTTCGGGATCTGGTTGATGTCTGGCCGGTGCTGCTGCTCTTTGGCGCTGTTGTCGGGGGCATCTATTTTGGTTGGTTCACACCGACCGAAGGCGCAGCCGTGGGCGCTGCGGGCACAGGGTTTATTGCGCTCATCAAGGGCAACCTCAACTGGGATGTCCTGAAGAAAAGCTTCATCGCCACCGCGTCCAGTACCGCCATGATCTTCTTCATCGTGCTCGGGGCCAGCTTCTACAACAGCTTTCTCGCCCTCAGTCAGGTTCCGCAGGAGCTTTCGAGCTGGGTGGTCAGTCAGGGCTTCAGCCCGTGGACCGTGCTGTCGCTGATCCTGATCTTCTATCTGATCTTCGGTTGCCTGATGGACAGCCTCAGCATGATCCTCCTGACCATTCCGATTTTCTTCCCGGTGATCAGCGTGCTCGATTTTGGCATGTCGCCGGAGCATCTGGCCATCTGGTTTGGTGTTCTGGTGCTGATCGTCGTCGAGGTTGGCCTGATCACGCCACCGGTCGGGATGAACCTCTTCATCATCAATGCCATGGCCTCGGACACCAGAATTACCGAGACCTACAAGGCCGTGGTCTGGTTCGTGGCTTCCGACATCGTGCGGGTGATCATCCTGCTCCTGTTCCCTGCCATCACCTTGTTCCTGTTGCCCGGCTGACCGGGGCTGATGCGGCCACAGACTGTTTCGAAGGATTGAAAGAATGCGGATTGAAAATGAGATCGCACTGGTCACCGGAGGCGGCAGCGGCCTCGGCGCAGCCACGGCCCAGCATCTCGCCAAGGCGGGGGCAAAGGTAGCTATTCTCGACTTCGATGCCGAACGGGCCACAGCGGTCGCTGGATCAATCGGCGGCGTTTCGATCAAGATCGATGTAAGCGATGCCGACGCGGTTGATCATGCCATCTCGGAAGTCGAGAGCCATTTCGGCTCGGCCCCACGGATCGCGATCAGCTGCGCGGGCATCGGGCTTGCCGCACGCATCGTTGGCCGTGAAGGCAAGACCTCGTTTGATGTCTTCGATCGCACACTGAAGGTCAATCTCTATGGCTCCTACCACGTCATGACCCACGCGGCGCGGCGCATGATGGAGCTGGACCCGCTGGACGGGGGCGAAAGAGGCGTCATCATCAACACCGCCTCGGTTGCCTTTCAGGACGGGCAGTTGGGACAGGCCGCCTATGCGGCATCCAAGGGCGGTATCGCCTCCATGTGCCTGCCTGCCGCGCGGGAATTTGCCCGCTTCGGAATTCGCGTGATGGCCATCGCGCCGGGCCTGTTCCACACCCCGATGATGGAAGGATTGCCCGAAGAGGTGGCCGAGCAAATCACCAGGAACATTCCCTTTCCTGATCGGCTCGGACTGCCAGAGGAATATGCCCTGCTCGCCGACCAGATCATCACCAATCCCTATCTCAATGGCACGACAATCCGTCTCGACGGTGCCGTCCGCCTGCCGCCCCGTTGAAGGCCAAGAAACCAAGCGAGACCACAAATGAGTGACGAACCCATGCTCAAGATCGATATCGAGGACAGCATTGCCATTCTCATCATGAACCGGCCAGCCAAGCGCAATGCCATGTGTGACGAGCTGCTCGCCCATATCGATGCCTTCATTTCGGCACCGCCAGAAGGCGTCAAGGTGGCGATCCTCACTGGTACCGCAGGGCATTATTGCTCCGGGCTTGATCTCAGCGAGCATGTCGCGCGCGACGCCGAAGGCACGATGCGCCATTCGCGCGGTTGGCATCAGGTGATGGATCGCATCCAGTACGGCGGCCTGCCGGTGATCTCGGCGATGTTCGGCGCGGTGATCGGTGGCGGTCTGGAGCTGGCCAGCGCCACTCATGTGCGCATAGCCGAACCCTCGACCATCTTCCAGTTGCCCGAGGGACGGCGCGGGATCTTCGTTGGTGGCGGAGCCAGTGTGCGCATCGGCCGAATTCTCGGCGCTGACCGGATGATCGAAATGATGCTGACCGGCCGCAAATACAGTGCCGAGGAGGGCCTCGGACTCGGGTTGACGCACTATTGCGTCGGTGAGGGAGAGGCGCTCGCCATGGCCAAGGATCTGGCCCGCAAGATCGCTGATAATGCACCCCTGTCCAACTACATCATGATTCAGGCGCTTAGCCGCATCGAGGATATGGCCAAGGCGGACGGCCTGTTCACCGAGAGCCTTTGCGCCGCCCTCACGCAGACGAGCCCGGATGCGCAGGAGGGGCTGAAGGCTTTCTTGGAAAAACGGACACCGAATTTCAAGTGATCGGGCCATCGGGCTTGGAGGTCTGATCGCGAGACGCGAGAAGAAACGCGACAGAAGGACGTCAAGACTTGGGAGGGTCTGACCCATGATGAGGACAAGCCGGTTTCAGCCGCATTCGGTCAGTCGGGAGGATCGCCCGGACGGCACCATTCTGCTGCGCTCCAACCACGCTCTCGGGCCGGTCGTTGAGCGCACAGGCGACTGGCTGCATCAATGGAGCGAGACGTCACCGGACCGCATCTTTCTGGCCGAAAGAAGCGGGGCGGGCTGGCACGAGGAAAGCTATGCCTCCACCCTGCAAAAGGTCCGGGCGTTGGCTGCCGCCCTGCTTGGACGCGGCATGGGACCACAGACCCCATTGCTGGTGATGTCGGGCAATGGCCTCGACCATGGTCTGCTCACGCTCGCGGCCCAATATGTCGGCATCCCGACGGTGCCTGTTGCCGAGCAATATTCCCTCATTCACGGGGCTCATGGCCGCCTTCGCCATGCAATCGAGCTGGTGCGCCCACGTATGGCCTATGTTTCGGATGCGGATCAATATCGCGAAGCGCTCGAACTCGATGCCCTTCAGGGTGTGGATGTGATCGCCTCACGGCCCGGCCACAACACCCGCGTTACCTCGTTCGCGTCGCTCTTGCGTGGCGATGCCGGGGTCGATGTGGCGGCAGCCTTCGGCAAGGTGACCGCAGACAGTGTCGTCAAGATCCTGATGACCAGCGGCTCCACCTCCAACCCCAAGGGGGTTGAGACCACCCATCGCATGATGTGCGTGAACCAGACCCAGATCGCCGACGCCTTGCCTTTTCTGCGCGCCCGACCACCGCGCGTTGTCGATTGGTTGCCGTGGAACCATGTCTTTGGCGGCTCGCACAATTTCAACATGATGCTGGCGAATGGCGGGAGCTATTACATTGATGACGGCAAACCGGTAAAGGGCCTGTTCGAGCGCACGGTCGAGAACCTGTCTCTGGTAACGGGAACCGCCTGTTTCAACGTGCCGGTCGGCTTTGCCATGCTGCTCGAGGCGCTGGAGGCCGACAAGGGCCTGCGCCAGCGGTTCTTCGAAGATCTCGATCTGATCTTTTATGCTGGCGCGTCCCTGCCACAGGATGTCTGGCAGGGCTTCGAACGCATGGCGCTTGAGGTGCGCGGCGAGATCCCGCTGATGACGTCCTCCTGGGGCATGACCGAAACGGCCCCTGCCTGCATCATGCAGCATGAGCCGGTCGACAGGGCCGGTGTCGTCGGTGTGCCCCTCAACGATGTCACGGTCAAACTGCTGCCCGACGAGGACCAGCGCTGCGAGGTGCGCGTCAAGGGATACAGCGTCTTCAAGGGCTATTACAACGATCCTCAGAAGACCGCCGAGAGCTTTGACGAGGAAGGCTATCTGATCACCGGCGATGCTATGGTGTTTGTTGATCCAGGCGACATGAACAAGGGCATGAAATTCGATGGCCGCATCTCGGAAGACTTCAAGCTCCTGACCGGAACATGGGTCCGTGCCTCCAAATTGCGCCTCGATATGCTCAGTACCCTATCGCCATTGGCGGCGGATCTGGTCATCACTGGAGCGGATCGCAACGAGATCGGCGTGATGATCTTTCCTGACAGGAAGGAATTGATCAATCAGGGCTTCGACCTTTCCGAGGATGACGGAGCCTATCACTGCAAGCTGCTGCAAGGCGAAATCCATCGTCGCCTTGCCGAGCGGGCCCGCTCCATATCGGGGTCTTCCACCAGGGTCTCACGCGCCATCGTGCTGGTGGATCCCCCCTCAATGCCCGAAGGGGAAATGACCGCCAAGGGCAATCTCAATGTCCGCAAGGTGCTGACCCGACGCGCCGACCTGCTCAAGCGCCTTTATGACAACGCCGATCCGGCCGTAACAACGATCTAGCAAAGGAACCGGGACAATGGTTGATCTGGCGAAAATTCGTGCAATCGACATTCACACCCATGCGGAAGAACCCTGCGGCTGCCATTCCGATGATGGTTATGACGAGCTCCAGTCCACCATGGCAAAGTATTTCCGTGCGCCATGGAACCACCCGCCGACGGTGCCCGAGTCCGCACAGCATTATCGCGAGCAGAATATCGCAGCCGTGATCTTCCCGGTCGATGCCGAGAGGGAGACCGGCTATCGCCGCTACAAGAACGAAGAGGTGGCCGAGCTTGCCGCAAACAACAGCGACGTGCTGATCCCCTTTGCCTCCATTGATCCGTGGAAGGGCAAGATGGGCGTTCGCGAGGCACGCCGCCTGATGCGCGATTTCGGCATCAAGGGCTTCAAGTTCCATCCCACCATGCAGGGTTTCTACCCCAATGACCGCATCGCCTACGCCCTTTATGAGGCCATCGAGGAAGAGGGCGGCATCGCCCTGTTCCACACCGGCCAGACCGGCGTCGGCTCCGGCATGCCCGGCGGCAATGGCATGCGTCTGAAATATTCCAACCCGATGTATATGGATGATGTGGCGGTGGATTTTCCCGAGCTGAAGATTATCCTCGCTCATCCCTCCTTCCCATGGCAGGAGGAGGCGCTGGCGGTGGCCCAACACAAGCCCAATGTCTACATCGACCTCTCCGGCTGGTCGCCGAAATATTTTCCCGAAATTCTGGTGCGCTACTGCAATTCCATCCTGAGGAAAAAAGTCCTGTTCGGGTCCGACTGGCCGATGATCACGCCCGAGCGCTGGCTCGCCGATTTCGAGAAGATCGCCATAAAGGACGAACTGCGCGAAGACATCATCAAGGGCAACGCGGCCCGTCTGTTGGAGCTTGAGGGATGAAGCCCTTCACCGCGCCCATCGATGACATTCTCTTCTCGCTGACCCATGTGGCAGGTGCGGGAGATCTGCCCGACTGGGACGCGGACTTTGCCGCCGAGATCGCCGGGCATTTCGCCGCTTTTGTCGAGGCCGAGATTGCACCGCTTGATGCCACCCGGCGATGCTGAGGGCTGCCGCCTTGAGAACGGGCGCGTCCAGATGCCCGATGGCTTCCGGGATGCCTATCATGCCTATGCCGAACAGGGTTGGCCGGGCCTCTCTGCACCCGAAGAGCACGGTGGGCAGGGGCTTGGCGACATCATGCAGGCGATTGTGGTCGAGATCCTCGCCGGAGCCAATCACAGCTTCCAGATGGTCACCGGCCTTGTGCCGGGTGCGATCCGCACCTTGCTGCGGTTTGGCACGGACACACAGAAAGCGCAGCATCTACCCGGCCTCGTCTCCGGTCAAACACTGGCCACCATGTGCCTCACGGAGCCGGGCGCTGGATCAGACCTGTCGCGCATCCGCTGCCGCGCCCGACAGGATGGCGAGATCTGGCGTATCGAAGGAGAAAAGATCTTCATATCCGGCGGCGATCAGGACATGAGCGAGACCATCCTGCATCTCGTTCTCGCCCGTACCTCAGATGATGGCATCAAGGGCCTGTCGCTGTTCCTCTGTCCCTCTGAGGCCTGCGACGGCAAGCGAAACAAAGTCTCGGTCACCCGGATCGAGGAGAAGATGGGGCTTCATGCCTCACCCACCTGCCAGATGGTCTTTGACGAGGCCGAAGCTGAACTGATCGGTGAGGAGGGGCAGGGGCTGCTCGCCATGTTCACCATGATGAACCACGCCCGCGCCGATGTGGCGCTGCAAGGGGTGGCTCATGCAGCCCGCGCATACGATATCGCAACAAGTTACGCTGTCGATCGCATGCAGGGGCGACAGGGCGACGGGACGCCCGCTGCACTTGCCGACCATGCGGATGTGCGGCGGATGTTCGATGAGATTGACCGGTTGGCAATTGGCGGCAGGGCAATGACGCACCTCGCTTTCGTCACCATGGAACGGGGAGACAACCCTGCTCTCGTCGAAATCCTGACGCCTGTCGCGAAAAGCTATTGCACGGATGCTGGCATGCGAGCCGCCGAACTGGGCATGCAGGTGCTTGGCGGCTATGGCTATTTGCAGGAATACCGCCTCGAGCAGACCTATCGGGATGCGCGGATCACCGCGATCTACGAAGGCGCAAACGGCATCCACGCTCGCGCACTGGTTACCCGCCTCATCAAGGGGGAGCCAGCGAAAGCGCTGGAGGACTGGATCGCCCACCATCAAGCAGACCCGCTGGTCAATGAGTGCCTCACTTTGTGGCGTGAGGCCCGTGAGAACGTTCTTGACGTCAAGGATCCAACACCCTTGGCACATGATTTCATGGCCTTGACGCAAATCGCTCTATTGGCGGGCCTTTGGGTGCGGATCGCGGAGGTGGCCGACAAACACTCTGACGAAGCGCGGATTAGGAATCTGGTCGAGCGCTCCCGTCTGGTGCTGAGGGCAGAAGGGGTCATGCATGCCCAGATGATTGCGGCTCTGTCCGGCTGAGCGGCGATCCCTTCAGTGGTATGAAAAACGCCCGTCGAATGACGGGCGTTCTGTCATGTTCAGATAGTCATTTGGCCATCAGACGCTCGGAATCAGGTGCTCTGGCGCGCCTTGGCTTCCTTGCGCCGCTTGTGCAGCAGGGGTTCGGTGTAGCCGCTTGGTTGTTCCTTGCCCTTGAAGACCAAATCGCAGGCCGCCTGAAACGCCACGGAGCCTTCGAAATTACCCGCCATCGGCTGATAGGCCGGATCGCCTTCATTCTGCTTGTCGACCACCGCGGCCATGCGCTTCATGGTCTCCATCACCTGCTCTTCGGTGACGAGCCCATGGTGCAGCCAGTTGGCCATGTGCTGGCTGGAAATGCGCAAGGTGGCGCGGTCTTCCATCAGGGCCACATCATTGATGTCGGGCACCTTGGAGCAGCCGACGCCCTGATCGACCCAGCGAACCACATAGCCCAGAATGCCCTGCGCATTGTTGTCGAGTTCCTTCTGCACCGTGCCCGCATCGAGATTTGCGCCCTTCAACAGAGGCACGGTGAGGATGGCGTCGAGATCGGCACGGCCGCACTGTTTGAGGCTCTCCTGAACCGAGGCGACACTGACAAGGTGATAATGCATGGCATGAAGGGTCGCCGCCGTCGGCGAGGGCACCCACGCGCAGCTGGCGCCCGCCTTCGGATGGCCGATCTTGGCCGTGAGCATCTCGGCCATCTCGTCAGGTTTCGCCCACATGCCCTTGCCGATCTGGGCCTTGCCCTGAAGACCGGCTTCAAGCCCGATGCCGACGTTCCAGTCCTCATAGGCGGCAATCCATGGCTCGCCCTTGATCGCATCCTTCGGCAGGAACGGGCCATAATCCATCGAGGTGTGGATCTCGTCGCCGGTGCGATCAAGAAAGCCGGTGTTGATGAAGACGATCCGGTCCTTCACCTGACGGATGCATTCCTTGAGGTTGATGGTGGTGCGTCGCTCTTCGTCCATGACACCGATCTTGATGGTGTTGCGCGGCAGGGAGAAGGCATCTTCCACGCTGGCAAACAGGCGTTCGGCAAAGGCGACCTCTTCAGGGCCATGCATCTTGGGTTTGACAATATAGATGCTGCCGGTCCGGCTGTTGCCGCAGCGTTTGAGGTCATGAAGGGCACAGGCCACGGTGAAGTAGGCATCCATGATGCCTTCAAATATCTCTGCCCCATCACTGTCGAGGATCGCATCATTGGTCATCAGATGGCCGACGTTGCGAACGAGCAGAAGGCTGCGACCATGCAGAACAATTGGTCCGCCGTCGATACCGATGTAGCTGCGATCCGGATTGAGATGGCGGGTCATCTTGGCGCCGCCCTTGACGAAGGTGTCTTCAAGATCCCCCTTCATCAGGCCCAGCCAGTTGCGATAGACAAGGCACTTGTCCTCGGCATCGACGGCCGCGACCGAATCTTCGCAATCCTGAATCGTACTCATCGCCGATTCCAGAACCACATCCTTGACCCCGGCAGGCGACAGGCGCCCGATGGGATGATCCCTGTCGATCTGAAGCTCGATATGCAGGCCGTTGTTGACAAACAGGATCACCTCGTTGTCCCGGTGACCGGCATATTGGCCAACCTTGGCGAGCCCGGTTTCGCTGCCATCTCTTAGCAATACGCCGAAGCGGCTGTGATCGTAGGAGACGCTATAGGACACCACGTCGGCATGGCTGCCCGCCTTCAGCGGAACAGCCTGATCAAGGAAGGCGCAAGTTCTGGCGATGACCTCCCTGCCGCGCACTTCGTTGAACCCCTTGCCCGGCGCCAGCTCGCCATCGCGAGGCAGGGCATCGGTGCCGTAGAAGGCATCATAAAGGCTCCCCCAGCGGGCATTGGCCGCGTTGAGAGCGAAGCGGGCATTCATCACCGGCACCACGAGCTGCGGCCCGGCAATCAGCGCAATCTCGTCGTCGACATTATCCGTCCCGATGGTGAAGTCTTCGCCTTCGGGAAGCAGATAGCCGATGTCGCGAAGGAAGGCCTTGTAGTCCTCGGCGCTCACGTCGCGGCCCTTGTTGGCGCGGCACCAGTCATCAATCTGGCTCTGCAGAGCATCCCGCTTTTGAAGCAAAGCGCGATTGATGGGGGTCAGGCTGGCAACGCCTTCCGATAGGCCACGCCAGAAACTGTCGGCATCAAGCTCAGTGCCAGGCAGGATGTCCGTTTCGAGCAATTCCACCAGCTGCTCATCGACCTGCAATCCGAATTTTTCCAATCTGCTCGGCATCATTTCCGTCCCTTTGAACCTGTCCCGCTTGGCTGCGACCGTACAAACGACGCGCGCGGGATCCCTGAATTAGCGTGCGGGATTATGGCCCCAATGAATTGGCTCTGGAAAGACGAAAAATCTCATTATTTTCAAATATTGAAAGAGGATGCTTCTTCTCAAACCATTGATCCATGCGGTTGGCAAAAGCGCCCGGACCGGGTTTGATGGGCGAACAGCGTTGCACCGTCCTCCGGGCCAGAGGAAAGAGACGCTGCAAGAAAACTCCCCTCGTGATGCACTGTGTGATGAAAGACAAACAATGCAGAAGACGCGCTACTTTGCACCAGAAGGCGGACTGCCGCCCCAGACCCAGCTCCTGACAGACCGGGCGGTCTTCACCAATAGCTATGCGGTGATTCCGAAAGGGACACTCCGAGATATCACCTGCAGCCGCCTGCCCTTCTGGGAGGGGATGCGCATGTGGGTGCTCGCGCGCCCTCTGACGGGGTTCGCCGAGACCTTCTCCCATTATGTGGTTGAGCTTGAGCCCGGTGGTGGCAGCGAAAATCCCGAAACCGACGAGCGCGCCGAGGGCGCCCTGTTTGTCGTCGCCGGGTCAATCCGGGGTCGAGATTGGCGGCAAAAGCCATGACCTGTCCGATGGCGGCTTTGCCTATCTACCCGCGGGCGAACACTGGACGATTACCAACAGTGGCAGTGAGCTTGCCAAGTTCCACTGGATTCGCAAGGCCTACATCGCCGTGCCGGGCCTTGAGAAACCCGAGCCGCTGTTCGTCGCCAGTGAGGCCGACATCACTCCGAGCCCGATGCCGGATACCGACGGAAAATGGGCGACCACCCGCTTCGTCGATCAGGCCGACCTGCGCCACGACATGCACATCACCGTGGTCACCCTTCAGCCCGGAGCGGTGATTCCCTTCCTTGAGACCCATGTCATGGAGCACGGGCTCTATGTGCTCGAAGGCAAGGGCGTCTACAAACTCAATCAGGATTGGGTCGAAGTGGAAGCCGGTGATTACATGTGGCTGCGCTCCTTCTGCCCACAGGCCTGCTATGCTGGTGGGCCTGGCAACTTCCGCTATCTGCTCTACAAGGATGTCAATCGGCACATGGCATTTCTGCCATAGCAACCACTGATGCCGTTATGGCATCAGTGGTTTGACTGTCGTTTCCATTGTTTGACTTTTCCTGAAACTGTCGTAGTATTTTTTATGTTTTTGAAAAGATACCGGTCCTCTAGGCTCGGAGGATCGGGGGTACCGATAATATTATTTTTGTATCCATATCCCGCGATGCGCAATTTCAAGGGGACGACCAATGCCTTCTCTTCGCAGGGAAATTCGCTTCTGGCTCAATGACCGCCTCGTGCAGATCGGAGCCTGTTCGCCAACCGAAACCCTGCTCGATTTTCTGCGAATCGAACAGCGCCTGACCGGCACCAAGGAAGGATGCGCCGAAGGGGACTGCGGCGCCTGCACGGTGCTGGTCGGGCGCTTGACCAAGGGACGTCTCGTCTATGAGACCGTCAATGCCTGTATCCGCTTCCTGCCAAGCCTTGATGGTTGTCACATCGTCACCATCGAAGCGCTAAAGGGCGAGGCCGATGGCTTGCACCCGGTGCAGAAAGCGATGGTTGATCATCACGGCAGCCAGTGCGGCTTTTGCACCCCCGGCATCGTCATGTCGCTCTATGCACTCTGGATGCAGTCGCCCAATCCGTCGCGAGAGGCGGTCGAGGTGGCCTTGCAAGGCAATCTCTGCCGTTGCACCGGCTACCGGCCGATCCTTGATGCTGCCGCCGCCATCAGTGACTATGGCAATCCGGCCTCCGACTGGCTGGAGATGGAACGCGAGGTCAACTTCAACCGCCTTCTGGAGCTCAAGGACGGCGCTCGGGTGGTGATCGAGAAAGACGGCGAACGGGCGATCCTGCCAGCGAGCCTTGAGGACCTTTCGACCGTGCGCCTTGAGGAACCGGACGCCACCATCATCGCGGGCAACACCGATGTCGGGCTTTGGGTGACCAAGCATTTGAAGAAGCTCCAGACCGTTCTCTTCATCAACCATCTCGAAGAGCTCAAGGAAATCAACGCGACCGAGCATTGCCTCTTCATCGGCGCTGGCGTGACCTATTCCGAGGCCGCCGGGGCAATCGCCGAGTGCTATCCTCACCTCGCCGATTTCTGGTCGCGGATTGCCGGGCAACAGATCCGCAACATGGGTACCATCGGCGGCAACATCGCCAACGGCTCGCCCATCGGTGACCTGCCGCCGGTGCTCATTGCGCTTGGGGCCGAGATCACCCTGCGCCGCGGCCATGATCTCCGGCATATGCCGCTTGAGCGCTTCTTCATCGACTATGGCAAACAGGATCGTGCGACGGGAGACTTCCTCGAAATGATCCGAATCCCTAGCCTTGAAGACACAAATCTCTGCGCGGCCTACAAGATTTCAAAGCGTCGCGACGAGGATATCTCCTCGGTCAGCGCCGGTTTCTTTATGGATGTCACCGACGGCATCATCCGGCGCGCGCGCATCGCCTTTGGCGGCATGGCTGGCGTACCGAAACGGGCCGTGGCCGCCGAGAAGGTTCTGGTTGGCAAACCCTTCACGGAAGCAACGATGCTTGCCGCAGCAGCCGAGCTGCCTTCAGACTTCACGCCGCTCACCGACTGGCGAGCGAGTGATACCTATCGCATGAAAGTGGCACAGAATCTGTTCCGGCGGTTCTTCATCGAACAGACGGCACCTGCAAAGGGAGTGGCTGCGGAATGAAACAGGATGCCAAGGTGACTTCTGGGCCAGCCGCCGCAATCATCGGCTCGGCTCATGATAGCCATATCCACGAGTCGGCCATCAAGCATGTGACCGGCGCAGCCGACTATACCGACGACCTGATGGAGCCAATCGGTACTCTGCATGCCGCTCTCGGCCTCTCCGAGCGAGCCCATGCACGCATTCTGTCGATGGATCTGTCTGACTGCGAGGCGAGCGAAGGGGTCGTTGCCGTGCTGACCGCAGCCAGCATCCCCGGCGTCAACGACATCAGCCCCAATCATCTTGATGACGAGCCGGTTTTTCCTGAAGAGATGGTCGAATTCTATGGCCAGCCGTTGTTTGCTGTGGTCGCCGCGACCCGCGAGCTGGCCCGCCGTGCCGTCCGTAAAGCCCGGATCGAGTATGAAGATCTGCCCTTCGCGACCGACGTTGCCGAGGCGCGGGACAAAGATTTTCCCTATGTCTACAAACCGATGAAACTGGAGCGCGGCGATGTCGAGGCCGGTTTCAGGGATGCCCCCCACCGCATCACCTCGCGCATGACAATTGGCGGGCAGGATCACATGTATCTGGAAGGCCACATTGCTTTTGCCCTGCCCGGCGAGGATGAGGATGTGCTGCTTTATTGCTCGACCCAGCACCCCAGCGAAGCCCAGCATATGGTCGCCAAGGTGCTCGGTGTTCCGTCCCATTCGGTCACGGTTCAGGTGCGCCGCATGGGTGGTGGATTTGGTGGCAAGGAAACCCAGATGAACATCTTTGCAGCCGTCGCAGCGATGGCCGCCAAGAAGCTCGACCGACCGGTGAAACTGCGCCCGGATCGCGACGATGACATGGTCGCGACCGGCAAACGCCACGACTTCGTCATCGACTATGACGTTGCTTTTGATGACGAGGGCCGGGTGCTGGCGATGGAAGGCGATTTTGCCGCTCGCTGTGGCTACTCCGCCGACCTGTCCGGTGCGGTCACCGACCGGGCGCTCTTCCACGCCGACAATGCCTATTTCTACCCCAATGTCCGCGTGCGCTCCCATCCGATGAAGACCAACACGGTTTCCAACACCGCCTTCCGCGGTTTTGGTGGTCCCCAAGGCGTGATCGTTGCCGAGCGGATCATGGAAGAGATCGCCTATGCCCTCGGCAAGGATCCGCTCGAGATCCGCAAGCTGAACTATTACGGCGGCGAGGGACGGGACGTCACGCCCTATCATCAGCAGGTCGAGGACAACATCCTCGAGCGCGTTACCTCCGAGCTGGAGGAGAGCTCAGATTATCAGGCGCGCCGCGTAGCGATTCTCGCTTTCAACAAGGACGCCAACGAGGCGGGCAGCATCCATCGCAAGGGCATCGCCTTCACGCCGGTAAAGTTCGGCATTTCCTTCACCGCCACACACTTCAATCAGGCGGGCAGCCTCTTGCACATCTACTCCGATGGCTCGATGCAGCTCAACCATGGCGGCACAGAAATGGGCCAGGGCCTCAACACAAAGGTCGCTCAGGTCATTGCCGAAGCCTTCCAGATCGACATTGCCCGCATCAAGATCACCCGCACCGCGACCGACAAGGTGCCCAACACCTCTGCCACTGCAGCGTCGTCCGGCACGGACCTCAACGGCATGGCCGCCCTTGATGCGGCCAACCAGCTCAAGGCCCGGCTCGTTGCCTTCGCTGCCGAGAAATGGTCCGTCGAGGAAAGCGCGGTGGAGTTTCTGCCCAATCGGGTCAAGGTCGGAGACGAAATCCTCAGCTTTGACGAGTTCATCACGCTCGCCTATCAGGCCCGCGTGCATCTGTCGGCGGCAGGCTTCTACAAAACCCCGAAGATCCACTGGAACCGGGACGAGGGCAAGGGTCGTCCCTTCTTCTATTACGCCTACGGTGCTGCGGTCTCCGAGGTGACCATCGACACGCTGACCGGCGAATATGTCATCGACCGCACCGACGTGCTGCATGATGTTGGCAAGTCGCTCAACCCCGCCATCGACAAGGGACAGGTCGAGGGTGCCTTTGTGCAGGGCATGGGCTGGCTGACCACCGAAGAGCTGTGGTGGGATGACAAGGGTCGCCTCAGAACCCACGCACCGAGCACCTACAAGATCCCGTTGGCAAGCGACATCCCGCGCATTTTCAATGTCGAGCTTGCCACATGGTCCGAAAACCCGGAGCGCACGATCAAACGATCCAAGGCCGTGGGGGAGCCCCCCTTCATGCTGGCCATATCGGTACTCGAAGCGCTTTCGATGGCGGTTGCCAGTGTCGATGACTATCGCACCTGCCCCCGCCTTGAAGCCCCCGCAACCCCGAGCGGATCCTGCTGGCCGTGGAGGCTTTGCAGAAGAACTAGGAGACCAGCCCATGTCCATCAGCCTGCAATCGTTTCTCGAGAAGCACGACACGATTATTCGCGTTGAACTGATGGATCCTGAAGGGGTCATCTCCGCGCGAAATCGGTGCCACGATCTTTGTCACCGACAGCGCCATCCATGGCACTATCGGCGGTGGTCAGCTCGAATATATCGCCATCGACGAAGCCCGCCGCATGTTGCGCCTGAGGCAGGGCGTGAAAAACCTCTCGGTTCCTCTCGGACCCGAGATTGGCCAATGCTGCGGCGGCGTCGTAGCACTGCATTTCTCGCTGATGGATCACCGGGCACGGCGTCTGGCAATCGGGCGCGAGGAGCGGGAGATCGCCATTCGCCCCAATGTCTACATTTTCGGTGCCGGGCATGTTGGACGGGCGCTTTTATTGCCTTTGCCCGACCCTGCGGCTGTTGCCGGTGCACACCATCGTGGTCGACAGCCGCGAGGACGAGCTTCTCCAGTGCGAGATCGATGTCGAGCAGCGCTGTACCCCCGCTGCCTGAGCAGGAAGTGCGCCTCGCCCCACCGGGCAGTGCCTTCATCATCCTCACCCACGATCACGCCCTTGATTTCCTCTTGGCAAGGGAAGCACTGAGCCGCGATGACGCTGCCTATGTCGGCATGATCGGCTCGAAATCCAAGCGTGGAACCTTCAAGCACTGGCTGCTGGATGAGACCGGTGAGGAGGGCAAGATACTTTTCGAACGGCTGACCTGCCCCATTGGCGGAGCGCAGAACAAGGACAAACGCCCGGCGGTCATCGCCGCAATGGCGACCGCAGAGGTCATGGTGGCCCTTGACCAGATGCACGCCCATCACATGCGAAGTCGTCAGAGAACCGGTGGCCGCTAGGCTTTGCCAAAAGCGGCGCTGGGAAAATAACCTCAAAACAAAGCCCCCGAAGTTTGCACTCCGGGGGCTTTTTGATATCAGGATCTGGAGGTTGCGGATCACTCGCCCGGAAGCGAGCCTTCTCCGTGACCGGCCATGCCGCCAGAGACTTCTTCGGTCGCCTCGGCTGCCAGTTCTTCTGGCAGGATGAGGTTCAGGACCACGGCGATCAGGGCCGCAGGAAGAAGACCGGAGGTCATCAGAACCTTCAGTGTGCCCGGCAGATGCTGGACTGCACCCGGCTCAAGCTGCAGGCCGAGGCCGACAGACAGGGCAATGGCGAAGATCACCATGTTGCGGCGGTTCCAGTGCACGTCCGAGAGCATGGAGATACCAGCAGCAACCACCATGCCGAACATTACGATCACGCCGCCGCCCAGCACTTCGATGGGGATGGTGCGAATGACGCCGCCGACTTTCGGGACAAGGCCACAGATGATCAGGAAGATGGCACCGATGGTGACCACGTGACGGCTCATGATGCGAGTCATCGCAATGAGGCCGACGTTCTGGGAGAAGGAGGTGTTCGGCAGCGCGCCGAAGATGCCGGCGATGGCGGTGCCCAAGCCGTCGGCGTAGGTTGCGCCAGCGATTTCCTTGTCCGTTGCTTCACGACCAGCTCCGCCCTTGGTGATGCCGGAAACGTCACCAACGGTCTCAATCGCCGAGATGATGGCCATCAGGCAGAAGCCGATGATGGCGGCAAAGGACAGCTCGAAGCCATGTTTGAACGGCATCGGCAGCGAGAAGGCAGCCGCACGTTCCCAGGAGGTGGCGATGGCGTCGACGGTCAGCATGCCGGTCAGGATGGCGAAGATGTAACCGGCGATGAGGCCGATCAGCACCGCGGATACCGACAGCATGCCACGGGCAAAGAACTTCAGGCCGAGCGTGACAAGGATCACCACAAGGGCAGCACCCCAGTTCAGCAGGGAGCCATATTCCGGCGTGCCGATGGCAGGAACCCCGCCGGCAGCATACTGGATGCCGACCTTGACCAGAGCCAGACCGATCATGGTGACGACAAGGCCGGTAACCAGCGGCGGCAGGGCAAAACGGATCTTGCCGATGAACATGCCAAGGCAGGCGTGGAACAGACCGCCGATGAAGATACCCGTGTAGAGCGCTGCAAGACCATCAACACCCTTGCCAGCGACAAGCGGGATCATGATCGGCAGGAAGGCAAAGCTCGTGCCCTGAACCACCGGCAGCGCAGCGCCGACCGGCCCTATGGTGATGGTCTGGAACAAGGTCGCCACACCGGCGAACAGCATCGACATCTGGATCATGTAGAGCAGTTCGGGGAAGTCGGGGGAATTGGACCCGAAGCCAAAACCCGCTGCCCCGGCCACGATGATGGCGGGCGTCACGTTGGCGATGAACATGGCCAGAACATGCTGAATGCCCAGTGGGATGGCCTTGAGCAGGGGAGGTGTGAAATTCGGGTCCGCGAGCTGTTCAGGCGTCCCGATTGATTTGTTATCCATGGTTGTTACCCCTCATTGGAATGGTTGTCTTTCCTCCAACAGCACATTGGATTTGGTTTTTCTTGTTTTTGTGATTGCGTCTTTTTTGTCAGGCCCGGGCGACCCTGTAGGGTCGCTCGAACCAGTGTTCTTGTAGGTTTTTGGCCGTTCCGATCCGATCGATAACGGCAAACAGCCCCGGCGCATGGAGGGGGGTCAACACCCCGTGCCATGTGTCGCGGTGAAAATTGATGCCTTGCCCGGCGCGCGTCTCGAACGCCAGTGGCCTGCCCGGTTCTCCCTTCTCGTCGGGAGCCACGATCACCAGAAAGGGATCAAGGCTCATGGGCACGAAGGCTTGACTGCCCAGCGGATGCCGCTCGACCAGATCAAGGCGATAGGGCAACGAGCGCGGCTGCGCATTGAACAGGCTGATCCCCGGGCGACCGTCATCTTCCTCTGTCATCACGAAATCGAGCTTGGCCAGATCGTGATGACGACCGCACATGCCCTGATTGATGATCATCGTCGGCTCGTCGTTGAGCTCGAGGATGTCCCCGTAGGGCGCGAAGGCCTCTCGGGTCAGAGGTTGGATGAGGATGTCGCCCGATCCCATTAGCTGGCCTTCTCGGACTGGGGTTCAAGAAGCGCCTTCAGGCGGTAGTGCGCAATGCGCTCGACCTGACGACAGGCTTCGGCAAACTCCATCTCGATGCTATTGCCGATCCGGCGGCGGAAGGCGGCAAGAATGCTCGCCTTGTCATGATCGCGCACGGCGATGATGAAGGGGAAGCCGTGCTTCTCCATGTAGGCTTCGTTGAGCGAGGTGAAGAGAATGCGTTCGTTGTCGGTCAAGAGATCTAGCCCGGCGCTGGCCTGCTCGGCGGTGGAGGCTTCGGTCAGCTTCCCGGCAGCAGCGAGCTTTCCGGCAAGGTTCGGGTGCGCCTTCAGAACGCCGAGCTTTTCATCAAAGCTTGCAGACCGGAAGGCACGGCAGAGAGCACTGTGCACACCGATGGTCGTGTCATGGGCGCTGTTGAGTTCAAGCCCGTGCGCCCGTTCCGCGATCCATGGGCTATGCTCGAAGATACCGCCGAATTCGCGCACGAAGCGGTCTGCGCTCATCTGGCTCGGGCGATCACGCCGCACCGGCGGATGGGCCTGCTGCCAATGGCGGGCAATGTCAATCCGGCGGGCGAACCAGACATCGACGCGGCTTCTGGCATATTCCATGAAGCGCTCGAGCGCCATGATGCGGCCCGGACGGCCGACGAGACGGCAGTGCAGACCGATGTTCATCATCTTCGGCGTTCCCGCCTGCCCTTCCGCATAGAGGCAGTCGAACGTGTCCTTGAGATAGGCAAAGAACTGGTCGCCCGAGTTGAACCCTTGCGCCGTGGCAAAGCGCATGTCGTTGCAGTCAAGCGTGTAGGGAATGATCAACTGGTCGCGCGAGCCGGACTGGTACCAGTAGGGCAGGTCGTCCGCATAGGTATCGGAGACATAATCAAGCCCGCCGATTTCGGTGGCGAGATCAACCGTCTGGGCTGAGCAGCGACCCGTGTACCAACCGCGCGGCTTGTAGCCGGTGACTTCTTCGTGCAGACGGATGGCCTCGATCATGTCGGCCTTTTCGTCCTCGCGGGCATAGTCTTTGTATTCGATCCACTTGAGGCCGTGGCTGGCGATCTCCCAATTGGCGTCCTGCATCGCGGCCACCTGTTCGGGGCTGCGCGCAAGGGCCGTTGCCACGCCATAGACGGTGGCAGGGATCTGGTGCTTGGTGAACAGGCGATGCAGACGCCAGAAACCGGCACGGGCACCATATTCATAGATGGATTCCATGTTCCAGTGTCGCTGGCCGGGCCAGGGAGCCGCACCGACGATCTCTGACAGAAAGGCCTCCGATGCCGCATCCCCATGCAGAATGCAGTTCTCGCCACCCTCTTCATAATTGATCACAAACTGGACTGCGATCTTGGCACCGTTTGGCCATTCGGCCTTTGGCGGGGTGGCACCGTAACCGGATAGGTCTCTGGGATAGCGTTTCACTTTGGTGGCTCCTTTGTTAATTTCCTTCTATAGCAAATAAATCGCTTCGCATTTTCTTGAAATTCCGATAGCTATTTTTGCAAATGAAGCAATGTTCTGGTCGAGAGGGACTATAAGATAGGCTGGAATGGCCACTATCGCTCCACTCGAGCCATTTGGCAAATGCCAACTGAAGGCATAAAAACAAGTGTTCGGAACGGGATAGGCAAGACAGGAGAGAGACTATGAGCGGATATCTGACAACCCACGTTCTGGATACGGCATTGGGCTGCCCGGCGGAGGGCATGAGCATTGATCTTTATCGTATCGCTGAAGAGGATGGTGAAAAGCGCCTGCTGAAAACTCTGGTGACCAACTCAGACGGTCGCACCGACGAGCAGATTCTGCCCGCGTCCGAGTTTGAGATCGGCACTTACGAGCTGGTGTTTCATGCCGGAAGCTATCTCGACAGCCTCGATCCAAACGCCGATCAGCCTCGCTTCCTTGATGTCATCCCCATTCGCTTCGGCATGAGTGAAGAGAGCCACTATCACGTGCCGCTGCTGATCTCACCCTTTGGCTATTCCACCTATCGCGGCAGCTAAGACTGTCCTTGCGTGCTCGGTGAGACGTCCACCGCGCGCGCCTGCTCGGACAGCACCGTGCGGATATGGCCAGAGATGAAGTCGATGAACAGCCGGATCTTCGGATCCTGCCGCCTGCGATGGGAATAGAGACAAGCCATCTGGATGGGGATCGGCGGCGTGTCATTCAGGATCGGCACCAGATCGCCCGAGCGGATATGATTGAGCACCTCGAATTCGGGCTTGAGCACGATGCCATGGCCATGAAGCGCCAGTCGGTCAGCACGTCCCCGTCATCGGATTCGAACGGACTTGAAACCGCAAATCGCTTGACCCCGTCCTTGGTCTGGAGCGGCCACTGATGCTCCGGCGCACCCGGATAATGCAGATTGAGACAAGCGTGCCCGGCCTTCGACAGGTCCTCGCCGCTTTCGGGCGTACCGTGGCTTTCGAGATAGGACGGCGCGGCGCAGAGCACCCGGCGACAGTCGGCGATCTTGCGGATACGCAGATTGGAATCCTCTGGCACACCCAGAAAGAACGCCACATCGAGCCCTTCGGCGGCCAGATCAACCTTGCGGTCCGATAGGCGCATCCGAACGTCGATGAGCGGAAACTCCTTCTTGAAGTCCGGCACCGCAGGCGCAACAAGGCGGCGACCGATCCCCAAGGGGGCGGCGACATAGATCGAGCCGCGCGGCTTCAGTGTCACGCTCGAGACGAGCGCTTCGGCCTCCTCGATGGATTCGAGAATGCGGCAGGCTCCGGGATAAAACAGCTTGCCCTGTTCGGTCGGCGTCAGCATGCGAGTTGTGCGCTGGAACAGCCGGACGTTGAGATGGTCTTCAAGCTGGGAAATCCGTGCCGAGGCCACGGCTGGGGAGATGCGCTGGTCCCGTGCGGCGGCAGACATGCTGCCAAGTTCGAACACCCGCACGAAGGTCTTGATATTGTCAAAATACGACATTTTGTCAGTCGCCGCTTTTTATTGTTTTTTTTGAATCTGATCTGTTTATTTCTTAATACCAGAAAATGATGCGATACAATAGAGTTAACTCAGCCTGTTGGCGGAGGAGCCTTGCCTAAGTTGGAGTTTTTTGATGATTGATTATGAATTGTTGCAACCGCTCGTCTGGTCCTGGCTGGAATTTGCCATCCGCTGGACCCATGTGATCACCGCGATTGCGTGGATTGGCTCGAGCTTTTATTTCATTGCGCTTGACCTTGGATTGCGCAAGGCTCCCGATCTGCCGACTGGCGCTCACGGCGAGGAATGGCAGGTTCACGGCGGCGGCTTCTATCACATTCGCAAGTTTCTGGTCGCGCCGGAAAACATGCCCGAGCATCTCATCTGGTTCAAGTGGGAGAGCTACACCACATGGCTGTCCGGGGCGGCGCTGCTCATGGTCACCTATTGGGCCGGAGCCGAGTTGTTCCTGATCGATCCGGAGAAGATGAGCCTCGAGGTCTGGCAAGCGATCCTCATTTCCGCTGCCTCGCTGACCATCGGCTGGCTGGTCTATGACTTCCTGTGCAAATCGAAACTCGACCAGAAGCCGACGCTTCTGATGGTTCTGCTGTTCGTGCTGCTCATCATCATGGGCTGGGGTTACAACGAAGTCTTCACCGGCCGCGCCGTATTGCTGCATCTTGGCGCTTTCACCGCCACCATCATGACCGCCAACGTCTTCTTCATCATCATCCCGAACCAGAAGATCGTCGTTGCGGATCTGAAGGCTGGTCGGACGCCGGATGCCAAATATGGTAAGATCGCCAAGTTGCGTTCGACCCATAACAACTATCTGACCCTGCCGGTCATCTTCCTGATGCTCTCCAACCATTATCCGCTGGCCTTCGCCTCGCCCTACAACTGGGTGATCGCGGCTCTGGTGTTCCTGATGGGCGTCACCATCCGCCACTGGTTCAACACCAGACATGCCCGGGCGGGCAACCCGGTCTGGACCATTCCCGTGACCGTTCTGCTGTTCATCGTTGCGATCTGGATCTCCTTGATCCCGGCTGAGCATCTGGGCGCCGACGTGGAGGAAGAGGAAACCGGTCGCGTCATGACGCCCTACGAGCTGAAGTTCGCCTCTGCCGAAGGGTTTGAAGAGGTCTCGGGCATCATCATGGGCCGCTGCGCCATGTGCCATGCCCGCGAAACCGCTTGGGAAGGCATCGGCACGGCCCCGCGAGGCATTTACCTTGAGAATGAAGCCGAGATCGCCCGCGCTGCTCGCGAGATTTTTCTGCAGGCCGGCGTGACCAACGCCATGCCGCCCGCCAATGTTTCCTACATGGAACCGGCCGAACGCCGCGCCATCGTCAAATGGTTCAAGGCCGCCTCGCAAGGCTGAGGTCAGCCTGACACGAATGAAAAAAGACCGGCTGCGGTGTGTCCCGAAGCCGGTCTTTTCAATTGTAGCACTCGCGATGGAAGTCAGACCGGAGCCCAGCCATCGGAGAGATCGGCAGCATAAAGAGCGTCGATCGAAGCCTGATTGATCTTCGAGCTTTCCAGCGTGAACAGCGGCACATCCTTGCCTTCGATCCTGTCGCCAAAGGCTTCGACCTGCAGCTGATACTGGTTGACACCCCGGAACTTCCAGACCTCGGCCTCCTGATGCGACCGGCTGTGAAGGATCACATCGACCGCCTCATAGAGCTGGGCGTTGAACGGTGCGACCACCTCGATGGCACCATCGTCGCCATGGAAGACCATGCTCTGACGGTTGGCAAGCTGCGTCGCGCAATAGAAGGTCATGTCGAAGCTGCCGAAGTCATACTGGCAGTTGGCATAGATGTCGGTTCCGAAATCCGGATCGCGGACAATCGACGCCCGCGCCCGCACCGGATCCTTGCCCGTGGCAAAGCGTGCGGTCACGGTTGGATAGACCCCGATGTCCGGCAGACCGCCGCCACCAAGGCTCACCTGATTGCGCATGTTGTTCGGGTCGACATTGTAATAGGTGAAGACGCCCTGAATGTGCCGAAGTGTGCCGATAGCGCCCGACGCCAGCAGCTCCTTCACCTTCAGCCATTGCGGATGATAGGTGACCATGAAGGCCTCGGCGACGATGCAGCCGCTCTTGTCGCGTGCCTCGATGATCGCGTCGATTTCCTTGGCATGCAGCGAGATCGGCTTTTCACACAGGACATGCTTGCCTGCACTCAGCGCCTTGATTGTCCATTCCACATGCTGCGATGTCGGCAGTGGAATATAGATGGCATCCACTTCGTCGCTGCTGAGGAGTTCGTCGTAGGAACCGTAGGCGATCGGGATGCCGAAGCTCTTGGCGAAGGCATCGGCGCTCTCCTGAGAGCGGCTGGCGACCGCCTGAATGTTGCCGTTGCGTGCGGCCTGAATGGCCGGAACCAGATGTTCGCGTGCAATTTTAGCAGTGCTGAGAATGCCCCAACGGATCATGGTGTCCTCCTTGTTGATGCGGCACCATATCAGTAGAAGCCTATTTACATCAATGATATATCCGCGCTGTGGGCAACGCTTGGGTCAACCTGTTGAGAGCGCTGGCCGGGCCTTGCAAACGCTGCGCGTTTGTGCAATAAAATGCCGTAAATTGCAATTTATTGCAAAATTTTGCAAAACCCCCCAATCCTGCTTATCTTCCGGATCGAACCATGGTCGACCTCGCCCTCAACAACCCGTTGACCCGTCAGGATCTTCTTCGCCAGCGCCTCGAAGCAGGCGAGCCATTGATCGCTGTTGATCTCGCCAGCGAGTTCGACATTTCGCTCGACACGATCCGACGTGATCTGATGGTGCTGGAGGAAGAGGGGCTACTTCAGCGGGTGCGTGGTGGAGCCGTGCCGATCCGGCGGCCATCCAGCACCTACAAGGAACGCCGTATCACTCCAGAGACTGAGTGCGATGCACTGGTGCGGGCCGCTCTGCCACTCATTAGGGAGGGGATGACCATCATGATCGATGGCGGCACAACCCTGACGCATCTGGCCCGCCTGATGTCCCCTTTGCGAGACCTGCTTGTCATCACGCCGTCACCATCCGTTGCCTCTATCATGCTCGAAAAGGACATCACCACCTATCTGGTCGGTGGGCAGGTCAGTCCGTGGGGCGGCATCGCCGTCGGAGCCGAGGCCGAAGGCGCAATCCGCAACATGGCGGCCGATCTGGCCTTCGCCGGAGTGTGCGGACTTGATGCGGAGTTTGGCCTCTCTGGCGATCACGCGAGCGAAGTCGGCGTCATGCGCGCCATGGCGGCGGCGGCGCGGCGCACCGTCGTCATCGCCGCGCAATCAAAACTGGGCCAGCGTGCCCGTCACCGTGTTCTGCCGGTTGAAGATCTCAGCATGATCGTCACCGACGCGGACCCGAACACCATGCAGCCTTTCCGGGCCGCAGGAGTGGAGATCACCCATGTCTGATCAGGCATCCAACACCGCTTCCCCCAACCCCTACACCGGGTCACGCTTGCGCACACCATGGCGGGCCGTGTCATCGCAATTTGTCTTCAACGGCATGCTGATCGGCATCTGGGCGTCCCGCATTCCGGCGATCATGGAAATCCACTCGCTGGACAAGGCGGAGCTTGGCCTGCTGCTGCTCGCCATGGCGGTCGGGGCGATTGCCTCCTTCCCGCTGGCTGGTCGCCTGTCCGATATCTATGGCTCCGCCTTCGTGACCAAATGCATTGCGGTCACCTACACCTTCTCGCTCATGGCTCTGGCCTTCGCGCCCAATGTCTGGATGCTGGCGCTGGCGCTTGCCTTCTTCGGTGCCAACCATGGGGCGATGGATGTGTCGATGAATGCCTGGGCAGGCGAGGTGGAAACGCATCTTAAGCGTCCGGTCATGTCCTCGATCCATGCCATGTGGAGCATCGGGGCGGGCCTTGGCGCGGCGACGGGATATCTCGCGGTGAAACTCGGAGCCGATCCCCTGACGCATTTTGTTGTCGGTGCCGTTCTGTCCTTTGCGCTGACCTTCCCTTTCGCCACACTTCCTTGGCACAGCAACCGACGCCCGTCTCAGAAGGGTGATCCCATCTTCCCCCTGCCCAAGGGAGCCCTGATTCTCGTCGGCCTGATTGCCCTGAGTTCTGGGCTCGGCGAGGGCGCTATGGCCGACTGGAGCGCCATTTTCCTTGTTTCTGTGACCGGCGTCGGCGAGGCCAAGGCGGCGCTCGGCTATACCATCTTCTCCGTCGCCATGGTCATCATGCGGATGATCGCCGACCGCGTGGTCGTCCGGACAGGTCCGGTAAAAGCCGCGCGACTGGGTGGCATCGTCTCCTGCCTCGGCACTCTGATGGCCATTCTGGCAGGCTCTTTCACACTCACGCTCATCGGCTTTGCGCTCATGGGGCTCGGCTATGCCGTCATCATCCCGCTGGCCATGTCCCGCGCGACACGGGACGACCGGCTGGCCCCCGGAACGGCCATTGCCTCGGTAGCCACGCTGGGCTATGCCGCCATTCTCATCGGGCCCGTCGTGATCGGATTCTTCGCCGAACTTGTCTCGCTGCGCTGGGCTTTTCTGCTGCTCACTTTCCTGACGCTCATCATCATCGCGCTGGCGTCCAATCTCGCCCCTCCTCGGCAGGATTGACGGGCATGGCCGGTCACTGGCGGTTGGAAGCGATCTTTGAGGTGAATCAAAGAGTTGATTGATGTGGCTCAAAAAAGGGACAGTTGCCCAACAAATGATCGCAAAAACTGTGATTTTTGACCAATTTTTGAACTTTTTGGCTACTCCCTAGGTCGACTCCGGCAGCAAAATTGCGCAAAAGGGTGTCTGCTGTTCATCAAGTCTTCACCGTGTTCTGGCGGATCTGCAGACCTGAGAATGATGATCAGGCGATGGTCCGAGCTCATCCGGAAATTCCATCGTCTGATCGCCATCATGGAGGTCAGTGCAGCCGTCCCGAGGGATGATCTCGGCGCGAAGGGGGGAGATGTGAGAACAAAAGCTTGAGTGGGGACGGTGGTCCTGGAGGAGCACCCTGTTGCCCAAAACAAACATCCGTTGGGTTTAAACTATGAGTATCAAACGCGAACACTGGGGCTCCCGTCTCGGTTTCATCATGGCCACCGCAGGCTCTGCGATCGGTCTGGGTAATATCTGGAAGTTTCCCTACATGGCAGGCGAGAATGGTGGGGCTGCCTTCATCATCATCTATCTCGCTCTTGTCTTCACGATCGGTCTTTCGGTCCTGCTAGCTGAAATCATGATCGGTCGCTCGACCCAGTCCGACGCTATCAACGCCTTCAAGAAACTCGGGCATGGCGGCTTCTCAGTCGTCGGCTACATGGGCATTGCCGCCGCCTTCATGATCCTGTCCTTTTATTGCGTCGTCGCTGGTTGGACCATCGCCTATATCATCAAGTTCGCCAGTGGGCATTTCGCCGGCATGGATGGAGCCGCTCTTGGTGGCGAGTTTGGCGCCTTCATCGCGGATCCGGTGCAGCCGATCATCTATCAGGCGGTCTTCGTCGCCCTCACCGTGTTCGTGGTGCTTGGGGGGATCGCGAACGGCATCGAGCGCGCAGGCAAGATCCTTATGCCGCTGCTGTTTGTCATCCTCATCGCATTGGTTATCCGCGCAGTGACCCTGCCCGGTGCAGAGCGCGGCCTTGAATTCTTCCTCGCACCTGATTTCTCGAAAATCACCGGCGGAACGATCATGGCAGCCCTTGGTCAGGCCTTCTTCTCGC
>NZ_OY759871.1 GCF_963662805.1 uncultured Cohaesibacter sp.
ATTGAGAACGCTGATAGGACACGAGTATATCGCCAAAAGGCAGTGTCGAAAATTGTATCTCGATTGGGAACCTGACAATTCCTGCCCGGGAAAGTTCGAAGATTACTTCGAGCCAATTTGTAAGACAGTTAAAAGGGGGAGTCTGCTTTGGAAATATTTGGTCGATGTTCGGGGGGCGGAGGTCTTCAGCGGGCAGGAGCCGGTTCAGGAAACCCTTAAGAAGCACAATGAAAGCTTCTCCAATGCAGAAATTGATGCCCTGTTTCAAAAATTAAAATTGAAACCACACCTTCAAGCCAAGTTGGATGCGATGGTGCAGACGTCCGATTTTTCATCCTGTGTGGGACTGCATATCAGACGCACGGATCATGTGGCATTGGCCGTCAAGAGGACAGGTGGGTTTTCGGATGACGAGCAATTCACAAAGCGAATTGATGAGTTGATTTCAAAGAACGAAAATCAACAATTCTATCTGGCGACCGACAACACGGAAACGCAGGAGAAATTCCTTTCCCTGTATGGCGACCGGATGATTGTCAGCGAACCGATCAAGGACTCCAGTGCGCATCGCAAAACGTCGCTTGAGCACGCCATCATCGATCTGTTCCTGCTGTCCAGATGTCGGATTATCCTGGGATCGGTATGGTCCTCTTACTCAAGCGTGGCTGCCAATCTTTCCAACGGCAGGGCCGAGCTCATACGATTGACCAGCAACGAGGCTCCTTGAATCGGATCGATACAACGTTGCAGGTTTTGCAGGGGTTTGCGATTGCGGCCCGTCTCTCTCGACGATTCCAGACTTCATCCTTAACGCAACTCTCCGTGGCTGAGGGTGCTGTCAGACCGATGCCTTGCTCTTTTGCTTCAGGTTTTTGGGAGCTGCAGTTGACTGGCGGACAATGAGTTCCGTCGGTAGCGTGATCTGATGGAACGGGACATCAAGCCCCGACATCATCGCCATCAGCATGTTGACCGCAGATCGCCCCATCTGTTGCAGGGGTTGATGCACGGTTGTCAGGGCTGGATGCATCTGTTCGGAAAGGGAGATATCATCGAACCCGACCAAAGAGATGTCTTCTGGCACCTTGAGGCCCGCCTCGCGGATCGCGGATTGCGCCCCGAGGGCACTGACGTCGTTCGAAGCGAAAATCGCCGTCGGTCTTTCCTTGAGGGCCAGCAGTTTCCTTGCGGCGTCGTAGCCGCCCAGCTGCATATAGTCCCCTTCGCAAATCAGCGCAGGATCCTCATCAAGGCTGAATTGCGCCACCATATCCTTGTAGGCTTTGAGGCGGCTTCGGGCCGAGAGCAGTTTGAGGTTGCCGGTGATGAAGCCGATGCGCTTGTGACCGAGCTCGATCAGATGCGACATGGCCTGCCGTCCGCCCTGATAGCCATCCGTGATGACCGCAGGGAAGGTGGGCTCGTCAAGCACCGTCTCCACCGTGACGACCGGGAGCGAGGCTTCGCTCAACTTTTCCAGATAGTCCGCCTCATAAGGTAGCAGGACGATAATCCCGTCCGCCACCTGCTGGAGCAGGTTGACCACGCTGGACGGTGGCTGAGTGTCGTTGTCCGGCAGGGAATAAACCAGCATCTCGTAACCGGCTCCGCGAATGGTGGTGCCAATTCCCATCACCATTTCGCCGGTGAAGGATGTGTGCAACTGCGCGATGACCCCAATGATATGCGTGCGGCCGTTGGTCAGCTTTTGCGCGAGTGGATTGGCCACATAGCCCATTTCACTGGCGATGCGCTGGATGTCTTCACGTGTCTTGTCGGAAACGCCGGGCTTGTCATTGAGCGCACGAGAGGCGGTCATGCGGGAAACGCCTGCAACTTTTGCAACATCCGCTAGGGTGGGTCTTGGCATCTTCACTGGCATTCGCCTCAATTAGCCCATCTTGGCTCTTTAGTGTTCGTGTAACGGTATCGTGTAACGCAACGAACGGAACAATCAGGTCTATTGCCTGTGCAAATTCCAGCGGTGGAGAAAATGTGAGGACGACTGATTCTTCGTCATCAATCCCGGCTTGGTTGGTCTTGTGTTGTGAATCAACCGGGATTTATCGCGGAAATACGCAACTCCATGCTGGCCTGCACATTCTTCATACTATTTTTTTGCCCGGATTTAAACCCATTGACACAAAGAAACGTTACCGGTAACGTATCAAGGTAAATTCAATGATCGAACAGGATCAGACAATTCTTGAACGATGGGAGGACAAGATGCAGTCAACGCTGTCTAATCGTATCACCAGACTCTTGTGCGGGGTCGCATTTGCCGGTTTGCTGCCAGTTGCGGGCGCACTGGCCGATGATGCCAAGGTCATTACATCCTGGGATCTACAGACACAGGAGCGCACCGTAGCGACCATTCGCGATGCCGCCGACCGGTTCGAAGCAGCCAATCCGGGCTACAAGGTCGAGGATTCGCACATCGCCAACGATGCCTACAAAACCAAACTGAAAATCGCTTTCGGTGCCAACGAGGCTCCCTGCGTCTTCACCAGTTGGGGCGGAGGACCTCTGCGTGAATATATCAAGGCAGGCAAGGTCACCAACCTGACACCCTATCTTGAAAGCAATAAGGATTTTGCCGACCGCTTCCTGCCCGCCAGTTTCTCACCAGCCAAATACAACGGCGATGTGTATGGCCTGCCTGTGATGGGCACCTCGGTTGCGGTCATCATCTACAACAAGGAAATCTTCGAGAAGCTCGGCATCACTCCCCCCAAGACCTGGTCAGAGCTGATGGACGTGGTCAAGGTTCTGAACGAGAACAAGATTGCGCCCTTCGCTCTGGCCAACAAGGCCAAATGGCCGGGGTCGATGTTCTTTGTCTATCTGGCTGATCGCATCGGCGGACCGGAAGTCTTCCAGAAAGCAGCCGATCGCGAGCCGGGTGGTTCCTTCGAGGATCCGACCTTCATCAAGGCCGGTGAAATGCTTCAGGATCTCGTCAAGGCGGGTGGCTTCGCTCGTGGCTACAACGGGCTCGACTATGACATCGGCGGCTCCCGTCGTCTGCTCTATTCCGGTCGTGCCGCCATGGAGCTGATGGGTAGCTGGGAATTCGGCTCCATCGAGAACGAAAACCCCGACTTCGCCAAACATGTCGGCTTCTTCACCTTCCCTGCAGTGGAAGGCGGTAAGGGCAACCCCAACAACGCCATCGGCACCATGGGTGACAACTATATTTCCATCAATGCCGACTGCCCCTATCAGGACGCTGCCTTCGAGCTGTTGAAATTCTCGACCGATGATCGCGCCGCAGAATTGAAGATGGAAGACAACAAGATCCTGCCGATCAAGGAGGCCAACGTCAGCGACCCCTATCTGTCCGATGTGATGGATGCGGTTGCCAAGGCTCCAAGCATCCAGCTCTGGTACGATCAGGAACTGGCACCGGCTCTTGCCGAAGTCCACAAGGACACGACGCAGCAGCTGCTTGGTCTTTCCATCACGCCCGAAGAAGCTGCGGCCAAGATGGAAGCTATGGCCAAGGATCTGGCAAACAAATAACCTCTCTTCGGAGACATTCGTCGATTTGTGATCGATCTTTCCGGCCGCTGCCCCGTCAGAGGCAACGGCCGGTCTTTGCCAAATGAAGGGACGCTCCTCATGTCTGGTGGTTCTGTGCAATCCATGACACTCCGCTCGAGGCAATCCTACCGGCGGGCGCAGAAGCTGGCCCCAGTCGTCTTTCTTGCCCCGGCGATTATCCTGCTTTCCGTCTTTCTGCTTTATCCGCTGGTCTATAGTTTCCAGCTGTCTTTCCTCGACTGGAACGGCCTTGGCGATGGTGCGCGATTTAATGGGCTTGATAACTGGGAGCGGCTTCTCTCTGATGCGATTTTCTGGAAATCGGCCCTCAATAACATCTATCTCGCCGTCTTCTCGGTCTTGATCCAGCTGCCGATTGCGGTTGTGCTGGCTGTGGTTCTGGACGAAGCGGCCAAGGGGTCGCGGATCCTCAAGATCCTCTATTTTATCCCGCTTCTGATGTCGAGCGTCGCCCTTGGCGTGCTGTTCAAGAATATTTTCGACCCCAACTTCGGTCCTATCAACTCGATCCTCACGGAGCTCGGTCTCTATGACTGGACGCAGGACTGGCTGGGAGATCCGGATTTTGCCCTCGGCTCGGTGATTGCCGTTGTCTGCTGGCAGAATGTGCCCTTCTACATGGTGCTGTTTCTTGCGGCCCTGTCGTCCTTCCCGCGCGAAATTGTCGAGGCGGCACATCTCGATGGGGCCAGCCAGTCGACGATCTTCTGGCGGCTGAAGCTGCCCCACCTTCAGGGCACCTTCCGCACGGCGGTCCTGCTCGCCGTCATTGGCTCCATGCGCTATTTCGACCTCGTCTATGTGATGACCGACGGCGGGCCTGAGCACTCCTCGGAGATGATGGCCACCTACATGTATCACACCGTCTTCAACTCCTTCGAGATGGGCTACGGCAGCACCATTGCCTCGGCGATGTTCATCATCATCACGGTGATCGCGACCATCTCCATGCGCGTCTCCAAACGCTTCGAAACGGAGATCTGAGCGATGCAGAAAAACTCTTTCAAGATCTCGAAAGTCGCCTTTCCGGCGCTCGGCCTCTTCTGGCTGCTGGTAACGACGCTGCCCTTCATCTTTGTCGCCTTCACCAGCTTCAAGAGCCTGCAGGAAACCTACACCAACCCTGTCTGGATGCCGCCCGAGCACTGGAACCTCGACAATTACCTCCAACTGCTTAATGGTTCGTTCCTGACTTACCTGCGCAACTCGGTGTTCGTGATTTCCGTCTCCGTCATCCTCATCGTGCTGGTCAGCTCGATGGCGGCCTACGCCCTTGCTCGGCTCAAATTCCGCTTCAACAACGCGCTGTTCGGCCTGATCGTTGCGGGCATGATCGTGCCGCTCCATGTCACGCTCGTTCCCATCTATCTGATGATCAAGAACATGGGGCTCTATGACACCATGTTCGCCCTCATCGGCCCCTATGTGGCCTGCTCGCTGCCGATTTCGGTGTTCATTCTGACCGAGTTCATGCGTCAGGTGCCCAAGGAACTGGAGGAAGCCGCCTTCCTTGACGGCTGCGGCCCGTTCAAGATCTTCTTCAAGATCTTCTTCCCGCTGTCGGGGCCGGGCATTTCCACCGTCGCCATCTACAACGGCATCATGCTGTGGAACGAGTTTGTCTTTGCCTATGTCCTGACCAGCTCGCCGGACACCCGCACCCTGCCGCTCGCGGTCTGGGATTTCCAGGGCCAGTATGCCGCCGACATTCCCGCAATTCTCGCCGTGGTCACGCTCAGCACCCTGCCTCTGATCATAGTCTATGCCATCGGTCAGGAAAAGATCGTCAACGGCATGATGGCCGGATCGTTGAAGGGGTAGGTCATGCCGAAACAACTCTTCCTCCTCCTGTCTGCGGCACCACGCCAGAGCCCGCGAAAGAACAACTCTGAAAAGAGGATCACCCAGTCATGACAAGCATTCATCTCGACAATGCAGCAAAACGGTTTGGCCGCGTTACCGTCCTCAACGACATCAATCTGCAGATCGATGACGGGCAATTCTGTGTCTTTCTCGGCCCGTCCGGCTGCGGCAAGTCGACCCTCTTGCGCATGATCGCCGGTATCGAATCCCTCACCGAGGGTGAGCTGCAGATCGGTGGCCAGCGCATGAACGAAGCCCTGCCTGCAGAACGGCGTGTCGCGATGGTGTTCCAGAACTACGCGCTCTACCCGCACATGTCGGTCTACGAAAACATGGCCTTCGGTCTCAAGCAGGCCAGAACGCCAAAGGACCAGATTGCCGAGCGGGTCGGTGAAGCGGCCCGCATCCTGCAGATCGAGAACCTTCTGGAGCGCAAACCTAAAGAACTATCCGGCGGCCAGCGCCAGCGCGTCGCCATCGGCCGCGCCATCGTGCGCCAACCGGCGGTTTTCCTGTTCGACGAACCACTCTCCAACCTCGATGCGGCCTTGCGGGTGCATATGCGCACCGAGATTGCCAACCTGCACCGCAAGTTCCCCGAAGCCAGCATGATCTACGTGACCCACGACCAGACCGAGGCCATGGCTCTGGCGGACAAGATCGTCCTGTTGCGCGCCGGGGAAGATGTCATTAACAAGGGCTCGATTGCTCAGATCGGCTCACCACTCGAACTCTATCACCGGCCAAAGAACCTCTTCGTTGCAGGCTTCCTTGGCTCCCCTTCGATGAACTTCCTTCCCGCCACGCTTCTGAAGGCAACGGGTGAGGGGGCACGAGTGCGGCTCGAGAGCGGCGAAGAGCTGTTTGTTCCGGTGGTGGCAGAACATCTGCCGCTCGGCACGAAACTGACCCTTGGCATCCGGCCCGAACACATGACACCCGTTAGCGAGGGTGCGGCCGAGCAGACCTTCTCCCGCACGATAAGTGCTGTCGAGAATTTTGGCGAATACAGCTTTCTCTTTCTTTTGGACGGGGCGGACGCCACGGTGGATAGCCCGATGATTGCCAAGGTCTCGGACGAGGCCGTCACCACGATTCGTGGCGTCATCCATTTCCATGTCCGGCCCGAGTTCTGCCACCTCTTTGATGAAGCGGGCGATGCGCTCGAGCATCTCAACCCAGCACCGAAATCCCTCAGCTTTGATGCCCTGTCGCTCTGATACGCGCAGCAATGGACGAAAAGACCATGACCGAACTCTACAAAGACGCAACTCGAAGCCCTGAAGCACGCGCTGACGACCTTTTGGCCCGCATGAACCTTGATGAGAAGATCGGACAGATGCATGCGGTGTGGCTGTTCCTGAATGAAGACGGCGAGCACCGGGTGCGCTGCGACCAGTTCACCGGTGAGAGCAATGCCGATACCTTGCGCCAGATGCTCTCGCGCGGGCTGGGCCAGATCACGCGGCCGCTTGGCACTCGCAGCATCGATCCCGCCGAAGGGGTCCGGGCGCTGAATGCCTTGCAGAAATTCATGCTTGAAGAAACCCGCCTCGGCATCCCGGTGATGTCCCACGAGGAATGCCTCTCGGGCCTGATGATCAAGGGCGCGACGCTGTTTCCCTCCTCGCTCAATTATGGCGCCACTTGGGACCCGGACCTCATCGAGCAGGTGGGCGAGCAGATCGGCGAGGAAGCCCGCATGATCGGTTGTCATCAGGGCCTTGCGCCGGTGCTTGATGTGGCCCGCGATGCCCGCTGGGGTCGCACCGAGGAAACCTTCGGCGAAGACCCCTATCTCTGCGGTCTGATGGCCACCCACTATGTCAAAGGCCTGCAGGGCGAGAAGCGCGACCTGTTGGCGACCCTCAAGCATTATGCAGGCCATTCGGCCAGTGAAGGCGGGCGCAATCATGCCCCGGTTCATATGGGCTGGCGCGAGCTCAATGACATGTTCCTGCTGCCGTTCGAGATGGCGGTCAAATTGGCAAATGCCGGATCCGTCATGCCTGCCTATCACGACATCGACAACGAACCGGTTCACGCCTCAAAGCACTTGCTGACCAAGGTGTTGCGTCAGGACTGGGAATTTGACGGCCTGATTGTCGCCGACTATGTCGGCGTTTCCCTGCTTTATCAACACCACGGCATCGCGGCTGATGAGGCGGAGGCCGCCGCGCTTTCCTTCAATGCCGGTCTCGACATCGAATTGCCGGGCGATGATTGTGCCAAGGACCTTAGTGCAGCCATCGAACGCGGATTGATCAGTGAGAAAACGGTCGACGAAATCGTCCGCCGCGTGCTGGTCGAGAAATTCCGCATCGGCCTGTTCGAGAAACCCTATTCCGATGATAAAGCCATCGTGTTGCAGTCCGACAAGTCTGTCGATGTTGCCCGCAAGGTGGCGGAGCAATCCATTACCATCCTCTCTAACAACGGCATCCTGCCGCTCAAGAGCGGCCAGAAGGTTGCGGTCATCGGACCGACGGCTGATGATCCGCTGGCGCTTCTGGGCGACTACAGCTTTCCGGTCCATCTCATTCATAACGATGAGGAAGAGGAAATCGCCAACGTTGTCACGCCCCTTGCGGGCCTCAGGCAAATGCTGGGTGGATCGTCCTCCATCACCTATGCCCGTGGCTGCAACATCCTTGACGAGCGCAAGGCCGGAGCACCTGTCTTCCCCGGCGACGTCGACGACAGCTCCAGCCTCGAGCAGGCCTCTTCCCTATCCGAGCGTCTCGATATGATCCCCGAGGCGGTTGCGGCTGCCGAAGCGTCTGACGTTGCCATCGTCTGCGTCGGCGATCTGTCCGGCATCTTCCAGACTGGCACGGTCGGTGAAGGCTCGGACGTGGATTCCCTCCGACTTCCCGGCGTGCAGCAGGAGCTGCTGGAGGCCGTGGTCGCGACGGGCAAGCCGGTTATCGTCGTGCTGTCGAGCGGACGGCCCTACAATCTTGGCGGCCTTGAGGACAAACTCGCCGCACAGGTCATGACCTTCTTTGCAGGCCAGCAGGGCGGGGTCGCGCTTGCCAATGTGCTCACAGGCGCGATTGAACCATCCGGTCGTTTGACCCTCTCCATTCCACGCAGCGCAGGGGCTGCACCCTATTTCTACAACCACAATTTCAAAAGCTCGGGCACGCCCATCGCCCGGCATTTCGGCTCGGCCTACCCCTTCGGGCATGGCCTCAGCTACACCACCTTCGACTATTCCGATCTCGAACTGGAAAACAGTCAGGTCGATTGTGCAACAGGAGAGGTGCGGCTGTCCTTCACGGTGAGCAACATCGGCGAGAGGGACGGCGTGGCCGTGCCGCAGCTCTATGTGCGCGATGAACTGGCAACTGTTGTGAGGCCCGTCAAGGAGCTGAAGGCCTTCTCGCGGGTGCCTCTCGCGGTGGGGCAAAGCCGCAAGGTGACCTTTGTTGTGCCGACCGACATGCTGAACTTCACCGGCTATGAGGGAGCCCGGATTGTCGAGCCGGGGACATTCTCGCTGATGGTTGGAGCATCAAGCGCTGACATCCGGCTACAGCGCCGGGTTGAACTTACCGGTTCAATCCACGCCCTCGGGCGCGACTGGCGCATGACCAGCGACAGCATCCTTGACTAGGCACATCTGAAAGCAGCAGTCTGAAATCAGCGATGCGGCTTCCTCACCATCAGAGGGAGCCGCATTTCTGTCTGTGACAAATCGCGGGCAGCATCGAGTCACCTAGGTCTGCAAATCAGCATCGCCTGTGGATTGTGCAATTATTGAGTGCGAAATTGCGTCGCACCACCAAAGGCGAAAAACGCATCGCCCAACCAGTGCTTGTGCTGAGTTGCGTAATAGTTCGCAAATTTTGAGAAGTGATCGGGAAAACAAAGACATAAAGGTCAGACGTGCACAAAATTACTGAAAATTTCGCGCACGTTTCCTCCAAGTCCTGAAAAATCAGAAGCTTATACCCCTCTTTATAGTCGTTATAATATTAGAAATCCATGGCGTAGGGCAATGCGACAAACCCGCCCGGTGGATAGTTTGTAGGAGTTCTAAACTATGGGAGGAGTTAATGATGCTTCGCACATTGACTGCATTGCTCGCGGGCGCTGCATTCCTGGCAGTACCGCAAATTGCTTCAGCCGACGAGCTGTTGGATGAAGCCAAGGACTACTTCAAACCGATCCCGTCGATGGTTCCGGCCGTCAAGGACAATGCTGTGACCAGCGACAAGATCGAGTTGGGCAAGATGCTCTTCTTCGATCCTCGTCTGTCTTCATCAGCATTGATTTCCTGCAACACCTGCCACAATCTTGGCATGGGTGGGGATGACAATCTGGAAACCTCGATCGGTCATGGTTGGCAAAAGGGACCACGTAATGCGCCAACCGTGCTGAACGCGGTCTTCAACATTGCCCAGTTCTGGGATGGCCGCGCGGAAGACCTCAAGGCTCAGGCCAAGGGTCCGGTTCAGGCGGGTGTCGAAATGGCATCCACCCCGGCACGCGTGGAAGAAACCCTGAAAAGCATGCCAGCCTACGTGGAAGCTTTCGAGAAAGCTTTCCCGGGTGAAGATGCTCCGGTATCCTTTGACAACATGGCCAGAGCCATCGAAGCTTTCGAAGCCACTCTGATCACGCCATATTCCCGCTTTGACCAATATCTCGAAGGCAACGAAAAAGTGCTGAGTGATGAGGAAAAAGCAGGTCTCAAACTGTTCATGGATACAGGCTGTGTTTCTTGCCATGCCGGGACCAATATCGGTGGCGAAGGCTATTATTCGTTCGGTGTCATAGAACAACCCGGTGCGGATATCCTGCCAGAAAACGACAAGGGCCGTTTCGCAGTGACCAAAACCGCGGATGAAGAATATGTCTTCCGTGCTGGCCCACTGCGCAACATCGAACTGACTGCTCCCTATTTCCATTCCGGCAAGGTCTGGAATCTGGAACAGGCCGTTGCGATCATGAGCACTTCGCAGCTTGGTGAGGACCTGAATGACGATCAGATCAAGAAGATCACCGCATTCCTCAAGACCCTCACCGGCGAACAGCCCAAGGTGGAATACCCCATCCTGCCTGTAGAAAATGCGAATACGCCCAAGCCCGAGGCTATGGTTGCACAGTAACCATGTTGGCTGACGCTCTCTGCGTCAACCAAATGCAGGAACAACGATCGACCTTCCCGGACCTGTCCGGGGAGGTTTTCTTTTGATTTGAAGTGGATGAGAGTGTTTGATCGGATTTTTGAGATGTGTTTTTTGCTCTCGGCAACTGGAAATTTAAAAGCAGGCTCAAAGCAAAAATCGGATCGGAAATGGCGTTGAAATTATCCCCGTAAGGTTTTGTTAACCAAGAAACCTAACGCGAAATTCAGTCTTAACACGTAATTCGAAAAGGGTAGAAAAGTCGATTACTGATCAGGAAGAAGCATGATTGTCAAAAAGCCATTCGTAGAACGCAACATTGGTGCTCTTGTCATCACGGCTTGCATCGGGGCCTTTTTGGCTCTGGTCTTCTCGAATGCCTATCTGCTTCACCGGTCCAGCGACATCGCCAACAATGTTCAACTCGCTCAGGAAGAGCGACTGGTGCGTGCTGCGATAAAGCAGCAAGCCGAACTGATGGCGCTAGATCAATCCCAGATATCCAACTGGAGCCATACGCTTGATGCGATCACCGGCGAGATTGACGAGGAATTTGTCGCTGATGAGATCGCAGACTGGCTGTGGTCCGACTTTGACATCCTGATGAGCATCATCGTGTCCGGTGACAATACGCCGGTTGTCACCGCCTATGAAGACAGGGTACTGGAGCCCGAAGCCGGGCAGGGCGCGATCAAGCAGCATCTCGACCTGATTGAACGAGCCCGCCAGACCTATCGTGAGACGATTGCCCTGACGATCCCCCCTGTTACGGTCTTCAAGCGTTTCCGCGACCCTGTGAGATCGCGGTTCCCTCTTTATGAGTGGTCTTTGCGCGAGGTCAATGGTGGCTTCACGATCGCCATGGCGCAGGTGATTGTGCCGGACAAGGAAGGCTATGATTTGGGTGACAACCCGCTTGTCTTCCTCACCTTCAAGCCAATCACCGAGAATATGCTCACCAAGCTGGACGAGAATATCAACTTGAAGGATTTCCATTATTCCATCGACAAGGCGACCGATCCGGATATGGCAAGCGTCGAGGTTTCAAAACTTCCGGACGGGCACATCGTCTATGCTCGTTGGACACCGGGAGAGCCGTCTCAAGCAATTTGGGACCAAACCCTGCCGACGCTGACGCTGCCCTTCATTTTTACGGCGGTGGCGCTTGGACTGATTGCATGGCGTTTCAGCCACATTGTTGGCGCTTTGCAAGAGAGCGAGGAACAGAACCGCTTTCTCGCGCTGCATGATGCCTTGACTGGTCTTCCGAACCGGTTGCATTTCGATCGGGCCCTTGAAAGGGTTATCGAAAGCGGCAAGGAAGATCGTTGCGCAATCCTTTGTCTCGATCTCGATCGCTTCAAGGCGGTCAATGACACCTTCGGTCATGAGGCTGGAGACGTCGTGCTGACATCGATTGCGGAACGCATTCGGGATCGTGTGGGCTCAAACGGCATGGCGGCCCGTGTTGGCGGCGATGAATTCATCATTCTCTTGCGCAAGAAACTGTCAAACGATGACGTGATGTTCCTCTGCGATCAACTGATCGAGGATGTCTGCCTGCCGATCCTCGTGCCCGGCGGTGTCGCCGAAGTGGGCGCGTCCATCGGCGTCGCATGGTGGCCGGACGATGCCCTGACGGTTAAATCCATCATCCGCAGTGCCGACGAAGCGCTCTATATGTCCAAGCAGCAGGGCCGTGGGCAAGTTTCCTGTGCTTCCCGACTGCGCCGCGTGGGCGATCCATCAAAAGGCGGCAAGCAGAGTCCCGTTGTCGATCAGATGCGGGACGCCCTGTCGAAGTCGGCCTGAAGCGCAGGCGCGTGACCCGGAAGTGCCCTCACTTCGGCCAGGTCACAGGCCAATTGTCCGGGCCTCCGGCATAGTCCCCGTCACACTCGCCCTTTTCGCGAAGCTCGACGGCGTCAAAGAAGATGCGCTCGCCTTCCTCGCGTAATTGCCAGGTGAATTGCGATCCACAATCGCCAATGCCACGTCCCTTGAACTCGCTTTTCAAAGTGAAGTCCTTGCCTGAAAAGCTGATGTTCCAGGCGTCAGCGCCATTCTCGTCGGCTTGCACCTTGCCATCCATGATGAAGGGCGTCTGGGTGATGGCGTTGGTCTCGTCAAGCGGCACCGTGAAGAAGGCATAGGGTTGGTTGTAGGCACCCCCCATACCGCAGGGCAGGCCATAAAGGTCCGCCGAGTGCAGGGTCAGGCGGAAGCCGAGCCCGGCCTCCAGAGCTGCCGTGCTGCCGAAGAAGTGGCACATGGCACCGTCCTGTTCGAACCATTTGTCCCAGATGATCTGGGGGATCTGCGTCTGGCTCTTGATTTCCGTGATCGGGACGCGAGGGCGAGGTGCCTGAGATCCCTTGACCTGCAGCGCGTAGGATGTGTTCAGCAGATCCTGATATTCATCGATGTAGATCATCCCGGCGACGCTGCCCGACAGGGAGAAGGAGGTCGAAATCGTCTCATCGCCCGTGGTCATTTTCACGCTGGCCATCGATCCGGACTTGATGCCTTCGATCAGCCATTCGGCAACATCGGGATTGCTGTTCCAATATTTCGCCCCATCCTCCTTGATCGAGCTCACGTCGGCGATCAGGGTGAGGCTCTTGTTGTCATCAATCGAGATGAGAAAACGCGTGCCCGGTTCAATCGGCTTCTGGCTTGTCATCATGATCGACAGGGAATTGTCCAGCCGGTTCTCCCGGCGCAGGGTGAGTTCCGTCACACCCTCGAAGCTCTTCGGCACCAGCGTCAGCGAGCAATTCATCGCCGTATCGCACCAGACCGCGACATCGCGGAATTCCTTGTAGTTTCCAGCAAGAACCGGTTGGCTTGCCAGAAGGGCGGTCGAAAGCATCATGGCGGCAAGAAGGGGCTGCTTCATCATGTCCATATCCTCTGTTCAGATGGAATGCTGGTCATTGGTCGTGCTGGGGAAGGGCTACGTTCTGTTACGCGAGCAATTTTTCCTGTTGAGCCTTGGAAAAGCCTGCCAAGATCTTCGTGCCGTCATCAAAAACCGGTCGCTTGATCAGGGTAGGATGGGCCATCATCAGGGCCTTGGCCTTCTGGGCATCAAGGTCGGCGGTCTCTGCGTCGGAAAGCCCGCGCCAGCTGGTTGATCTGCGATTGAGAAGACTTTCCCATCCAAGCGCCTTGAGCCAGCGGTCTAGATCGACCTCACTGAACCCATCCGCGCGAAGATCAATGAAGGTGACAGGCTTGCCGGCAGCTTCCAATGCCTTGAGGGCTTTCCTGCAGGTGTCACACGTCTTGATGCCATAAAGTTTCATGTTTGCCTCCGAAACAGGATTCGTACGCCAGCTCACGCTAGCCTATCCCCATGACCGGCAACAGAGGCAAATTCATGTTTGCCATCGTGAAATATGGCCTATTTCTTGATGCCCGCATGAGCCTGGCTGCCCCACAGTGCCTCGATGGTTTTGTCGCGCCCACCAGATTCGCCCGACCGTTCGGTTGGTAAGCGTATCGCAGATAGAGACTTGTGGCGCTCCCTGTTTATTTCTTGATGCCCATGTGCGCCTGCTTGCCCCACAATGCCTCGATGGTTTTGTCACGCCCACCAGATACGCCCGACCGTTCGGTCGGTAAGCGTATCGCAGATAGAGACTTGTGGGCGCTCTGTGCCTACTTCTTGATGCCGATGTGCGCCTGATTGCCCCACAGCGCTTCGATGGTTTTGTCGCGCCCACAAGCATAGCGGTAATAGCGATAGCGCAAGGGGTTCTTGGTGTAATAGTCCTGATGGTAGGTTTCGGCCGCAAAGAAGGGGCCTGCCGGAGCGATCTCGGTGGCTATCGGCTTGCCGAGCGTGCCGTCTGCTTCGAGCTTGGCCTTGGAGGCAGTGGCGATTTTGGCCTGATCGTCGGTCAAGGTGTAGATGGCGGTGGTGTAGCTATGGCCGCGATCGCAGAACTGGCCACCACCGTCCGTGGGGTCAACCGAACGCCAGAAGACGTCAAGCAGCTCGCCATAGCTCACCTTGGAGCTGTCGTAGGTTATCTTGACCACTTCGCGATGGTTGGCGGCGGTGTGGTTTTTATAGGTGACATTCTCCGTGGTGGTGCCACCGGAATAGCCTGAAATGGTCTCAATGACACCGTCGACATGGTCGAAATCACTTTCGACACACCAGAAGCAGCCGCCCGCGAAAATCGCGGTTTCGAGATTGTCGTCCGCCTGCCCCGTAGTGGTAAGGCCAAAGAGGGCGGCAAAGGTCATGGTGAAGGCCAGTGCGATGGAACGAAGCGAAGAGTGACGAAGCATGAGAGGTCTCCCTGATAGGTGATTTCCCTCTTTGTGTCGTCTGATTGTGGCGTTGTCGCGCTAAAAATGGCGCTCTCACGCAGGCTTGAAGGAATGTGAAGAGCACGCGGTCAAGCAGCAGAGCGGGCGAAAGTAGCTTGCACGCGATTGCGGCCACTGTTCTTGGCGGAGTAGAGACATCCATCTGCCTGACTGATGAGCGCCTGAATGTCGATGGCGTCAGGGTCACCAAGCGCAATGCCAATACTGACCGTCACACGGATTGTTTTCCCCGCCGATTTTACCTCATGGTCGGAAACCGCACGTCTGATGCGCTCCGCGACGTTCTTGGCTTCTCTTTGATCAACATCTTTGATCAGAGCAATGAATTCTTCTCCGCCGTAGCGTGCCAGAATGTCGTGCCGTCTGAGCGCAGTCTGAATTCTGCTGACGCAGGCACGAAGGACTTCATCCCCGACCTGATGGCCATGCGTGTCGTTGATCTGCTTGAAGTGATCAAGGTCCATCAGCAGTACCGCGTCGGTCGGTCCGATTTCCTGCGGGTAATGCTCGAAGAAGTAGCGTCGGTTGAAAACCCCGGTGAGGGGATCCGTCTCGGCCTGAGCCTGCAAGTCACGGAGGGCGCGCTCTGCCAACAGGATCACAACGAACATCGACAGGGTGAAGTTCAGGATGATGATGAAGAAGAAGCCAGAGATCGGATTGAAGATCATGGCAGGAGGATACAGGAAACCTAACGCAATACTGGTCGATAGCGCGCCGCCGATCATCAGCACGGTACCAAGCGCCCAGCTGGCGTACAAACGCTGATAGGACGGTCGGCGCAGAAACTCGAAAGCACTGAACAGGTAGGATAGGGCTGCAGCAGTGTTGAAGCTGGCCGCACGTGGGGCGTTCATGCGATCTAGTTCGGTGACAAAGGCAATGCCGAACACAACAGCAGGCAGAAGCATGATCAGGTAGGCTCGGGGTGATCTTTCGTTTCGATTGATTTCTCGCAAGCCCAGCCAGATCGCTGTGTACCCGAAGAGCCCAGCGCCAAGACTGCCAAGTTTCCAGAAGCGCTCGGTTACCATCTCCCAGGTACCATGACCCGCAAGCACGGAGCCGACGATCAAGATGAGAAAACCGGATGACAGCAGCACAAGGCCGGGAAATGTCGGGGACACGAGCCGGATATAGACAAAGGCCATGAATCCCACAATGTAGGAACATTGCTGTAGCAACAGGACAGTCGCAAGGTCGAGCTGAGGTGTCATCAAGGTCCGATCTCAAAGGCTGTAAATTAAGTACAACTACCCTAGAGTCAAGCCGTTAAAAAACTTCTGATAAATCGGATGTTTAAACAGTCTGATTGTAAAAAATATCAAGGGTTGAGCCACTGCTCGATTACGTCAATGAAATGATCAGCGAACTTCTTCTGCTTGGAGCTGCCGACCCCGTGAATATGCAGAAAATCGGGGCGTGTGGTCGGCTTTTGAATGGCCATGTCAACCAGTGTGCGGTCGTTGAAAATCACGTAGGCCGGGACCTTGTGCTCGCGGGCGAGATCTGCCCGGGCGCTGCGCAGCGCTTCGAACAGGTCCTTGTCAGCGGCATCCAGCTCCGGCAGATCGCTCTTTGAGCGTTTCGGGCGCGAGAGTTCGGTCGGCCCCATGACATCGGTGCGGTAGGCAAAGCGCAGCATTCCGGTCTTCAGCTCGATCGCCTTGTCCGTGAGCTTCAGGGCCCCATGGCCCTGGATGTCGAGCTTGAGGAAATTGGCCGCAACCATCTGCCGCAGGATCGCCCGCCAGTCGTCCTTCGAGGTGCCTTGACCTGTGCCATGACATTTGAGCTTGTCATGGCCATATTTCTTGATTTTCTCGTGGGTCATGCCGCGCAGAATGTCGATGAGCTGCACGGCGCCAAAGCTCTCTCCGGTCGCTTCCGCCACCTCGATCAGCTTGAGCGCCTCGACATTGCCGTCCTTGAGCTTTGGTGGATCAAGGCAGATGTCACAATTGCCGCACGGCTTGATGGTCTCGCCGAAATAGGTGAGTAGGGATTGTCGACGACAGCTCGGGGCCTCGCAATAGGCAATCAGGGCATCGAGACGCTTGTGCTCGCGGGCAAGGTGATCTTCCTCACCGCCTTCATTGTCAATGAAGGAGCGCCGCATCCGGATGTCATCAAGGCCGTAGAGCATCATCGCTTCCGATGGCTCGCCGTCGCGACCGGCTCGGCCGATTTCCTGCGCATAGGCCTCCATGTTGGACGGCAGGTTGGTGTGGAAGACATAGCGCACATCGGGCTTGTCGATGCCCATCCCGAACGCGATCGTCGCCACCATCACAGTTCCGCTTTCGCGCATGAAAAGCGCCTGATGGGCTGCACGGATATCCGACTCCATCCCCGCATGGTAGGCAAAGGCCTTGATGTCGTGCTCTTTGAGGAACTCGGCCACTTCCTCGGTCTTGCGGCGGGACAGACAATAGATGATACCCGACTGGTCCCTGCGTGCCTCGACAAATTCGAGCAGCTGCTTTTTCCAGTCCTTGCGCAGGGTGACCGAGAGGCGAATGTTCGGCCGGTCAAACCCGGATACGATCACCGCTCCCTGCCGGGTGCCGTCGCTCGAGCGCGGGAAGAGCTTGTCCGCGATGTCCTCGCGGGTCGCATGATCTGCGGTGGCTGTCAGGGCCGCTATCGGGGCATTCGGGAAAAAGTCGGTGAGGCGCGTCAGACCCTCGTAGTCGGGGCGGAAACTCGGTCCCCAGCGCGAGATGCAGTGCGCCTCGTCAATCGCGATCAGTCTGACCGGCAGTTTTGCGAGCGCGGCGAGCATCCGTTCGGTCATCAGCCGTTCCGGCGCGATGTAGAGAAGCGAAATCTCCCCTGCCGCTACCTGCCGCCAGACGGCGACATTGGATTCGCGCGAACGAGAGGAATTGATCGTGTCCGCCGCAATCCCTGCAAGCTTGAGCGCCATCACCTGATCTTCCATCAAGGCAACCAGCGGCGAGACGACGAGTGTCAGGCCACCAAAGATCATAGCCGGGATCTGGAAACAGATGCTTTTGCCCATGCCCGTCGGCATGACGGCGAGGGTGCTTTGCCCATGGAGGAGGCTCTCGATCACCTCCGCCTGACGACCGCGAAACTGATCATAGCCATAGATGGTCTTGAGAACCTGAAGCGCCTGCTCGCCCGGAGATGCCTCGGCATCAAACACCGCCTTGCCATGTGGTGCGAAAAGATCTTCCTCGGGGGAGGCGAGATCGGTAGCAAGCGAGGTTTGGGCGGGTGGATTCATGGGCACATTTCTGATAGCGCAAAGGGAATTGGCTTCGCGAGCCTATCTGATTTGCAGGCAAGAGGTAAACCGTCAATGCACTGCACGGAGCGACCTGTGAAGAGCGATCCAGAATTGCTCTGACGCGATGAAAACCAGTGCAGGAATCGATGCGCTTAAGCTAGTCACGCAAGGACAGAGGTGGGCGCTTGTCGACCCCGTGTTCGGTCTTCTCCCATCGGTGCGGATCAAAGATCAGTTGGAAGAGCGCACGCCACGCCGCCGGTGTCATCGCCAGCCAATAGAGCGGCATGGACAGGACATGCCGCCATCCGAACCCGTAGCGCTTTGCGGTGGCCGAATGGGCAAGCAGCATCATGCTCCCATACCCGAGAAACAGATTGAAGCTGTTCAGTGACATCAGCAGCCAATAGAAGGTCGCGTCGGTTCCCGAGTGCAGAAGCAGAGAGACGGCGGCCAGCGCGAAGGTGATGAAATAAACTGGATGGATCAGTGCCGACACCAGCATGCCGCCGATCAGCACCTGAAACGCCAGAAAGCGAAGGGGGCCCATCTCCTGCCACAGGCGGCGCGGTTCGCGCATATGCACAAGCCAGGTCTGCATCCAGCCCTTGAACCAGCGGGTCCTCTGTTTCAACCAAGCGCCATATTGAACGGGTGCTTCTTCCCACGTGTCGGTCTGTAGAATGCCGATGTGGTAGCCAAGGCGGGTCAAACGCATGCCGAGATCGGCATCCTCGGTAACGTTGAAGGGGTCCCACGCCCCAACCTCCCTCAACACAGCGGTTGGGAAATGATTGGAGGTGCCACCCAGAGGGACGGGGAGTTTTTCGGCAGACAGGAAGGGCAACAGGCCATCGAACAGGGCCGCATATTCCACCGCGAACTGCTGGCTGAAGAAGCCGCTCTTGAGGTTATCGATGGCGAGCCTGCCCTGCAGGCATCCAATGGAAGCCCCTTCTTTCTGCATCCGCAGTGCCGCTTCACGCAATTGCAACGGGTGCGGTCGGTCTTCGGCATCATAAACCGCAACGAGCTCTGAGCTGACAAAGGACAGGGCGTAATTGAGCGCTTTCGGTTTGGTACGAGGGCCATCCACCGGAATTGTGACGATCGAGAACAGGGGCGGCGGGTCGAGCGCAGTCAGCGCCGCGCGTGTTTCCTCGTCATCCGCCTCGACCAGAAGCATGATCGTCAGCTTGTCTGCGGGATAGTCGATCCGGGACAGCGCAGCAACAAGCTCGGTCACCACAGCCGCTTCGCGATAGAGGGGCACCAGCAGGCTGTAGCTGGGCCACGATTGATCGGGCTGGGCCGTCTTTAACAGAGCCTCGAACTCGGATCGTCGCATCGTCTCGACGGTTCGGCGACGCAACCACGCCAGCAAGCGAAGAGACGAGATCGACACGAAGATGAACACACTGAGCAGATTGAACAGAACGGCCAGTGGCGCCGACCAGAGGCTGCCCGCCAGCACCATACCAACGCCAAAAAGGAAATAGAGGATATGTCTTGCACGTGCGGGGTGATGGGACGAGAGTTGCGGCATCTCCTGCCGCAGACGATAGACATTTGTCCGCAGCGCCTGATCGCTCAGGAGATCTCGCCTCGTTGAAAGAAACAGGCTGGGACTGGTCAGGCGAATGCGCTGCCTCAAAGCCGGATTGGCTTTGAGCTGCGCTTCCAATAGGTCAAGTGCTTCCCCTTGCGGTGCGCAAACCAGATAGCTCTCAGGCAGGAGCGCTAGGTCGTTCGGTGTGACGCGCGGCTTCATGATACGGCAATTGATCGTCTCCAGCGCATCAAGCGGTTGATCCGGTGAGACATCATGCAGTGCCTCCAGCTCGGCTTCCTCTAGATAGGGAACACCGAGCCTTTGCGCCGCCGCATGGAAATAGAGCCGCTCGCTGAGCCGCCCGGTGCGGATCCAGTGACTTGCCAGATCGTAGTTGGAATGCGCCCGTTGGTGACTGGAAGACAGGGCACCGATCTTTTCCGCTGTCAACCGTCCACGGCAGAGGAGCGAGAGATGGAAAGGAAGGGACTCAGGCCCCTGAGTCTGCCCTTCCTGCGCGAGATCGCGTTGAAGAATAATCGCCTCAGACAACGGTTGTGCCGTTGTCGCTGCGGGGGATCGGTCACCGCTTTGGCCAGCAGAAGGCTTTTTCTGGTCTGACGACAAAAATGTCATGACAGGTCCCGCGCAATGCCTTTATATCGAGTCGATGAAATGGCAGACTGATTTCGGATATTGGGTTTCAATACCTAGAATTGTGGCATACGGGGTTTACAATTTCAATGTTTGGTTTTCAAGTCTCGACAACCGGTGATGGTGTCTGGCTCAGCCAGATTGCGCGTGTGGTTCGTGTCGAGAGATCGCTCGATTTTCGGGAATTGATGATGAAAATCAGGATGTTGATTTTTCTTTCGCTCATGGCTGTCTTTCTGGTGGGGTCTTTGTCTGGCCTGAAGGCTGTGGCGCAGGAAACAAACGCTCCGGTTGCCGAGGAATCCCAGATTGCGCCGTCCGAGGAAGAAGACGAGGCGGACACCGAGTCGCAAGGGGACGTTGGGGCCAATGTCAATTTGCGGAACAGGCCAACCCAGTCCAGCGCTCCGGTTGCCAGCGAGGAATGGGCCAAGGCGGGCTTCACCGGCTTCATCAATTCCCGGCAGAGACTGGCCCAACCCGATCAGGAGCTTCTGGACCGAGGCCTGCGCCTGCTGACCACCGATGACTTTCCCTATTTCAATTTTCGCCGTGGTGACGGAGAGCCCGAAGGATATCATGTGGAGCTGGTGCGCAGCCTGTGCGAAGAGCTCAACATTGCCTGCACCCTGAAGATCGTGCCTTTCTCCTCCATTCCGTTCCTGCTTGATGGCGGTTCCGCCGATGTCGCCGTTGCCGGACTGGCGATCCACCCCAGCCTTCTTGAAACCCTCGGCTTTTCCAACATCTACCTGCAGCGCCCGGCGCGCTTTGTTCGCCTCAAGGAAGAGTTCGTCCGCGTCGATGCCCACTCGCTGGATGGTCAGCCTGTCGCAGTGCAGGGTGGCTCGGCCCATGAAGCCTATCTGAAGGCCTACTTCCCAAACATCAACCGCGTGCCGGTCACCGACCTTCAGGCCGCCCGGCGCATTCTGACCGACAAGACCGTCAAGGCCATCTTCGGCGATGCCTTCCAGCTGCTGCCACTGGTCTCGAACGCCAACAGCCCTCTGATCTTCGCCGGCAAGCCCTATTACGATTCCCATTTCTTCGGTGACGGCATGGCGATGGCCTATGCCCGCAATCAAGCCGGACTGGGGGATTTGCTGAACTATGGGCTTTTGAAGCTGGAACAGAAGGGGCGCCTCGCCGAACTTTATGCCCGGCACTTCGCCCTTGATGTCTATGCCACCTATTGAGTGAACAGGGCCACGGGCGTCAATCCCTATCGATTGCGAAACGGCAGCAGGATCGACCAGAGGAACTGGCCCGGTTTCTCGCTCTGATACCGGTTGAGACCGATGGTCATCTCCTCATGGCCTGCACCGGGCTGGGCGATATAGGTGCCGAACATCCGATCCCAGATCGACAGGTTGAAGCCGTAATTGGAGTTGGTCTCCCGTGGCGTCACCGAGTGATGGACCCGGTGCATGTCCGGCGTCACCACAAGCAGCCGTAATACAGCATCGGCGCGTTTGGACAGCCGCACGTTGGCGTGGTTGAAGAGGGCCGCAGCATTGAGCACAGCCTCGAAGATGAACACCGAAACCGCAGGCGCTCCAAAGACGATCACCCAGGCGCATTTGTAGACAAGCGACAACAGGATCTCGATGGGATGGAACCTGAGGGCGGTCGAAACATCAATGTCCCGGTCGGCATGATGCACCTGATGCAGCCGCCAGAAAACCGGAATGATGTGCGAGAGAAGATGCTGCAGCCAGATGGCAAAATCCAAAATAATGAAGGCAATCAGCACCGACAGCCAGCCGGGCAGGGCAATCCAGTTGAGCAGACCCCAGCCCTGTTCAGTGGCATAGAGAGCCACCCCGATCGGCAGAATCGGCATGATGAGGCGCACGATCACCGTATCGAGCACCACAATGCCCCAGTTGGTGATCCAGCGTCGGCCTTTGGGTAGCGCTCGTTCACGTTTCGGCAAAGCCCATTCAGCGATGGCCATGACAATGAAGGTCGCAGCAAAAATGCCAAGGCGCAGGCTGTTCTCGTCAAGGCCGAGAAAGGAAAAAAGACTCTCTTGCATCATGCACTCCGCTTGCGCCGTGGTCGTTAGCACTCTCTTATATTCATCTGAGCGCAATTAATAACCAAAGAGGATTATCGCCGCAAATCGCTTTTTGGCCAATCTGACTCACTTTGTTGTGACGCTCAAAGGTCGGCGCTCTTGGCCTTTGGTCGCGAAGCTGATAGGAAGACGATCCCGAAACGCCACATATGCGAATGAGCCTCAGCCATGTCCGACCCCACTCCGATTACCGCCGACAGCCCTTTTGATTTTTTGATCACCGAGCCAGAGGGCGACGTGAGAGCCGTCATGCTGTTGGCCCATGGATCGGGTGGCGCGATGGATTCCCCCTTCATGGAGCGGATTGCCAACCTGCTCACCGGCAAGGGCATCGTCGTTGCCCGCTTTGAATTTTCCTATATGGCACGGCGGCGGGTCGATGGCAAAAGACGCCCTTCCGGCAGAGCCGAGAAATGGACCCACCATTATTTCCGCGCGGTCGAGGAATTGCTCGAGGGCGAGCGCTGGAAAAGTGAGTGGGATGGTCTGCCGGTCATCATCGGCGGCAAGAGCATGGGTGGCCGGATCGCGGCCATGCTGGCCGGTGACGAAGAACTGCCTCTGGCGGTCAAGGGCGTCGCGGTCTTTGGCTATCCGTTCCACCCGATCGGCAAGTCCGAGCCGGAGAACTGGCGTCTTGAGCCTCTGGAGAAGAGCCTGTTGCCGATCCTGATCTGTCAGGGCGAGCGCGATGATTTCGGTTGGTGGTATGAAGTGGACGCGATTGACTTGCCGCCACAGGTCTCGCTTGAATGGATCACCGATGGCAGCCATGATCTTGGCCCCACCGGCAAGTCCGAGGCGACCCTCAAGAGCAACCTCGAAATGGCGTCCACACTGGCCGCCGACTTTGCCGCCAGCCCGCCGGTTCTGACGATTTCCTTCGAGGGTGACAGCTTCGATCCGGGCGAAGAGGACTAAAGCTCACTTATACTCGGTCAAGTCATATTGTTCCCACTGATCCTTGGGAACAATGACGCCGACGAGAAACGAAAAGTTGACTACATTCTTGCGGTCGTCTGACAACACGCAATCGTATTTCAGCCGGTGCCAGTTCTCTTTGCTCCAGAAGGCTGCGCCGTCAGCGATGATCCGGTTGCCTTCATAGCGTACCTCCTCGAACGTGTAGGAGACCATGCGCTCGGGAACATAGCTGCTGTTCCAGGCGCGGATCTGTTCCAGCGCCTCAAGATCACACAATTGATCCTCCTGCTCCTCGTTGGTCAGCCCATAGAATTCCTTGCGCCCCTCGGCATTGGCCGGGTCCGACAGCAGTGATGCGGACATCAGCCTTGACGCCCGCACCATCGGTCGCGGGGCTCTGAAATCCGTTGGCAGCTGAAGGGATTGTTGCTGAGTGGGCGACTCTTCTGGAACGTGAGCGGGTGGCACAGCCGCAAGGCCATCATTCGGGGCAGTCGGGGCTGGTTCAGGCGGGGAAGGAGACAATTGCGCAAACGGGATGAACTCGACCTCGATACGCCTTTCTTCGGTCTCATCCGCATCCGGAATGATTTCGGGCATTACTGACAAGAGGGCAAAGGCCAACAATCCATGCAGGGACAAGGAGGCCGCAAGGGTCAGGCCATAAGACCGATCCTTCTCGTCCTCACTGTTTGGCAATGCCTGCATGGACACCAGCCCTCGGGTCTGACGCGGAACTCATCGGCTCCATAACGGCCCGGATTGTATCATCTTTTGCTGTGGCGGAAGCGCTGATGCGGCAGGCTCCGATGCCGTCTGCCTAGGCGTCGATTAAGGCAGAAACACGACCTGATGATCAGGTGCGACGGGCTGTCCCAAGACGCCGGTCAGGCCGGATCAAAGGGAAGATCGGCTTGCGGGTCGGAGCGATCCTTGTCTCCCAGATCCTTGACCGCCCAATGCTTGCGGCACAGTGAGACATAGGATTCCTCACCGCCAATCACCACCTGAGCGCCTTCCTCGATGATCTTTCCGTCCCTGTCGATCCGCACCACCATCGAAGCCTTGCGCCCGCACCAGCAGATCGTTCGGGCCTCGCGCAGCACGTCTGCGAGCGCCAGCAACTGTTTGGAACCGGTGAAAAGCTTGCCCTGAAAATCGGTCCGGAGGCCGTAGCACATCACCGGAATTCGGAGATCGTCCGCCACGCGGCACAATTGCCAGACCTGATCTTCCGTGAGGAATTGCGCTTCATCGAAAAAGATGCAGTCGGGCTTTTTCTCGCCCGATGCAACGTCATATTGCGCGCTGACATGGGCGAAGAGGTCGGTGTCGGCCTTGAAGATGAAGGCTTCTGCCGACAGGCCGATGCGTGAAGAAATCTCCCCCACTCGCGTCCGGTTATCGAGTGCCGCAGTATAGAGCAGCGTTCGCATGCCCCGTTCGACATAGTTGTAGGAAGCCTGCAGCAGCAAGGTGGATTTGCCGGCATTCATCGCCGAATAGGTGAAATAGAGCTTGGACATCGCTTGATCCGCCCGGCTTGCAGAAAAGAAGATCTGCCCTTGCTAGAACGGGCGCGCAGATTCGGCAAGCCCTCGACGCGACGCAAGAGCGCATTGCGCCCTCGTGTGTGGATGGCCAGCAAAAGTTGGTCGAGCAATCTTGTTGTGGCCAGCTGTCGCTTCAAAGCACATGTGTCCACCGAGAAGTGTTGAAAAATTACTACACATTGGATTTGCGCAAATCACAAATTGATTGAAGCTGTCCGGGGGCTTCCAGTAGAGAAGCAATTTGTGTTTTTATATTCTGCCAAATAACCCCAATCGAGATAGTGTTGGCGGAACTTAAAAGCAATTCTACAAATTCAGGGTGTACTATCAATAGGCCTAATCTAAGATTGACTGGCAATGCTTATCGGTTCACATTCTCACCAGTTAATAACTTTCTAAGGCGAGAAAATGGCTAAGAGAAGCGTGGTTTTAGGGATTGCATACGATTTTGATGGGACGCTCGCTCCTGGTAATATGCAAGAGCACCAGTTTTTGCCTGATGTGGGAATTAACGCTGGCGATTTTTGGAGAGAAGTTAAACAGATAACAAAACGAGAGCAGGCAGATGAAGTTCTTGTTTATATGAACCTGATGCTCCGAAAAGCACATGCTGCTGGTATATCCGTTCGTAGAGCGGATTTTAAAAAACGCGGCAATGAAATGGAGCTATTTCAAGGCGTGGAAGATTGGTTTGACAGAATAAATGAATACGGGAAAAAGAAGGGGGTAAAAGTTGCGCACTATTTAATTTCGTCTGGAAATGATGAGATTTTCTCTGGAACTTCAATAGCTTCAAAATTTGATAAAGTGTATGCATCAAAATTCCTATTTGATGAAAATGGAATTGCATTTTGGCCAGCTTTGGCTGTGAACTACACAGCGAAGACGCAGTATTTGTTTAGAATAAATAAAAATGCTCATGATATTGCTGATAGTGAGACTATAAATAAAGTTATTTCAAAAAACGATCGTTATATACCGTTTGAAAATATGATATTTATCGGCGATGGGGCAACAGATATTCCTTGTTTTCGCTTGGTGAAGGAAGAAGGAGGCCTCTCAATTGCTGTATTTAAACCTCACAAAAAAGGTGGAAGAGGTAAAGCTGACCAATATTTAGATGCAGGAAGAGTGCATTGCGTCGCTCCAGCAAATTATACGGAAGGACAGCAATTGGATAAAATCGTTAAAGCGCAGATTGAGTTAGTAGCTGCGAAGGCGATACGAGAAGCGCTGCTCTAGCGCTTCCGGTTTTCGTAAAAGCTGGTTATATTTACCCAAGTACGGTTATTTTCTGCGATAGCGAACCCGGGCGCTGTGCTCGATGGCACCCACATGCAAGCGGTCAAGCTCCAACTCGTCGCGCAGCATCAACAGGAACTGCAATTCATCCTGCTCAACCTGCAGATCGGCTGCAGCGACTTCTACCGCGAGCGCATAGGCAGTTTCGCGAAGCTTTTCAGGCAAGCTTGCATGGATCACCTGAAGAACAAGGTCCACCCCGCCTTCGGCCAGAAGATCGGTGCAGTCACGCGAAACCTGAACGAGGCGTGCCTCATCAAAGTCGGAGAATACGGGAAGCGTCTGGACTTCCTCGCCGATTTTCATCAATTCGGAATCGGTCATTGTCCGGTCGGCTGCCGACGTGGTCACCATGACATAAACGAGAGCTTCTTCGGGGGAGACGGTTTTCGTCATCGGGCATCCTGTCTTACGGTTTGTTGGCGTGCAATGCCGTCACTTGGTCAGTCAAGTCTGTTGGTTGCAGTCTATCTAGGCACTGCAAGCACCAGTATCAAGCCATTGCTGTCATCTTATCCCTAACGGCATAGGCCTGTTTTACCAAGAGAAACATGCCGTCGCCAACAAACCTTTGTCCAACAGGGTGTGCTTTTTATTGCCATCGGCATTTTTGCGCATAAAAATGGAGGCTCACACCAGTTTGACTGTTCCGCCATCGCCTATCCGAGGATCCTGCCCATGATTGCTTCGACCCGCCTTTTGTCTCTTTCGCAGACCCCGATTACAGCCTTGTGCCTGCTGGTCGCCCTCAGCGTTGTCGACGCAAGGGCAGAGGATTGCGCAGACCGCTTCAAGGCGCTTCTGGTCAGTGGCAATGGTGACGAAGGATCAGTCAAGATCGATGTCACGCAGGAGATCGTCGGTGGGATGACCTCCCGGAACTATTCCTATCAGGTCGCCCCCGACCACTGGATGACGGAAATGATCGAACCGGCGGGACAATGGACCCTCGCCTATGACAATGTCATGTACAGCTCGATAGATGAGGGAAAAAGCTGGTCGAAGGTGCGCGAGATGGACAGCGATGCCAACGCCGAGGCGTCCAAAAAGGCCATGCGCGAGAGCGCCGAGACCACCACCAACGCTGCTTGCGGTGAAGAAGAGTTTGAGGGCATTGCCTATCAGACCGTTGAAGCGGATTTCGTGGCAAAGCTGGGTATGGAGATGCAGAACCATCACAAATACTGGGTGCATCCCGAAACGGGCTTCATCCGCAAGGCCTTCTATCATATGAAGGCCGCCCAGTTCGAAAGCAAGACAACCCAGCTCATCGAAAAGGCCCCGGACCTGCAACTGCCGACCCCGAAGTGAACCGAAAGCCGGTGTGGGTCGCGGCCACTGTTGGCCTGTTCTCGGCTGATGGCCGAAATTATCTTTCCTTGCTGAAGCCAATCGGTTAGAACACCCCCGAAAGTCCGCCTCCCGAGGCGGATTTTGTTATGACAATCGATTTTGAACAAACATTGGCCAGAGGGACATCACTCCCTTTCCGGCCGATCTTCAAGGTACTTCAAGGAAACCTGAAACATGACTTCGCAATCCGCCCTCCCGCTCGCGTTGACTGATGAACTCGTCACGGCAAGCGCAACGTCCAAGGCCTGGCCGTTTGAAGAGGCACGAAAGCTGGTCAAACGGTTCGAGAAGGCAGGCATGCCCGATGAAGTGCTGTTCGAAACCGGATATGGTCCGTCCGGCCTGCCGCACATCGGCACCTTTGGCGAAGTTGCCCGCACCTCGATGGTGCGCACCGCCTTTCGCGCCATCACCGAGGACAAGGTCCAGACCCGTCTTCTGTGCTTCTCCGATGACATGGACGGTTTCCGCAAGGTCCCGACCAACCTGCCCAATCAGGACATGCTGGCGAACTATCTCGGCCTGCCGCTGACCAAGGTGCCTGATCCGTTCGGCACCCATGAAGGCTTTGCGCAGCACAACAACGCGCGCCTGTGCGCCTTCCTTGACCAGTTTGGCTTTGATTATGAATTTGCCTCCTCGACCGACTATTACAAATCCGGTCGTTTCGATGAGACGCTGCTGAAAATGCTCGAGGTCTATGACAAGGTCATGGACATCATCCTGCCGACCCTTGGTGCCGAGCGTCAGGCGACCTATTCGCCCTTCCTGCCGGTCTGCCCGCGCACCGGCAAGGTGCTGCAGGTGCCGATGATCGAGCGCAACGTCTCGAAAGGCACGGTCGTTTATGTCGACCCTGAAACCGAAGAGAAGGTTGAAGTCCCGGTCACCGGCGGTGCCGTGAAATGCCAGTGGAAGGCCGACTGGGCCATGCGCTGGGCGGCGCTCGACGTCGCCTACGAGATGAGCGGTAAGGATCTGATAGACTCGGTCAAGCTCTCCACCAGAATCTGCCGTGCGCTCGGCAAGCCGCAACCCGAAAGCCTGTCCTACGAGCTGTTCCTTGACGAGCATGGCGCCAAGATTTCCAAATCCAAGGGCAATGGCCTAACCATCGAGGACTGGCTGACCTATGCCTCGCCCGAGAGCCTGTCGCTCTTCATGTATCAGAAGCCGAAGACCGCCAAGAAGCTCTATTTCGATGTGATCCCGAAAGCGGTGGACGAATATTTCACCTTCCTCGACAACATCGAGAAAGAAGACACCGAGAAGCAGCTCAACAACCCGACATGGCACATTCATTCGGGCAACCCGCCCAAGGTGGACATGCCTCTGAGCTTTGCATTGCTGCTCAATCTGGTCAGCGCTGCCAACGCCCATGACAAGGACGTGCTCTGGGGCTTCATCTCCCGCTATGCGCCCGGTGCCAGCGCCGAGACGCATCCTAAGCTAGACGAGCTGGTCGGTTACGCGATCCGCTACTTCCAGGATTTCGTCAAGCCGCACAAGGTCTTCCGTGCAGCAACCGCCGAAGAGCCCGCTGCCATGGCCGATCTGTCCAAGCGACTGGAAGGCATGCTCGATGTCACCGATGCCGAGGAGCTGCAGACGGAAGTCTTTGCCGTCGGCAAGGAGCATGGCTTCGAGAATCTGCGCGACTGGTTCAAGGCGCTCTATCAGGTGCTGCTCGGTCAGGATCAGGGGCCGCGCTTCGGCTCGTTCATCGCCCTTTATGGCGTCGAGAACACCCGAGAGCTGATCGAAAAGGGCCTCAACGGCGATCTTCTGAAGGCGACTGACTGATCGCGCGTCCGGGACTTTCAGGGAAGGCGAGAAACAGATGCAAACTGGCATGATCCGAACGACAAATCCGATCCTGTCGGCTGGCCGCCTTCTTTGTGCCCCCGTTTGTGCTCTTGCTGCCATCCTCGTCGCGGGCGCACTGGTCTCAGTAGAGCCTGCCCGTGCAGAGGATTCCCACACCCCGCTTCAGCCCATCGATTGCCCCGGCGAACGGGCTGAAGGGGACGTGGCGAGCTGTTTCCTGTTGCATGTCCCCTCGGACTGGAACGACATCTCCAATCGCCCGATGGCCTTGCCTGTCATGTTCTTTGCGCCGCTTGAAGGCGAGGCCACGGAACCACCGTTGCTGGTGCTGGTCGGAGGGCCGGGCCAGTCTGCCATTGGGCTGGAAAAACGGATAGTCGAGAATCTGAAGCCTTTCCGAGCGCATCGCGAAGTTGTCCTGATGGACCAGCGCGGTACTGGCCCTATGGCCGGCACCATTCATTGCTCTGAAGCGGTCGACAAGGACAATGCGATCGACACCGAGAAGCTGGTCGCCTGTGCCAAACAGGCCAAGCAGGAAGGGCAATTGCTGTCCGACTATAGCACCCGTTTTGCTGCCGAAGATTACCACGCCCTGCGCAACGCCCTGCGCATCGACAAGTGGGCCGTTCTGGCCCATTCCTACGGGGCTCGCGTGGCGCAGGAACTGATCAGGGTGGACGAGGAAGGCATCGACCGCGTCATCTTCAACGGGCCTCTGTTTCTCAACACCCGCCTTCTCGACTGGAATCCGTTTGAGCGCGTCGAGGAAGCTCTCGAGCTTTGCAATCAGGACGATCCGTGCCGCGAGGCCTATCCAGATGCCTATTGGGATCTGCAGCGCCTGCCGTTTGAAATGCGCAAGGCCAAACTGGCTGACGACGAACTGCCTGCAGAATTGCTTGGAATTCTCTACAAGGCTCGGCTTGAGGTCCTGCTGTCATGGCACCGGATAGACAAGGTTCCCGGCGACATCACCAGCACCAAGAAGAGCCTCGAGGAAGCCCTCGCCGAGGACAAGATCTGGACCCCGCCTGACAATCTGTCTCCGTCCATGAAGATGATCGGGCTTGGCATGCATTTCGCGATTCTGTGCGCCGAGGACATCAAGCCGCTTGACGGCCAGGCCCCCAGTGAAGTCGAACAGCCCTCCAAGATAGCATTTTATGAACGAGCGTGCCGGTTGCTGGAAGACGAGGTCGGCGACACCATCACTTTGCCCGACGGATGGGACAAGGCCAAACCGACGAACAGGCCGGTTCTCGTCCTGAACGGAGCGTTCGACACTATTGTTGAACCCTCTTCGATGGACAACGGCCTGTCAAATTACAGCAACGCTGTCTGGTTTCAGGTGCCCTATGCCGGACATGATGTGATTAGCCGCATCGACTGCGCCCGCGATGTGGCAAAGGACTTCCTCGCCGGGACCGAGCCAAAGGCTCTGGTCAACCATTGCGCAGATAGGGAAATGCCGGTCTTCGACCTCACAGGAACGTCCGCCACCAACTAGGCGCTCTATTGTGCTGGGGTCAGTGTCCGCGGGTTCCCGTTCGGCTCGGCCAGAAGCGCGTCCGGAGCCTCGCCGATCAGCGGCAAATCCGTGACTTCCGGCAACTCGTCGTCCAGATCAAGACTGGTCTCGGGGATCGAGACCTCACTGCCAACCGCATCGAGAGTATCAGACAACTCCTGCCATTCCTGCTGCCTTGCTTGAACGGTTGCAGAGCCGGCAGAGCTCTCGGTCGCATAGACTCCAAGCGCATTGTCCCGCGCCATGCGGTTCTCTTGCTCATAATGGCCAGCTTCGGGAATGACCCAACCATAACGCACCAGCCATGCGGCGAGATCGGTGGATCTCTTGTCTTTGCCACCTGTCCCGTTCGCCCGATTGATGCCCAGATAGCAAAGCGCATCGCGGGAGGTGTCGGCTTCGTCGTCTGCTTCGCCGACAGGCTTTGTCAGCCAGTCGCACATCACCGCCCGTTGCCGCAAATAGCGCCGCAGAGCGGTCTTGCCAAGGGCAAGGCAAGGCGCTGCCCGACCATCCAGCCAGCATTGCCGATCCTTAGTGAGTGCTTCGACATGGGCGAGCGTCACATTCACCTTGCGCGTCTTGTCAACGCGCAGGATGAGCTCGGTCGGGCTCTTGACCACGACACGGCGGAAGATCTCAGGCAGCGGTTCGCGTTTGGGCTTGGGCGGGAGCGGAAGACCTTCTTCGCGGGTGAGCGGTTTGATCTGATGGAGCGGGGAGAGCTGATAGTTGGGTGTCACGTCACGGGTCGGAGGAGCCACCACCTGCCCCGCTTCGGGGCCTTGAATCTTGAGGGGGTTGCCCGGTTGAGCCACCGCCATGGCGGGTTGGTCGGGGTTTGCCGGGCCTTGGACAACAGGCGCCGCCGCCGCCACATCCAGTCTTGCCTCAGGCATCTGCGGCGTCTGGTCGGTGTCGGCGGGCTTCACCGTGGTCGGTGCTTCGCTTGCGACAGGGGCCTGCCCTGGCTCAAGGCCGGACGTTTCCTCGGCGCTCTCTCCTCCCAACATCCAGAGCAGCACGAACACAAGCATGAGGGCGATGAGGGCAAGCGTGAAAGAGCCCATGGCACGCACCAGCTTGCGCCGGACGGACCTGCGATCGATTGGGAAGGGGTGCTCGACTTGGAAAGGCACGATGAGAATCACTTGCTCGGACGCAATCGGGCACTGCTCACGAGGATATCGCGATGACAGGCAACAACTGCGTTGGGTTTCTGTGAGAGACCGGGTCTCATGCATCACGCCGAACAGTCAGAAATACTGATCAGGGATGTCTCGTTATTATTGGCTGACCCAGACTATTCTGGCAACCCATTTCACATGGGAAAGAGCAAATGTCGAGATCATCTTGTGCTCGAAATCCATGCTCAGGGAGAGGGACCGCTTGCGCACCTGCCTGATCTCACCGGCAACCAGACCATCGCGTTGACAGTGGACGACGACCCTGTCGCCGGGCGCTAGACCGAGATCGACCGAAAGCAGCAGCTTGTCGCCGTTGCGATAAAAGGGTCTGAACTGATCGCCGGAAACTTCCAGCACGAAGAGGGACGGCTGATCGCCATGTCGGCTGTTGGCTTTTCCGGCGCTGTGTGAGGCAGAGGACTTGCTGTCGGGTGCGGAAGACAGACTGGGTGCGCCGCCATCATCATCCACCCGGGGCCATTGTTGCGGAACGGTCTGGTTCACGATGGCCTGAATACTCCAGCTTGGAGGCCCCTTTGATCCCTTTTTCCTGTGGCTTTCGACCGGCAGGATGGGCGCGAAAAAATCTGCGATACCGGTGTCGGTTGCGTCGAGGATCTTGGCAATCGATTCTGTCGAAGGCCACCGGGGACGACCATCGGACTTGATGCGCTTGGAGGGATTGAAGGATGTCGGATCAAGCCCTGCACGGCGCGCCAGAGCGGAAGGCGACAGGTTGTTGCGGGATGCGAGCCCGTCTATCGCTTTCCATATGGCTTCGTGGGACAGCATCCGTGCTCCCTCAGCTTGCAACTATCATCAAATACAACTTATAGAAGCAAACTAAACATATGCAACCATATTCATGTTAACTCACAACAAAGACAGATCAAAAGGGCACCATTTGATGCTCTTAGCATGTCTGGCAGTGACCGAGCGCAAAGAAAGTCGTAAAAAGACTTTGCACCCGGACCTCACCTGTCGTACGCACAGGAAACAATGAAGAGGGGTTGGACAATGGCGAAGTGGATCTACAAACTGGCGACCAGAGAACAATGGGATGACGCGCAGTCAGCCGGTCTGTTCAAGGGAGCGCCCGTCGATCTTGAAGACGGCTTCATCCATTTTTCCAGTGCTGAACAAGTCGAGGAAACCGCTCACAAGCATTTTCGTCACGTCGAGGACCTGTTGTTGCTGGTGGTCTCGGTCGACATACTCGAGGAAAAGGCCCAGCCGATCGCGTGGGAGCCTTCCCGCGGCGGAGCGCTGTTTCCCCACCTTTATTGCCCCATGCCGATCGACGCGGTCATTGCTCAGGCCAATCTGGCAATGGACGAGGACGGCTATCATCACTTGCCAGCCCTGCCAAACGATCAATAAGCCAGAAAGAACATGCGATGGCCAATTCAATGCTGGATAGCTTGACCCGCAAAGCGCTGTTCGCGCTCGATCCTGAATTTGCCCACACAATGGCCGTCACGGCCCTCAAGACAGGGCTTGTGCCCGGATGCAGGCCAAAGCCCCATGCCGCTCTTGCCGTTCGGCTCTGGGATCTCGACTTCCCCAATCCGCTCGGTGTGGCGGCAGGCTTTGACAAGAATGCCGAAGTGCCCGACGCGTTGCTGAGACTCGGGTTTGGTGCGGCAGAAGTCGGCACCATCACGCCGCTGGCCCAGCCGGGCAACCCCAAGCCGCGGATGTTTCGCCTCGTCGATGATGAGGCCGTGATCAACCGTCTGGGCTTCAACAACAAGGGCCATCTGGCCGCCCAGCAGAGCCTCGCCGCCCGCAAGGGCCGGCCGGGCATCATCGGTATCAATGTCGGGGCCAACAAGGACAGCGATGATCGCACCGAGGACTACGTGACGGGCGTCAAGGCCTTCGCCGACTATGCCTCCTATTTCACGGTCAATATTTCCTCGCCCAACACACCGGGGCTGAGAGATCTTCAGGCGCGCGATGCACTGGACAATCTTCTGGGCCGGGTGCTCGATGAGCGGAACCGCCAGACCGAACGGGTCGGGCGTACGGTGCCCCTGTTGCTCAAGATCGCACCGGACCTTGACGAGTTGGGGCTTGATGACGTCTGTGCGGTCGCGCTGGAGCGCGGCATCGATGGCATGATCGTTTCCAACACGACCCTTGATCGCCCGAGCCATCTGCATTGTCAGGATCAGCTGAAGGAAACCGGCGGGCTTTCCGGCGCACCACTGTTTGCCAAATCGACCATCGCCCTTGCCAAGGTGCGCGAACGCGTCGGCCCAGATCTGCCGCTGGTCGGTGTGGGTGGCGTGCGTGACGCAGGCACGGCACTTGAAAAGATCCGCGCCGGGGCTCACCTCGTCCAGCTCTACACTGGCTGGATCTATGGTGGTGCCCTGATGATCCCGTCGATGCTGAAGGAAATGGCCGCCGAGCTTCAGAGATCAGGAGCCACATCGCTCGACGACATCCGTGGCGAGACGACAAGGGACTGGGCTGTGCAGCCCCTCTCCAGCAAGAAGTGAGACCGGTGAATTGAAAGCGCAGCGATAAGACAGCGTCCCGGTCGGATCCGGCCCGGAGGTGCCTTTAGCCCGCAACAGAAAGAGGAAGACCCATGACGACCACCATCTGGCACAATCCGCGTTGCTCCAAGTCCCGTCAGACACTGGCTCTGGTGGAGGAAAAGGAACCGGATGTTACGATCCGCATGTATCTTGAAAATACGCCCGATGCGGCGGAAATCCGCAAGGTTCTGAGCATGCTCGGCATCGGCGCACGCGACCTGATGCGCACCAAAGAAAGCCTCTATAAGGAACTGGGTGTGCAGAATGTCAGTGACGAGGCTGAGCTGATCGAGATCATGGTCGCCAATCCCAAGCTGATCGAACGGCCCGTGGTCATCAAGAACGGCAAGGCCCGCATCGGACGCCCGCCGGAATCCGTTCTCGAGATACTCTAGACGCCGACCGGAACACCTGGCCCGTCAAAGGTGCGATCAATCTGCTTGGGCAGCAGGACCATGAGGCCGACCCCGCGTGAGACCAGTAACAGGATCATCGCGAGCCACAGGCCGTGGTTGCCGAATATCGGCATGAAGACGAAGGCAGAAACCAGAAAGATCACGCAGCACAGCAGCATCATGTTGCGCATCGGAGCCGACCAAGTCGCTCCGACGAAGATGCCATCCATCTGGAAGGCCAGAGTGGCAAGTAGGGGGGTGAGCGCGGCCCAGATCAGATAGTCGCGCGAGTGATCGCGGACATCCTCAGCCGTGGTCAAGGCGTCGATGATGGTTGGGCCAAACGCCCACATGATGAGGCTCAGTCCCGCACCAAGCATCCCTCCCCAGATGAGGGTCAGCCGGACGGTCCTGTCAAAGGCCGGGCGATAATGGGCGCCGATAGCCCGTCCGCTAAGCTGTTCGGCAGCCGCTGCAATGCCATCCAGAAAGAAGCCGCCGAACATGAAGAACTGCATCAGGAGCTCGTTCGCCGCGAGTATGCTGTCCCCTTGACGCGCCCCCAGAGAGGCAAACACCGAAAAGGACAGAAGCAGCACCATGGAGCGGATGAAGATGTCCCCGTTTAGTCGCATGAAGCGCATGAAGGCCTCACCGTTGAACAGCCGGGACATCTGAACGCGCCAGTCGTGCCGGATCTCCTGAAACAACAAGCCGAGACCGAATAGGAACGCAACCGCCTCACCGGCAACCGAGCCGAGCGCGGCGCCCTCTACCCCCATGTCCAGCCCGAGCACGAACCAGACCGTGAGGAGGATGTTGATGCAGTTGAGGACGACCAGCAGAATCATGCCCTTGCGTGATTGGCCGAGCCCGAAGAACCACCCGAACACCGCCGTATTGGCAAGCGTCAGGGGCAGGGCGAACAGACGGATCATCAGATAGGCACTTGCAGCTTCGTTGACCGCGTCCGACCCGCCCATGGCGGTGAGGGCGAGCGGCACCAATAGTGGGCTGAACACCAGAACAACCATCCCCAATGCGAGCGAAATCATCAGGGCACGATAGATCACGGCCCGTTGGGAGATCTGATCTCCACGTCCGACGGCCTGTGCGGTGAGGCCCGTCGTGCCCATACGTAGAAAATTGAATGAGCTGGAAACCAGAGAGAACAGCAGCGCGCCAATGGCGATGCCTCCCATCAGATGGGCTTCCCCGAGCTGGCCGATGGCCGCCATGTCGACGATGCCGACGATTGGCACAGTCACGAGCCCCAGCGTCATGGGAATGGCAATCGACAGCACCATGCGGTGCGTGACATCAAAAGCGTTGGGATTGCTTGTGGCTTGGGAATCCATGGCAACAGACCGAAAAGAATGGAAGAGGGGACCGAAAGAGGAGGTCCTCCGGGATGGGCCCGGCTTTGTAACATTCCAGCAGCGCCATGAAAAGCCGGAAAGAGGACGTGATGAGAATGCAAAGGGAGCAGGTTTGGAGAGAAACGTGCCCCGAAAAAACAATTAACCGCTGCACGGGGACCATTCGTGCAACGGTTAATTTGTTGGCTCCGAAGCCCCCTGCATAAGGCTCTTGGGGGAAGGCGGGAAGCCCGGAGCGCGCAAAACAGAAACAAGGACTGATCTGGTTTCTGTTCGGGCGATCTTGAAGTTCCTTCAAAAAGCTTCGAAGGATTCCTGTACCTCTCAATCGCTTGACTTGAGACCAAGTATCGTCGATGGGCGGCCGATTGTCATCTTAAACATGTGTAATGTCGCGGTTAGCAGACGGTAAGGTGCCAGAAAGGTGCCAGAAAGGTGCAAGAAAGGAGCCTGTCTCAAAAGCAAGTAAGACAAGACGGCCTTCTTGTCACAAAGGCAATGGTGCATGCTGGACGCGACGTCCTTTATGGCGACAGGGCCCGATCAGGGTTCGTTCCGGCCCATCTTGAGAATGCGCATGATGATCCAGATCGGAAAGACGATCAGTGCTCCGAGCAAGAAATATTCGATGGCCCAGTGAATGGCATCGAAACCCATGTAGTAGATATGCTCGAACAGCGCGACGATGTGGTTCCACACCTGCCGTGGGTGCAGGTTGAGGGCACTCAGAATGATCCCGACAACGACGGACAGACCGATCAGTCTGAGGACCACCATTCCGGGTGAACCGCCGAAGAACCGTGTCAGGTTGGTATTTGACATAAGCTCATTGCTCCTTTGAGACCCTGTTCAAATGTTAACAGATCATGGCCTGATGGCCAATCGATGGCCGCACCCGGTGCCACAATGAAGCATGTAGTCAAGTTGAACAGTCGCTTCAAGCTTTCATTAAGCTGAAACTTCAAACCTGCCGGGAATACGCAGTTAAACGTTGCCAAAGTGGTGACAAGCCTTAGGATTCATGTTCTTTAGGCGCACTGTTCAGATCGGTGGTGTGCGTTTTTTATTAAAATTTTCAAGTATTTGCGGCGATACCAATCAATTAGGGGACAACGGTGAGCTTTACAACTGATACCCTGATGGACCGATTTTTATCGCTATCTGGGAAAGATCAAAACAACGGGTCATGCGCTTGTCGCTGCAGGGACGCTTGCGGGCGTCTGCAGCCTGCTGTCTGTTGTCGGAACAAGGTTAATTCTGGCCGATACCAACGCTTCGATCTGGCCCTACCTCAGCCTTTTCGCCTATGGCTTGCCGTTCATCATGGTGCTGGCCTCGAGCTTTCTGCTGATCAGGGCCTTTTCCCATCTTAGCCAGCGCAACAAGTTTCTCTCCGAGGTGGCGGACCGGGATGGTTTGACCCGATTGGCCAATCGGGCAGCCTTCTCGCGGCGTGGTCGGCAGATGATCATGCAGGCAAGACTGCATCAGATACCCCTGTCTATGATCATGATCGATATGGATCATTTCAAGACGATCAATGACCGCTTCGGACATCTGGCAGGCGATCTGGGCCTTGCAGCATCTGGCGGGTGTTCTCAACAGCTCCTGTCGCGAGTTTGATCTGCCCTCCCGCTGGGGCGGCGAGGAATTCGCCATTCTGTTGCGGTCTGCCGACATTGATGGCGCTCGTCATTTCGCCGAACGTATCCGCAAATCCGTTGCCAATGCGCCCCTATATTGGGATGGCTCGAGAACATCAGCATGACATTGAGTTGCCGGTGTCTCGGAGTTCGACCCTGAGCATGACGAGTTTGACGATATGGTCAAGCGCGCGGACAAGGCGCTTTATGTGGCCAAGAGCTGCGGGCGCAATCAGGTGCGGCAATCCCATTCCTGCCCCGGTGTCGTCGAGGGCTTTGAACAGGATGTCGAGTTCTACGAAGCCAACGTTGCCTGATCGGAGCTCGCGCCAAGCTCGTTCTCCTTTCTTATGTCATCACCTCAGGCTCATGGGGACCCATTCGGGCCGTCACCGCTGTTTGAGGTGACAAAGCCCGACCCCTCGCCCATAGTCCGGGGATGACCGAAGCTTCAGACTCAAACGAGGGGCAAAAAACAGGATCCCGAAACCGGGACCGCACTTGCGGATGGCCTGACCGTGCGCTTTGGCTCTCCACCCGACCAGTCCGAACTGCCGCCGATCTTTTCGGGCTGGCTCGCCCAGCAAGGGCTGGCGGTTGCGCCCCCATCAGGCGGCCATGCTTGATGCGGCCCCGCGATGGACCATCCGACACTTTTGATTGCCCCCACCGGGGCGGGCAAGACCCTCTCCGGCTTTCTGCCCTCACTCGTTGACATCATGGCGGATCCTGAACGGTGGCAGGGGAAACTTCACACGCTTTACATCTCTCCGCTGAAGGCCCTTGCGGTGGACATCGCCCGAAATCTTGAGCAACCCATCGCGGATATGACCCTGCCCATCAAGGTCGAGACGCGCACCGGCGACACCCCCCGCCCACAAGCGGCAGCGCCAGAAACAGCTCCCTCCGGCATCTGCTGCTGACCACGCCGGAGCAGCTCGCCCTCCTCATCGCTTCGCGTGAGGCTGAAGAGCTGTTCGCCGATGTCCAGACAATCATTTTTCGACGAACTCCACGCGCTCGTCACTTCAAAGGCGCGGCGAGCTTCTGAGCCTTGGCCTCAGCCGCCTCAGGCAACTCGCACCCAACGTGCGACCCATTGGCCTGTCCGCAAACGGTCTCCAATCCGTTTGAGCTGGCCCACTGGCTGGTGCCTCATCGGGAGGGAAAGCCCGAGATAGAGCCCCAGATCATCCGCCTTACCGGAGGCACCCACCCCGACATCGAGGTGCTTAACTCGTCAGAGCGCATCCCGTGGGCCGGACATAGTGCTCGCTATGCGTTGCCCGATCTCTATCAGGCCATCAAGGCCCACCAGACGACGCTGATTTTCGTCAACACCCGTTCGCAGGCCGAGCATCTGTTTCAGGCTCTCTGGACCATCAACGAGGACACCCTGCCCATTGCGCTCCATCACGGCTCGCTTGATGCATCCCAGCGGCCGCAAGGTTGAGGCTGCCATGGGCGCGCGGCGTGCTGAGGGCAGTGGTCTGCACCTCAACCCTTGATCTCGGCATCGACTGGGGCGACGTCGATCTGGTGATCCATGTTGGCGCTCCGAAAGGCGCGAGCCGTCTTGCCCAGCGTATCGGACGCGCCAATCACCGGGCTGGACGAGCCATCCAAAGCGATCCTCGTGCCCTCCAATTGCTTTGAGGTGATGGAGGTGCCGCGCAGCCCTTGATGCCAACTATCTGGGCGATCAGGGACACGCCGCCCATCCGCACCGGAGGTCTCGATGTGCTCGCCCAGCATATCCTCGGGCGAGCTTGTGCCGGCCCGTTCGACCCGGTGGCCTTCTTTGACGAGATCACTGCGGCCTATCCCTATCGAGACCTCGACTGGACCCTCTTCGAGCAGGCGATCGATTTCGTCGCCACCGGCGGCTATGCCATGCGGGCCTATGAGCAGTTCGCCAAGCTGAAGCCGCTGAAGGACAAGGAGAGCGGCAAGACGCTCTGGCGCCTGTCTCATCCCAAACGCGCCCAGCAATATCGCCTCAACATCGGCACCATCGTCGAAGAGGCGATGATCAAGGTGCGCCTCACGTCTTGGAAGGGCGGGTAGGCGGGCGGGTGAGCCCAAACGCCTCGGGCGTGGTGGCCGCGTCCTTGGCGAAGTGGAAGAAAGCTTCATCGACGGCCTGTCACCGGGCGACAGCTTTCTCTTTGCCGGTCATGTGCTGCGCTTCGAAAGTCTTGAGGAAAACACTGCCTTCGTGACGAAAAACCCAGCATCGCGAGCCGAAGGTCCCCGCCCTATTATGGCGGCAAGTTCCCGCTTTCGACCTATCTCGCCTCCCCGCGTTCGGGCCATGCTTGCTGACCCGGAAAGCTGGTCGAAGTTGCCCGATCAGGTCCGGCACTGGCTCGAGCGGCAAAAGGAGCGCTCGATCATCCCCGGCTCCGGACGACATGCTGATCGAAACCTTCCGATGAGCGGGGAAATTCTACCTCACGCTCTATGCCTTCGAGGGGCGGCTGGCGCTGCAGACGCTGGGCATGTTGTTGACGAGGAGGCTCGAGAGGGCAGGGGCGCGGCCGATGGGCTTTGTCGCCTCGGACTATGCCCTGATGATCTGGGGACTGAAGGATCTCGCCCGTCTTGAAAGAGACCTTGGCTGGACATTCGAGCAGCTGTTCGACGAGGACATGCTCGGCGACGATCTCGATGCCTGGCTTGCCGAAAGCGCCATGCTCAAACGTACCTTCCGCAATTGTATGCGCTTATCTCCGGCATGATCGAGCGGCGCCATCCGGGCAAGGAGAAAGTCGGGGCGGCAGATCACCATGTCCTCGGATCCTGATCTACAATGTGCTGCGCGATCACGAGCCCGACCATCTTCTGCTCAAGGCGACATGGCAGGATGCAGCCGGGTGGTCTGTTGGATATCGCCCGACCTTGGCGATATGCTCTCCCGGGTGAAGGGACGAATCATCCACGCAGAGCTGGATGAACCGTCACCTCATGGCCATTCCGGTGCTGCTGGAAATCGGCAAGGAGCCGGTCTATGGCGAAGCGGACGATCAGTTGCTGATGGAAGCCGCCGCCGAGCTTGGGCTCTAGGCGGACAGGGTCAGCATCAAGACAGGACTTCAGAAAACGAGAAGGACGGCAAGTGAGCGAGACCGCACTCGATTTCGAGACACGGGACAGCCTGACTTTCGAGCATCAGGGTGAGCAGTTTGTTGCGCTTCTCTCCGGGGCTCTCTATCTGCCTCGGCTGCACATGCTCTTCATTGCCGACTTGCATCTGGAGAAGGGCTCGGCGTTCGCCATGCGCGGCCAGTTCCTGCCACCCTATGATTCCCACCAGAGCCTCAAGCAGCTCGGCACCCGACATCGACAGTCTCAATCCGGCCCACGTGGTCTTGTCTCGGTGACAGCTTTCACGACATCGGTGGGCCGGAACGCCTGCCCGAGGATTGTCGTCAGTTGCTGGCGCGCTTGATGGAAGGTCGGCAGTGGAGCTGGATCTGCGGCAACCACGACCCCGACCTTGTCGGGGCTCGTCGGAGGAGATGTCGCAACCCCACATGACCCTTGCTGGTGTCGAAGGCGCTATTGGCCTCACTCATGAGCCGGGCAGCCTCATTGCCTCCGATTGCGGCACCCACGAGGGCGCCAAGGGTGGACTGGGCGCTCGAACTCTCAGGGCATCTGCTATCCGGTTTGCGACGCTTGCGAGCCGCCAGAGGGGCAGAGCCTTGAGGCGCAAGACCTTTGTCATCACCTCAAACCGCATTATCCTGCCCGCCTATGGCAGCTATACCGGTGGTCTCTCCATTCGGGAGGAAGCGTTCGCCCCGTTCCTTGATGCGGGTTCTCGACTGGTGATGCGTTGGCCGTCAAGACAGTCTGCCTGTGCGACGCGCAACGGGCACTGCCGCAACGCAGCGCAGCATGCAGGCGTCGCATCTGATCTGGTGGGATAAATCTAGTTTCTGCGGAAGACCACACCGGCAAACCAGCCCATAGTCATCGCCATGGCCACGCACAGGAGGGCCGTAGATGATGCTGTTGTTGCGGGGCAAGGGAGAAGGTCATCTGCTCGAAACCGGCCTTGGCGATGTTGAGCGGCTGGGTGAAGGAACTCAGCAGCGCACCACCGCGAAACAGATGAAACGGTCACATCATAGCGCCCGACGCGCACATTGGCCGGAATGTCGACGGTCGTGCGGAACAGGGAATCATTGAGAAAGGTGACCGAGGACAAGTCATCGCGATAAAGACCCGCTTCTCGTTTGAGACGCAGGGCAGCAAGGCGGAACGGATCCGGTTCGCTCGCTGTCTCGGAAAATTTCTGATCTGGGCGGCAGCATCAGATAGTCCCGTACCAAGCTGCAACTTGGACAATACGGACGGAATGCGCGAATTGTCCTCGAGTTTGCGCGTCGAGGACAACACATAGAAGTTCGGTGCGTTGGAATAGAGCTTGCGTTTGTTGGTCTCCACCCAGATGCCGGACGACGCGTTCCTTGCGACGGGAGACGACGGTCTCGTCCCATCCCCTGACGGTCACGACGAGATCATAGGGTTCCCCGCGCAGAGACGGTTGCCGCATCCCGTTGGATCATGCCGAAAACGACGATATCGGAGCCGGTGAAGTTGGACGAAATCTTGAGTCACCCGGTCGGACATGTCCGCAACGAGGCTCCTCTGCCCGAGCGCCAACTGACCCGGCGCAACAGGCCGAGGAAAAGACAAAGGAAAAGCTGGATTGGACGGGACTTGATCACTGCTGTGCCTCCCGTACTTCGATGCTGTAGATTTCCTGCGGCTGGATCACCAGATTGTAGGCAAATCGCATGCCGACCATCAGAACCAGAATGCCGAGAAGGGCCCGCAACTGTTCGGCCTTGAGCTTCTGGCCGATCTGTGCCCCGAACTGAGCTCCGATAGTTCCTCCGACCATCAGAATCAGTGCTAGCACGATGTCGACGGTCTGGGTCGTGGAGGCATGAAGCACGGTCCGCCACCGCCATCGTGACAACGATCTGATAGAGCGATGTGCCGATCACCACCGCGGTTGGAACGCGCAGAAGATAGATGAGAGCAGGTACCAGCATGAAGCCGCCGCCGATACCCAGAACCGTGCCGAGAAAACCGATCGAACCACCGATGAAAATGACTGGCAGGATGCTTACATAGATCTTGGATTTCTTGAACCGCATCTTGAACGGCAGACCATGGATCCAGTTGTGCTGGCCGGGACGGCGCATGGTGATCGGTGTACCCTTGCGGGGCCCGCACGATGGCCCTGACGCTCTCCATGACCATCAGTGATCCGACCGCAACAAGGAAGGTGACGTAGGAGACCGAAAATGATCAGATCAAGCTGGCCAAGGGCTCTGAGACGGGCAAAGACTTCAACCCCGAGAACCGACCCCATGATACCGGCACTGAACAGGATCGTGCCGAGCTTGATGTCGAGATTTCCCGATCGGAGATAGGCGAGCGCGCCGGTGGTGGAAGAGGCCGTGAT
>NZ_OY759872.1 GCF_963662805.1 uncultured Cohaesibacter sp.
ATCATGGACAATGTTCAGCTGCAGTCCAACGACTATGTCCTGAAGGTCAAGGAAGTCGAAGTCGGTCGCGGCGTGGTCTATCCCAAGCAGTTCATGACCATGGACCCGACCGGTGCGCCGATCACCCTGCCCGGCATCCAGACAACAGAACCGACCTTCGGTCTCCCGGCCACATGGGTCGACGGATCGCTGCGCGAGGAAGCCTCCATTCTTGGTCTCACCGTCGTAGACCCCGCAACGGTCATTTCCACTCACCTGACGGAAATCATCAAGGCCAACATGGACGAGCTGCTCTCCTATGCAGTGGTCCAGGGTCTGCTTGATGAGCTTCCCAAAGAACAAAAGAAACTGGTGGACGACATCGTTCCGGGCCAGATCACCATTTCGGGCATCCAGCGCGTTCTTCAGTCGCTTCTGTCCGAACGCATTTCCATCCGCGACCTCTCGGCCATTCTCGAAGGCATTGCCGACGCGTCCGGCTACACCCGCTCCGTTCAGTCCATGACCGAGCATGTGCGTGCTCGCCTCGCACTTCAGATTTGCGCGAGCCATCTTGCACCGGGCGGCTACCTGCCCATCCTCGCCCTCTCCCCGGGCTGGGAGAACGAATTCAACAAGGCCCTCATCGGTGATGGCGAAGACAAGCAGCTGGCCATGGCCCCGAGCAAATTGCAGGAATTCGTCAGTCGAGTAAGGGATGGCTATGAGGATGCCGCACAGGCTGGCGAAATCCCGGTCCTGCTGACCTCTCCGGGCAACCGACCCTACGTCCGCTCCATCATCGAGCGCTTCCGGGCACACACAACTGTCCTGAGCCAGAGTGAAATCCACACCCGCGTCCGCCTGAAAACGGTTGGCTCGATCTGATCATCAGATCAATCCCAGTCGGACAAGAACCATAGAGAGCGTGCTGCAATGATCCGCAGCCGCTCTACTTTTTTATCATCACCGACGCCAGCACAGAGCTCAAGGTCGCCGTGCCATAAAACCAGATGCCCGGCAGGGCAGTCGCCTCGGCCAGCCCGCTCGTCTTGGCCGAAAAGATGACCAGCGCCACCAACAGCACGTCCATCATTGACCATTTGCTGGCCAGACCAAGAAGGATCACCGAGCGGGACTTACGCCCGCGATAGGCTGCGATGTGCAACAGCAGGATCTTGAGGGCAGGCAGGACGATCGAAAAGGTAGCCACGATGATCGCCAGCAGCCTTTCCTCCTGCCACAAGCCGGTGATGATGCTGATCAGCGACGGGGTTTCGGTGAAAAACAGCAAGCGATCGAGCGAGACGAGCGGCAATATCAGTCCCAGCCCGAAGGAGAACGCCGAGATGGCAACGAAGATCGGCAGAAGAATGGACGTCACGTATGGGATCCCCGCGCTCAAAGCTGATGGCATGAAGTGTCGAACCTGACGCTACAGCCATTATCGGATGGCTGCAATCTCGTCGGCAAGCTCCCTCACCTGCTCCCAATCGGTGAACTCGATAGTCGCGGACGGGTCGGTCGGCCCTTTGGTGATCGACATGATCAGCCGGATCATCAGACGATCAAAGAAAGAATAGCGGGGATAATCAAGACGGCCGGCGATAGCGCGCACAAGGACCGGCGACAGCCGGGGATGGCGCTCGAGCCATTTTTTCAGATAGACACTGTTCTCGACACTGCGCTTGTGGGGCTTGCGCGCGGTCAGATTGACCGACAACAGCACAAGCCGCTTCCCGGACAAATGATCTACATGTCTTTGAAGAAACTGATCGGCCGGCTTGAGATGCCGCCCATAGCGAATGGCAGCCACCACGACAATTATGTCTATGTCACCAATGTCGCCCTCAGACGGACGCCCACTGGCGAGATCGTTGAGCGATACCGTGATTTGCTGTTGATCAGATTTGGATATCTGCCCGGCAAGAAATGACGAGATCTTGCGAGCCTGCCCATCCTGACTGGCGTAATAGATGGCGATGGTTGACATGTCCGAACTGTCGCTTGTGGCTTGATGACCGCCCAATGCTTAGCCGATCATCAGGGATTGAGCCACCCCTGACAGCAAAGAATTCCCGGAACCTGACATCACCACGCGCCATGACGCCAAAACGTTCATGGAATGGGGGACATAATGACCCGCTTGAACGACCGACAGGGATGTCGGCCGACCGGGATCATTGAACCGTTAGGCTTTCTTAACGCGCCCGATGTCGACCAATCATGGTGAAATCGTCAAGTTCGTCCTGCTCGGCCTGCTCGATGGCAGCCTGCTCACGCTGATGATCGCGTTCTTCGAGCTTTTCGACCTTTTTCAATTCACCAATCGCTTCGCGTAGCTGATCCTGCGCACGGTCCAGCTGTTCATTCAGATCAGAGATCGAAACAAGCAGGTTTTCCTTACGCTGATGCGCAGCCTTGGCGAACGTGGGATAGGCGAAATGCGCGACATCACTGATGCCCGCTTTTTGTTCTTCGACGGCAATCTGGGTGTCTAGATCCCGGATCATGCCCTCGAACTCAGTGATCATCAATTCAATCTGTCCAACCTGACGGCGCTTTTCATCAACCTGAAAGCGCTTAAGGCGGAGGAGACTATCACGCGACTTCATTACTCAATACTCCTTAAAGCCCCGAATTGCCCTGTTTCGATTGCATTCCAAGAATGGATGCCAGCAATCGATATCCGTCTTCTAGACTGGTCGCCTCTTCCTTGTTCTGAGACAGGAAGGCTTCCAGTGGATCGTGAAGAGCGATTGCCAAATCCACATTTGGATCGCTTCCCTGTTTATAGGCCCCCAGTCGGATCAACTCTTCCATATCCGAATAGGTCGCCATATGTTGCCGAGCCTGCAAGACTGCTGGCCAGAAGGCCGGATCGGCAGCCTTGGGAAGGGTACGCGAAACAGATTTCAAAATGTTTATCGCGGGGTACCTTCCCCTCTCTGCAATGGCCCTTTCCATAACAATATGACCATCCAAAATACCCCGGACAGCATCTGCTACAGGCTCATTGTGATTATCACCTTCCACTAAAACGGTAAAAAGTCCGGTAACAGCGCCCTCATTTTTTTCTCCAGGGCCGGCTCTTTCGAGAAGTTTTGGCAATTCTGCGAAAACCGTGGGCGTATATCCCTTCGATGTCGGCGGCTCACCGGCGGCAAGACCGATTTCCCTTTGGGCCTGCGCAAAGCGCGTGACAGAGTCCATCATGCACAGAACCTGCTTGCCATCCTCGCGGAAATATTCAGCCAGCGCCATGGTCAGATAGGCAGCCTGTCGCCGCATCAAGGCCATTTCATCGGATGTGGCCACAACGACGATCGAACGCTGCAGGCCTTCCTCGCCCAGATCATCCTGCACGAACTCCTGCACCTCGCGCCCGCGCTCGCCGATCAGGCCGATAACGTTAACTTCTGAACTTGCATTTCGCGCGAGCATCGACATCAGAACCGATTTTCCGACGCCAGACCCGGCAAAAATACCCATGCGCTGGCCCTGACAGAGCGTGGTAAAAACATTAAGAGCGCGAACCCCGACGTCCATCGGCCCGCCCACGCGCATGCGCAAATGGGCTGCTGGAGGCTTGCGCCGCAGCGGCACAGAACGATGCCCGCGCGGCAGTGGTCCCTTGCCGTCAATCGGATCCCCAAAGGCATTGACCATACGCCCGAGCCAATCACGGGTCGGGCGGATCACGGCGGGGCCATGAAGCACCGCACGACACCCCAGCCGAATGCCCTCAAGCTCGGAAAACGGCAGACAAAGCGCACGGTCTGTCGAAAAGCCGACCACCTCGCATCGGGCCGGTTCACGCCCCTCCGCATGAATGGTCAGCATGGACCCCACACTCATTTCAAACAGGGGCCCGGCCACCTCCACCAGATGCCCCTGAATGGACGTCACCCGCCCATATGCATGGCGGGCAGTGATGTCATCGAGCTTGCTGATCAGATTCTGCACCATTGCCGAGCCTTTAATGATTCTTTCCCATGGTAATGATTCGTTTACCTGATTGGTTAATTATTATCACGAGGCATTAACGAGGGTAAATTTTTCCCAGTCGCATCTTTCGCAATGTTGTGGAGTCTCTCGAGTCACTTACAAGTGTTTCTTAAAGTGACTTATCAAGTTGGTAACTAGGAATAATTTTCCTAGGATTCAATGAGATAACACATTTTCTTGTGAAGTAGTGACGCAAGGCTTGCACAGTGGAATCAGTATTTGTTAACCATTATGTCATAGCCTTGTTAACTGGGATTAATTTGGTCCTTAGCAACCGTCAGAAGGGCGGCTTGCTCCGAGCCCAGAAAGGCAAACCAAGGGGATTGGCATGCGCGTTTTGCTAATTGAGGACGACGGCGCCACAGCACAAAGCATCGAACTGATGCTGAAGTCTGAAAGCTTCAATGTCTACACAACCGACCTCGGTGAAGAAGGCATTGATCTTGGCAAGTTGTACGACTATGACATCATTCTGCTGGATTTGAACCTTCCAGACATGAGCGGCTACGAAGTGCTTCGTACCCTGCGCGTGTCCAAGGTGAAAACTCCTATTCTTATTCTTTCCGGCCTGGCTGGAATCGAAGACAAGGTCCGTGGCCTGGGCTTCGGCGCAGACGATTATATGACCAAACCATTCCACAAGGATGAACTGGTCGCACGCATTCATGCAATCGTTCGTCGCTCCAAAGGTCATGCCCAGTCGGTCATCACCACTGGCGAACTGACGGTCAATCTCGACACCAAGACGGTCGAGGTTCAGGGCCAGCGCGTTCACCTGACCGGCAAGGAATATCAGATGCTTGAGCTTCTGAGCCTGCGCAAAGGGACCACGCTCACCAAGGAAATGTTCCTCAACCACCTGTATGGTGGCATGGATGAGCCCGAACTCAAGATCATTGACGTCTTTATCTGTAAGCTGCGCAAGAAACTGGCGACGGCGACAGGTGGACGCAACTATATCGAAACCGTCTGGGGCCGTGGCTATGTGCTTCGCGAGCCGGACGAAGATAGCCTGAGAGAAAGCGCCTGATCAAAGCGCAATCAAGACCAAATACCGCATAGTCATGGGTCATTGCCAATTTCCGACCCGTGCCATTGCAACCTTGCGCTTGAGACCCCTTCAAGATGAAAAAGCTGCCCCGATGAGGCAGCTTTTTCTGTTTTTGCCGCAATCACGGGCGTGGGTGGCCAACGACTGGCGAATTTTGCGAAACATCCACTGACCACCACCCGCTCTTCAAGACCTTGGGCCTTTCAGACTCAACCCGAGGCTCTAGCTATCCGCGTCCTCCCCGATCATTGTTGGACCCACCCTGTTGATTGCCGCCAGGGTTTTGTGCCTGCTGTTGGCCTTGATTGCTGGCACCACCATTGTTCTGATCGCGGTCGCCCCGACCTGAGGAGTTATTTCCCGAATTATTACCCGAGTTATTGCCTGAGTTATTGCCTGAGTTATTGCCCGAGTTGTTGTTGCTGTGATTCGAACCATTGTTCTGATTGCCAGCTTCTTGCTGACGACCCGGCCCTTCATTCCGGTCATTGCCACGACCAGTGTTCTTGCCCTTGTTCGGGCCATGGTTCATGTCAGGACCTTGACCGGATTTGTCACCGCGCCCCGGTCCCTGATTCATATCAGGACCACGACGACGCTTGTTACCAAAATCCGGGCCATGTTTTTTGCCCGAGCCTCGCCCGAACTTGATATCGTGATCCCGACCTTCATTCATGCTGTGGCCACGACCGAATTTGTTGTCAAAATCTGGGCCATGTTTCTTACCAGGACCATGACCAAACTTCTTGGAGAAATCCGGGCCATGTTTCTTGCCAGGGCGACGATCGAAAATCTTACCGAATTTCAAACCGTGTTTCTTGTCAGGACCATGACTGAATTTATGGCCAAAGTCTGGGCCATGCTTCTTGCCGGGATGACGACCGAATTTCGGACCCTTATGATGGGGAGGCTGCTTCTTGTGCCCCCAATGAGACTTGTGGTGAGATCCATGATGGAACTTGTGTCCATGTTTAAATCTCGGTTTCTTTTTGTGGTGGTGCCACGGCTTGTTTGGTTTGGAAATGATGACATCCTGCGTCGGCGAAACCTCTGCCATACGTAAAACACCACCACCAACGGCCTGATTGAGGGCATAGCCGATCGGGCATGACTTATTATCTTTAGCCGCCACACTCGCACCGCTGCATCCTCCCATCAGACAGCTTTGATTGGACAAACTGCTGACAACAAGAAAATAGACATCCGGCTTTTGCGGGCTTGCGTGAACTATAAGTTTTTCATTTGACTTCACCAACTGCTGCAATGCGGCGCAGTTGGTTGATTGACTTTGAATATGCGTAAGTGCCCAAGCATTTGTTGTAAATAGTATGCCTACAACCACCAGGGAAAGTCGTGAAAAGCTGTACATGATACACCCCTTGATCACTGGTATTAACCATTTGTAAAGCCTCCTCAACTTGGGGTGTTAGCACATATTGTGACAACTTGTCTCAATATGTTAAATAAACCTTAACCATCAACGTTATTAATTAACTATAACGAAGTAAAATTGGAAAAATAACTGGAATAAACATAACAAAAAGGCCGCTCCTCAAAGAGAAGCGGCCTGTATACGATTTTTTTAAATTCTGATTTACTTCACAGCGGAAACATGCAGCAAAAGCGTGGGCAGAACCTGCCCTGCAGTCACGCTATCGCCTTCCACCAGGGATCGACGAGAAGCGCGAATGACCAAGCGGCTTGCTGGTCCCAGACGTTGTTCCAAGATCAGCAGAGGTGCGGGTGGGGAAGGCCCCGCCGACGACCGCCCGCGGTGTCTGGGATGCGTTGGACTGGCTCGCTGCACGCGACGTCGTGTAGAGACCACGTTTGCCTTGCACATTCTGGAAGGCTGTCGTCAGACCCACAACCGTCTCGGCGGCACCGAGCAACAAATAACCATCATCCGGCATTTGTTTGGCCAGACGGTTCATGATGTCCGACTTGGTTGCCTGATCGAAATAGATGAGAACGTTGCGGCAGAAGATAACATCAAACTGCCCCATCGACGCAAAGCTGTCGAGCAGGTTGAAGGATCGGTAAGACACCATCGAGCGGATCTCCGGTGCGATCTGCCACATCTCGCCCACCTGCTTGAAATATTTCAGCAACAGCTGGACCGGCAAACCCCTCTGGACCTCGAACTGGCTGTAGAAACCGGATCTGGCCTTCTCCAGGACTTCATTTGAAATGTCCGTCCCGATGATCTCAAAGCTGAGGCCGCCCAGTTTACTGGCGTTTTCCTTGAGGCTCATCGCCAGGGAATAGGGCTCCTGCCCGGTCGACGCGGCCGCGCACCAGATGCGAACCCGGCCCGATTTGCGCGTGGCAGTCAGATGCGGCAGGATCGTATCCGCGAAATGCTCAAACGGCGTCTTGTCGCGAAAGAAGAAGGACTCGTTGGTCGTCATCGCTTCAACGACTGCGGTCTGCAAGGTCCGGTCACCCAAACCACGCAACTTTCCGATCAAATCGGCGATGCTGGAAAGATTATTCTTCCGAGCAATCGGCATCAGCCTGCTTTCGATCAGATACTGCTTGTCGTCAGAAAGAACCAAGCCGGATTTTTGTTTGAGAAATCCCTGCAGGAAAGCGTAGTCTTGTGGCGTCATGGTCGCTCACCCCTAAAAATTCTCATCACTTTGGCACCGATCTGGTTAAGCGGAAGAACCGCAGCACAGACACCCGCGTGAGCTGCTGCGCCCGGCATTCCCCAGACGACACTGCTCGCTTCATCCTGAGCAATAATGCTTCCGCCGGCATCGACGATAAATTGCGCGCCCGCTGCTCCGTCGTGACCCATACCGGTCAGCACGACAGCAAGGGCAGCTGAGCCGTAAACCTGCGCCGCGGTCTCGAACAACGGATCAACGGCCGGCTTACAGAAATTGACTGGTGGCGTATCGGTCAGTTTGATCACCGCCTGTCCCGCCTGTTTGGTCAGCAGCATGTGCTTGCCACCAGGCGCGACATAGATATGCCCGTTCTGTACGACCTCACCATCTCTGGCCTCGGCAGCCGGCATCCCGGAGGAGCGCGACAGATGATCGGCAAGAATGGCCGTGAAGGTCGCAGGCATATGCTGGGTTATCAGGATCGGAGCCGACCGCATCTGCGGACCAATCTCGTGGAGCAGCTTCTCAAGCGCCTGCGGGCCACCTGTCGAGCTGCCGATGAGCAGAGCTCTCGGACGAGCAGATCCGAACTTTCTAAGGGGTATGCCACCTGCGCCGGTTCCGGCAATTGCCGTCGCAGCAGCGGGCTTGGCAGCACCCTGACCGTCTTTGGCAAGGGTCTGGCGGCTCTGCTGGGCGCGGGCAACAGGAGCCTGAGCCCCCGGACGCCCGACCTGACGACCGGCCCGGAAGCCGGCAATCCCGCCATCAGAGATACCACCGATAGCCTTGATCTTGTCGAGAAGTTCAACGCGGAACTCCTTCGATGTCGTGATCTGGCTGTTGGACTCGGGCTTTGGCACATAGTCCGTTGCACCGAGCGACAGGGCACGCAAGCTGATCTCGGCATTGCGGCGCGTCAAGGTCGATGCCATGATGATCTTGCTGGTGGGGCTGTTGCGCAGCAATTGCGGCAGCGCGGTCAGACCATCCATGTCAGGCATTTCGATATCGAGAACGACGATATCTGGTCGCGACTTGGCAATGTCTTCGACAGCCAGACGTCCATTTCTGTGCGATCCCGCAAGAACGAGACCGGGATCTTCACTGATCCATCGTCCGATCAGGCCCCGGATGACGACAGAGTCGTCCACCACCATGACCTTGATCTGACGGGACGCGGCACTGGATGCCGGAGCATTGGCAGTCATCAGACCCATAGTTACCCACCTACTATTGAAAGAAATGCCGGAAGACTAGATCAGGCCGACTTCCTGCAACTTGGCCTCGACGATCTCACGGTCGAAAGGCTTCATGATATACTCGTTGGCACCGGCACGAATGGCCTTGGCGATATGAGCGACATCATTTTCAGTTGTGCAGAAGATCACTTTCGGATCGGATCCGCCATCGAGCTTGCGCAGCTCGACAAGGAAGTCCAGCCCGTCCATGACCGGCATATTCCAGTCCAGCAGAACAGCGTCGGGCATATTGCCCGCGCAGGCATCCAGAGCTTCCTTGCCGTCCTCTGCTTCGGCAATTTCAAAATCCAGATCCTCAAGGATACGACGGGCGACCTTGCGGATTACGCTGGAATCGTCAACAACCAAACAAGTCTTCATTTCAATACTCCGTAGAGGCCGTCATCCTGATCGATCAGGCAGCAACGCCCGTGGTCACCATATCACCAAGAACACGATCAACATCGAGGATGACCATGAGGTCATTTTCGAGGCGATGCACACCGGCGGCGACGTCCGCCCAGCGCGGATCAAGATTGCTGGGAACTGCTTCGCGGCTTGCTTCGGTCAGATCCAGAACCTCACCGACGCTGTCGATGATCAAACCGTAGGATTCTTCACGGAATTCAATGCCGATGGCCATCAGGCTGTTGGCATTTTCCAGCGGCTTGATGCCTAGTCGCTTGCGCATGTCGATCGCGGTAACGATGCGACCGCGAAGGTTGAGCACACCGGCAATTTCCGTCTGGGACAGCGGAACCCGGGTCACGGATTCCGGTACAAACACATCATGCACGCGGCTGATGGGTAGCCCAAACAGCTGATCAGAGATGAATATGGTCACATACTGGATGGTTTCATCCATGTTGTCGTCATCCCGATCGTTGAATTTATGCGCACTCATGCTGCAACTCCCAATTCAATATGCTGCTCTTTCAGCGAAGCAATCAGACCCGGGCGGTCAAACTTCGCGACATAGTCATTGAAGCCAGCCTGGCGGCCCCGTTCGATTGCTGCCGGAGTGCAAAGGGACGAAAGCGCGATGATCGGAATGTCGCGGGTTGCAGGAGCGCGGCGAATGGCTTCGCACAGCTCGAACCCGTTCATTTCTGGCATTTCGATATCGGAAACGACCACTTCGTAGCTCGGGTCACGTTCCAGCGCAGCGAGGGCATCAGCACCGCTCGAGCAAACCGTCACTTCGTAACCAGCAGCCTTGAGCACTGGGCCAAGCATGTTGCGGAAGAAGCTCGAGTCATCAACAAACAGCAGTTTCTTGATGAGAGGCTCGTCGATTGACATTTCCTTGCGGTGGAACCAGTCCTCAAACGCCTGCGGCAGGAAGTGGCCCACGTCGATGATTTCCGTCGCCTTGCCTTTGATGACAGCCGTACCGAGGATGCCCGGAATTTCGGAGGACACCTCGATGTTGAGCTGTTCGTCGACAATGTCGACGATCTCGTCAACCACAAGACCCATGGACCGACCGGCATCCGAGAAGACGAGCATCGGCTGGGAACCTTCGGTGCGGCGCTGCACGAAGTCGTTGACCTGAACCAGCGGCATCAGGCTGCCACGATACTGAACCATGTCGCGACCGTTGGAGAATTCGATCTTCTCGATCTCGAACTCTTCGAGGCGGGTGACGAGAGACAGCGGAACGGCCTTCGGCTCGGCGGAACCGGCACGGAAAATAAGGAGAGAAACCGTGTTCTGCTCTTCTGGCAAAGCTTCCTTCTGGGCCGCTTCGGTTCCGGCATCGACATCGGTGCCGACATGGCTACCGAATGCCTGAGCAACGCCGTTCGGATCAAGGATCATGATCACGGAACCATCACCAAGAATGGTATTGCCGGAGAACAGGTTCAGATGCCGCAGCATCGACGCCATCGGCTTGACCACGATTTCCTCGGTGTGGAAGACAGCGTCAACCACGACACCGAAGGTCTGTGGCCCGACCTGCATGACAACGATGAAGCCGTTATCATCAAGCTCGAGTTCTTCGTCCTTCTTCTCTTCGATGCCGAGCAGATTGCTCAGATGAATGAGCGGCAACAGCTTGTTGCGCAACCGAAGGACCGGCGTGTCCTTGATGCGTTCGATCTTGTGCTCGGAATTGTTCTGAACACGCACCAGCTCGACGACGGAGAGTTGCGGGATAGCGAACCGGTCACCCGATGCCTCGACCAGCAAGGTGGAAACGATGGCGAGCGTCAGCGGAATCTTGATCGAGAAAGTCGACCCCTTGCCGGGTACGGACTTCAGATCGACAGAGCCACCGATAACCTCGATGTTGTTGCGCACCACATCCATGCCGACACCACGACCGGACACGTTCGTGACCTTCTCGGCGGTCGAGAAACCGGCAGCAAAGATGTATTTGTGGATCTGCGCATCGCTCATTTTCTCAAGTTCGGCTTCCGTAGCCAATTCGTTCTTGAGAATCTTGTCCTTCACGCGCTCGGTGTTGATGCCGCGTCCATCGTCGACGATGTCGATGATGATATGGCCACCTTCATGGTAAGCCGAAAGCTTGATGGTACCCTTGGCAGGTTTGCCCATCGCCACACGTTCGGCCGGCATCTCAAGGCCGTGGTCAGCGGAGTTGCGCACCATGTGCGTGAGCGGATCCTTGATCAGTTCCAGAACCTGACGATCAAGTTCGGTATCCTGACCGATCATCACCAGATCGATGGTCTTGTTCAGGTCGTTGGCAAGGTCGCGCACGATACGCGGCAGTTTCTGCCAGGCGTTGCCAATCGGCTGCATGCGGGTCTTCATGACCCCTTCCTGCAGCTCAACCGTCACATTGGACAGGCGCTGCAGAGGCACCTTGAATTCTGAATCCTCGTGACGGCGCACGATTTCGAGCAACTGGTTGCGGGTCAGCACCAGTTCGGAAACCATGGTCATCAGATGTTCGAGGGTCTCGACATTGACGCGAATGGAAGACTGGTGAGAACCACCTGATTTGGCTTCCTTCTCTGCCTTCTCTGCCTTTTCCGGAGCCTTCTTGCTCTCGTCCTTGGCAGCCGGCTGCGCTGCCGCTTTGGCAGGAACCTTGTGCGCGCGTTTCATCTGAGCGGCATCGGCAATGGCTGCCTCGGCGGCTTCCTTGGCGCTCTGGGCGACGTCAAATCCGTCAGGACCATCAGCTTCACGGAACGCCCGCTCAAGATCATCGAGAGAAACCTCGCCTTCCTTGAGTTCGCGCTCGAGCACCTGATAGACCTCTACCGGCGCATCGTCCGACTTGGCCTTAGCGGCAGGTTTCTTTTCTTTCTTTTCGGGGGCCTTGGCAACGGGTTCTTCCGCAGCGGGCGCTTCCGCAGCAACTCCGCCAGTATTGGCATATTTACCAATGCCGGAGAGGCGATCCAGGCTGTCGATCAGATCTTCGTCAGATCCGTCAGGCTCGGCTTCGTTCGCTTCGAGCTCTGAGACGATCTCTTTGATCCGGTCCAGAGAGAGAAGAATGACAGACACGGACTCGCCGGTAACTGGCGCTCCGTCCCTGAATTTACCCATCAGGGTCTCAGCGGCATGGGCGAGACTTTCAAGTCTTGGCAATCCCAAAAACCCGCAGGTCCCTTTAATCGTATGTACAAGCCGGAATATGTTATCGAGGATCTGAGCATTATTTGGCTCTTGCTCAAACTTCACAAGCTCAACGTCAACAACGTCAAGACTTTCGTTAGTTTCCTCAATAAATTCGCGTAGCAGATCATCCATGGCCTAAAACCCTGATTCGTGGCGGAATCCTGTCTTTAAAGACAACTATTCCGTCACAGTTTCGGGCCAAACCGTTAAATAAACCTGAAGCGTTTTCATAAATCGTGAGCGCATAGGCAATAAGCCGCTCACTTTTTAAGGTTTCATTAACTAAACCAGAAAAAGTCGAAAGAAATCAACGTCATTAGAATGAAAAATACTAGGCACCACCGGCCAATTCCTGTGGGATTTCTTGATCTGGATCAGAAGTCTGAGCAACGCCGATCATTTCATCTGCATTTGGAATACTTACAGGCTGTGCCTTGATGGTAATTGTGTCATCCACCCAATCGAAAACGAGGTCCATTTTGGACTCTCTTGCCAGCAGACCCGTGTAATAGGGCTGGATGGCGTGGGCATCGATGCCGTGCTCATCGGCTGGCTTGCCGCGCAGCAGCCGATCAAGACTTGCCGGGATGCGGGCGCTTTTGCCTTCGCAAACCAGAGTAAAGGTGGGATAACGGGCTTCCCCCTCGATCGAGACCTTGATGGTGCCGCCACGCGGAATAGTCGAGCCGCCAATCAGGATCAGGTTGAGCAGCAGTTTGACGAGGTTCTTTGGCATCAGAACGCGAGTACCTTGCCACTCGAGTTCCGGCTTCTCGCCTGCCATAAAGCCACGCGCAACACTCTCTGCATCACCCGTGTCGATTTCAGCACCCGCAGATCCGGCAGCACCGAAGGCAAGACGGGCAAACTGCAATTTCGCCGAGGCCGTTTTCGCGCTCTTGGTGATGAGTTCCATCGCGAATTCGCGCATCTCTTCACCATTGTCTTCATCGAGCACCTCAAGGCCGTTGGTGATCGCACCGACCGGACTGATGATATCGTGGCAGACGCGGCTGCAAAGAAGAGCGGCGAGATCCATGGAAGAGAGCGTATCGGTACCAGTCATAGCATCCTCGAAACTTCTGCGCAGGGTCGGTCACAGATCGCACATGTCGTTCGGTTTGGTCGATACCTCACCGCAGAAGGCTGCGAGAAACCGATACCGGACAGCAGAACTCCTGGACAATGCCCGCCTTAGCCGCCTTGGCGAATCAAACAGGTTCTTAATCCTGAGAATTACTCGTATCCCCCCCCTGTGCCAAGGCCGGATTGGCTCAGCTGTGCCATTTCACGGGGCAATGGAGATAGGCAGACGGCTGCAAAAGATCACTTCGTGACCGCCAAAAATAAAAATTTAACTTTGATTTCAGAGTCTTATCTGGCCAAAGTGCCTTCAAGCTTCATCCAGTTGATGTCGGAACGCTTGATGTGGAGATCAATCGCCTCGACCCAGGCTGCTCTCGCAGTAAAGGAGTAGAACAGAAAGAGCCTGTCACCATAGATGGCCCAGACGAGCGGGTTGCTATTGGAGACATAACCCCTCGCCATGGCAAGGGCTCCATGACCGCCATACTGCGGCGCATAGACTTCCGGATCGGCCTGAAACACCGCCCGATTGGCTCGGTTGGCAAACAGCCAGGTGACACCGTTCCAGCTATAGCCAAGCTCACGCTTGCCGCGGATCGCGGCATGCTCGGTAAAATACGCCACAGGATCATAGCCATAAAGGGCGTTTCCCGACGATGAATCGACGACGATCCTCTGCGACTGCATGGATGCGCGCGACGGTTGCTCAAAGGAGCAAATGACGACGACCATCATTGACAGGAAAAGGGCAACTGAGGCGAAAAACTTTTTCCGTTTCCGATTCATATCCAGCGAGTAAGCTCCGCAACTTCTATGAATGTATGTCTCACCACCCTGAGCACGATACCTTGAGTTAAAACAGATCCGCGTAAGTTTTGTTTTAACAGCCAATTGCTTGTACGGATAAATCGTTAACAAATCCGCGATATCCATCGGTTACAGTAAACAGAATCTTGCAATCTTCTGCAACCGTCGGAATGCTTGCCTCCAAATGGGCAAATTCCGGTGTCAGAAGGTATCCTAAGCAGCGTGCCATCAGCGCTGCTCTTGCCAAGGAAGGAAAAATAGCAATGACAATTTTGCCAAGTCAGGGCATTATGGGCATTCGCAACAAAAGCATGGCGCTGTTGATGATCCTGCTGAGCGCCTGTCTTTTTTCCGTGAACGCTCGGGCACAACAATCTTCGAGCCAGTATACAACCAATGAATTGGTGCAGGCTGGGCATCACTTCTTCGGATCCGTAGCAGGTGGCATCGCATCGGTCATCGAGAAGGCCGTCGCTAGCCACGGCCTGCCGAACGGGTATATTCTAGGCGAAGAAGGCAGCGCAGCCATCGTAGCGGGCGCCCGCTATGGCGAAGGGCAGCTGCACACCAAGAATATGGGCGTGCACAAGGTCTTCTGGCAGGGACCGTCACTGGGTTGGGATTTCGGCGGCGATGGTAACCGCACCATGATGCTGGTCTACAATCTACCGAGCGTCGACTATCTCTACCGTCGCTGGGCTGGTGTTAACGGGTCGGCCTATTTCATCGGCGGCTTTGGTGTTACGGTTCTGACGTCCGAGAAGAACTATTTCATCGTGCCGATCAAGTCCGGTGTCGGTGCACGGCTCGGGGTCAATGTGGGTTATGTGAAATTCACGCGCGGCCCGACCTGGAACCCCTTCTGATTCCAGACCGGCGCTGACGTTGAGCTACGCGAGAACAGGCAACAATTCGGAGGATCAACGGATTTTCTATTCCGTTGCGGCCCCCAGCCTGATAACTGTGAAACGACAAGGGAAAGCCGGAGCATATGGAACATGCGTCCGGCTTGATTTGAACAAGTTTCTGTTTGATTATTCTGGTTCGGCAATCGGGACCGAATGGAACACTATGGCAAGTGTGCGAGGATAGGGCATCGTGATCGCAATCGCTATGTACATACTGCTGGGAGCGTTTGTGACTCTGTTGCTGACGCTTTTTGTTCTGCCCCTGATCTGGCGCCGAGCCGTGAAGCTCACAGAAAAACGCATCAAGGCAGAAATGCCGATCAGCTACAGCGAGCTGCAGGCCGAAAAGGACATGCAGCGCGCAGAGCAAGCCATCAAGTTCCGTGGCCTTGAAGTCATTGCCGAAGAACGGCTCGAGCAGGTCGCCAATCAGACGATGAAGATCGACCGCCTGAGGAAGACCATCAAGGAGAAAGACGCGACCATCGAAGCGCGCCTTGCCGACATCTCCGAGCTTCAGGAAACACTTGGCAATCAGGGACAGGAGAGTGAAGAAACCCGCCTGACACTGAAGACAACCGCTGAAGAGCTGGAGACGGCCCGCAAAACAATTGCCACCCAGGAGACTGCCATCGTCGCCCTTGAGGAAAATGCCGAAGAGCTGGAATCGACCATCGGCGAGCAGAAAATAGAGATCGTCGCCCAGCTGGCACGCATCGAGAATCTCAAGGAAGAAATCGCTGCGATCACCAACGAGCGCAACAGCGTGCAAAAGGCCAAGGCCGATGCCGACGGGCAGCTCAATCAGAAGACATCCGAGCTGGAACGCACAAAGGAACAGCGCACCAAGCTGCAGGAGCGCATCGATGGCCTGCAGTCGGAAATCGCCGATAAGGACACCCAGATCGACAATCTCAATCGACAGCTGGAACGCGCCCGCGAAGGCAAAACGGATCTGGATCTTGCCGATCGTCTGGCAGCGGCTGAATCCCGCCGCGTGGAGGCAGAGGCAAAGGTCGCCAGTCTCTCCCTGCAACTGGGCTATCAGCAGCAGGCCCCAGAAGATGCCGACATCTCGACCATGATCAGCAACCTGCAGTCCGAAAAGCAGACCATCGAGGCCAAACTCACCGAAACGACCAAAGAAGCCGAGCGTTTGAGTGTTGAAATCAAGTCGATGAAGAAGGAAGCAGCCGAGCTGACCAAGAACGCTGCCCTGACGCCGGGCGAGATCCTGCTCAGAGACGAGATCAAGGGGATCGCCACGCGTATCACCGACTTCGCCGCCGAATTCGAGGGCGAATGCTCGCCGATCCACCAGCTGCTGGGCAAGGATAAGTCTGAAGGCGCTGCCGAGCCCGACAAGACCGTGAGCGAAAAGACAGCTGGCGCAAAAGCCACCGAACAGCAAGCAGCTCCGGCCAAAACGAACGGAAACGGCAATGGCAACGGCCATTCCGACACCAACGGGTCGGGCAAGGCGGATCACGACGAGGAACTCATCCCTCCGGGCAAGAAGAAAGCCAGCGATCCATGGACCGCCGTCTTCTCACTCGCCGACCGCATCCGCGAAATGCGTGATCGCCCCAGCGACAAGTCCGCCAGCCGCTAACCTCCCAATCCCACAATCCCACACGACACAGTGCGGAACAAGCCCGGTCTGCGAAGGACCGGACTTGCCAAGATAATCGTCATTGTTTAAAGCGTGATGATCCCTGAGGCCCCGGCGCGGCCCTTCCCGACACACCGTGCACCAATCCCGAAATACACTCGACCATGGCTCCACCACTTCTTCATCTGCAGGACATTCATCTCGCCATCGGCGGTCAGGCTTTGCTCTCCGGAGCCGAGCTGGCGGTTCACGAGGAAGATTCCATTGCACTCGTCGGTCGCAACGGATCGGGCAAGTCGACTCTCCTGAAGATCGCCGCAGCACTGGTTGAGCCGGACCACGGCGAGCGCTTCTTCCAGCCAGGCACCACCCTCAGATATCTGCCGCAGGAGCCGGATCTCTCCGCCTATGCCACCGTGCTTGACTATGTCGAGGATGGACTGGCGCCGGGTGATGATCACTATCGCGCTCAGTATTTGCTTGAAGAGCTGGGCCTGACCGGCAGGGAACAGCCCTCGGACATCTCCGGCGGCGAAGGCCGTCGCGCCGCCCTCGCCCGCGTTCTTGCCCCGCAGCCCGACATCCTGCTGCTTGATGAGCCGACCAACCATCTCGATCTGCCAGCTATCGAATGGCTTGAGAGCGAGTTGCGCCAGATCCGTTCGGCCAAGGTCATCATCAGCCATGACCGCCGCTTTCTGGAGAACCTGACCCGCAACGTGGTCTGGATCGATCGCGGCACAGCCCGACGGTCCAATCGCGGATTTGCCTATTTCGAGGCCTGGCGCGACGAGGTTTTCGAGCAGGAAAAAGTCGAGGAGCAGAAGCTCAAGCAGAAGATCCTCGCCGAAGAAGACTGGATCCGCTATGGCGTCACCGCCCGCCGGAAGCGCAACGTGCGCCGCCTTGGCGAGTTGGGCGAGCTTCGCTCGAAAAAACAGCAAATGGCCCAGAACCGACCGCAGGGCGACGTCAAGATGAACGCCACCGAAGGCGAAACCTCCGGCAAATCGGTCATCAAGGCCAAGCATGTCAGCAAGTCCTTTGGCGATCGAACCATCATTCGGGATTTTTCGACCGAGGTTCAGCGCGGCGACAGGGTCGGGATCGTTGGCCCCAATGGCGCGGGCAAATCCACCCTGATCAATCTTCTAACGGGCGCTCTCGAGCCCGACAGCGGCACCGTGCAGCTGGGCACCAACCTGATGATGGTCACCCTTGATCAGAAGCGCGAAAGCCTCAAGCCGGAATGGACCCTCAAAGAAGCGCTGACAACCCATGGCGGCGACATGGTTCAGGTTGGCGAGACCTCTCGACACGTCGTCGGCTACATGAAGGATTTCCTCTTCCGCCCCGAGCAGGCCAGAAGCCCCATTTCCGTCCTGTCAGGTGGTGAGCGCGGCCGTCTGATGCTGGCCCGTGCCCTTGCCAAGCCCTCGAATTTTCTCGTGCTCGACGAGCCGACCAACGACCTCGATCTTGAAACTCTCGACCTGTTGCAGGAGATGATCACCGACTATACCGGCACGGTCCTCCTCGTCAGCCATGACCGTGACTTCCTCGACCGCATCTGCACCTCTACCTTCTATGCCGAAGGTGATGGCCGCTGGACAGAATATGCCGGTGGCTACAGCGATCTGGTCGCCCAGCGCGGCACCGGCGTCGAAGCACGCAAGACACAGAAGAAAGACAAAGACAAAGTGAGCCGGGAGCCGACGGAAGCTGCCGACAACTCGGCTAAGCAACGTCGCACCCTGACGTTCAAGGACAAGCATCTGCTCGAGACCCTGCCCGCCAAGATGGAGGAAATCGAGGCCAAGATCGCACGCCTGCGTTCCCGTCTTGAGGACCCCGATCTCTTCACCAAGGATCCGGAAACCTTCAACAAAGCCGCCAAAGCCCTCGAAGCGCAGGAAGACCTGCTCGCCAAGGCCGAGGAAAAATGGCTGGAGCTCGAAATCCTGCAGGAAGAGCTGGGCAGCGAATAGACTACCCTCTGCCAGCAAGTCCGCAGGATAGACGAGACCTCAAAGGTCAGTAGCGCTGCAAGACGCGCCCGTCTTCCCGCGTGATCAGGAACGCCCCCGTTGACCTTGCGCAGGGACATTTCCCCGATGGCGCGCCCACCAGCGGCCCGACCATCGCCCTGATAATCATAGCTATATTCGAACGAGACATCGATCTGCTGGCCATCCGAATAAACCGTCAGCCGATCCTCGTTCAATTGATAGTCCCTGATCGGCCAGCGCATGAAATATTTCACCTTCTCCCTGACAAGCCTGCTCTTTTGCGTCGGGTTACCAAAGAAATAGACCTGATTGGCATAGATCGCATTGAGCTTGTTGGGTGAGCTGTTGGCCGAAGACAGCCAGTTGCTCAAGAGGAAGCGTTTCACGTCTCTCTTCAGGCGCTCCTCGGGCGAAATCTGCGGCTCCAGTGGTGTCATCGGCGATTTGGTCGCCACCTGAATGTTGTCGCTGCTGGGAGATCCCTGATTGGGAGTTCCCTCCGAACCGCTGAAATAGAAATTCCGCGTCCCTCGCGAGCCATATTGATAGGGCTCCTGCCGGTTGCCCGTGTTGTTGAGCACATTCTCCCTGACGGTCCGGAACAGCATACCGATTTCCATCCCCGGCTTGTCGAGATTCTCCAGCAGCGCCGTGGTGAAAGGACTATGCTCGCCGTCCCCGTCGTCCGCCGTGGAGCCGTCCTTGGCCGCATACCAGACCAGCGTGTCACCCTGTTTGGGTTCCACAAGGCTAAGCCCGCGGGAGATCGACCGGGTCGCATTGTTGCGGGACATTTGATTGACGAAGGGATTGTTGCGGCATGAATCGAGAATGACCAGACGCATATAGTTGGAGCCGGAAATGGCCCGCAGCACCAGATCGAGCGAAATCGCCTCGAACTCGACGTCATCTTCATGCTCGAGCTTCGCATCCGTTGGGATCAGGAAGTTCCGCTTATCGATCCCCAGTCCATGCCCAGCAAAATAGACAAGCGCCACGTCGGCCCCTTGTGAGATCTTGCGAAACTGCCCAAGAGCGCTGTCGAAATCCGACTTCGTGAGATTGCGCAGAACCTGAACCGTGAATCCTAGCGTATCCAGCTTATGCGAAATCGCCTCGGCATCGCCGATGGCATTGCCGAGCTTGGTGACATTCTCATAATCGGAATTGCCGATCACCAGCGCCACCCGCTTCTCGGGTGCGGCCAAGGCCATAGAAGCAGCCGACAGCAACCATCCGATCACGCAAATACGGCAAACCAGCCAAACGTTTGAGATCCACCCCGTCATCATCTCGAACCCTTTAGTGGTTGTTCAAATCAAGTTGAAACCCGCGAGAATATGTCAACAGTGATAAAACAGACGCCCCTGTAAGCACCCGACCGCAAGACACGCCGGACACCCCCCCGGACATATCCCCAAGCCCATTGAGACTCAATTGTCCGGGAAATGCAAACGCTTGACCGCTATTTTCCGCCATTTCATCCGCGAAACTACCGAGATCCGTCCTGCTCGACCAGTTTGTGGCTGTCTGCTGCGGTCAGATCAAGTCCATAGGCCTTGCGCATCGCCTCGATAAAGGCAAGGCTGTCCGCGCCGAACGTCACCTTACCTTCAAAGGCATGCAGCACAATCCCCTCAATGAGATCCCCAAGTCCGATCTCATGATGGGCGGCAACGGCCTTCAGAACCTTCAGCACCCGTTTTTCCAGCCTCACTCCGGTCTGCACCCGTTCAATCGGCTTTCGTTCATCCATTGCCTCGCCTTTCCTTGCACCAATTGACTGCAGCGACGCATCGCCACACCCAAAAGATGAAATATACACATTTACACTCTTTACATTTTGGTACTTTGGTACCATAGTACGTTGCTGTCAAGCGTGTTCCCGGATCTCCTCCCCATGTCGAAAAACGTCAAAGCCATCCTGTGGGCGCTCTTTGCGACCGCCATTTTTACCATCGTCGCCACCATGGCCAAGATCGCGGTGAAGGATTACCACTTCCTGCAGATCCTCCTGTTCCGCCAGATCGTGGTCTTCCTGTCGACCCTCCCGACGCTCTTGCGCACCCTGCCAGACAGTCTCAAGACCCCGCATCCGTTGCTTCACAGCGCCAGACTGTTGGGTAGTTTTGTGGCGCTGACCGGCGGCATCCTCGCGGTCAAGGGCCTGCCGCTGACAAACGCCACCACGTTAGGCTTTTCGACCATCTTCTTCGTTGCCCTGCTCGCAGCCTTGTTCCTGAATGAACCGCTCGGCCCACATCGCCTCGGGGCCATCCTGATCGGCTTCATTGGCGTGCTGATCGCCGTGCGCCCCGACGCCAGTGGCCTGCAAAATCCCTACAGCCTCGTCGCCCTTGCCGCAGCCTTCGGCGGCGCGGTGGCGGCCATCAGCGTCCGGAAACTCTCGCAGACGGAAAGCACAGCTACCCTTCTGGTCTATCAGGCTCTGTTTGTCGGCCTCTTGGCCGCCATTCCCCTGTTCGTGCCGATGTTCTGGCCCCTCTTTCAGTCCTCCCATGACCTCTCCGCTCCCTTGTGGAAGCAGCCCGACCTTACCGACACCGTCTTCCTTTTCTCCATGGGCATCCTCTCGGCTATCGGCCAATGGATCGCCATTCATGCCATGCGTCTGGGTGAGGCCGCGCTGGTCAAGAGCGTCGACTACGTCAAGCTGCTCTACGCTGCACTCTTCGGCTTTATCTTCTTTGCCGAGGTGCCGGACGAGCACACCCTTGCCGGCGCGGGCCTGATCATTCTCGCCTCACTCTACATCCTGCACCGAGAGGCGAGGCTTTCAAGGCGAGCACGCATGGCTGCCTCGTGAACATGGGAAATGACATTGAGGAGAGGCGCTGTCGCCTTTCCTCTGGAAATCGCAACAGATCTCGCTTATTGTCCGGCCAAAATTCCACCCCCCGCGCCGTCGATCGCATCCGGTCAAGCACCGGATTGCTGCATCAGGCGTGCGGAACGGCAGACAAGAGAAAGACGTCCATGCCAGCAAGTCACGAAATTCGCCGCACCTTCGCGATCATCTCGCACCCCGATGCCGGTAAGACCACCCTCACCGAAAAGCTGCTCTATTTCGGCGGCGCAATCCGCATGGCCGGACAGGTGAAGGCCCGTGGCGAGAAACGCCGCGCCAAGTCGGACTGGATGAAGATCGAGCAGGAGCGCGGCATCTCGGTCACCTCCTCTGTGATGACCTTCGAGCACAAGGATCTGATCTTCAACCTGCTCGACACCCCGGGCCACGAGGACTTCTCCGAAGACACCTACCGTACGCTAACCGCCGTTGACAGTGCCATCATGGTCATCGACGCCTCCAAGGGTATCGAGGCCCAGACGCTGAAGCTGTTCGAGGTCTGCCGCCTGCGCGACATTCCCATCATCACGCTCGTCAACAAATGTGACCGCGAGGCCAAGGATCCGTTCGAGCTAATGGACGAGATTCAGGAAACCCTCGCGCTCGATGTCTCCCCGCTGGTCATGCCCATCGGCTCCGGCTCGAACTTCCACGGCTGTTTCAACCTGACCAACGGCGATTATTACACTGCCAAGAAAAGGGGCGATGCCTTCGACACCATCGTCGAGACAAGCGGCATCGGCGATGAAAAGCTCGATGGCATCGTCGACCCGCAACTGCTCGAAGAATGCCGCGAGATGATCGAACTCGCTGCCGTGGGCTATTCCGAATTCGACCTTGAAAGCTACCGCGAAGGCCATATGTCGCCGGTGATCTTCGGCTCGGCGCTGAAGGATTTCGGCCCCACCGCCCTCCTTGATCTCATTGCCGACATCGCCCCGATGCCGCGCCCCTCTCCGACGACGGAGCGCGTCGTGACGCCGGATGAGAAAAAGGTCTCGGGCTTCGTCTTCAAGGTGCAGGCCAACATGGATTCCAACCACCGCGACCGCGTGGCCTTCATGCGCATCTGCTCTGGTGACTTCAAGCGCGGCATGAAGCTGCGGCAGGTCCGCACCGGCAAGGACGTCATGGTGCACAGCCCGATCATGTTCTTTGCGCAGGATCGCGAGATCGCACAGGAAGCAGGCCCCGGCGACGTCATCGGCATCCCGAACCACGGCACCATCCGCGTCGGCGACACCTTCACCGAAGGCGAGACCCTGCAGTTCACCGGCCTTCCCGCTTTTGCGCCTGAAATCCTGCGCCGCGTCCGCCTGCCCGATACCTCCAAGGTCAAGCAGCTCCGCCGCGCTCTGGAAGATCTGGCCGAAGAAGGCCTTACCCAGGTCTTCAAACCCAACATCGGCTCGAACTGGATCATCGGCCTTGTCGGCGTGCTCCAGCTCGACGTGCTAAAATCCCGCGCCAAGGCCGAATATGGCGTCGACATCGACTTCGAACCGCTCACCTACAACATGGCGGTCTGGGTCAAGGCCGCGAGCGACGCCAAGCTCAAGACCTTCCTGTCGGCCAATCCCAACAACATCGTCCACGACCGCGAAGGCCGCCCGGTGTTTCTGGCCAAAAGCCAGTGGGAGCTCGACTACACCAAGGAACGCAACCCGGACATCACCTTCATGAAGACCCGGGAACTGGTCCAGTCGACGGAATAGACCTTTGAGAAACCGGGGGCGTCCCCAATCCCGGTCCTCACGAAACTGTGCTTAAACAAGCGTCTAGCGCCCTCCTTCTGATCAAATCATATTGACAGAGTCGAAGGCGTGCGATTACACGCGGCATGCTGCGCGTCTGTTGCGCAGTGCCTCCCTGGCCACTCGGATTATAGACAAAGCCGGGGCTCACCAGAAAGCACAGATCATGGTTGGAAGACCATTCCCCTCGGGCAACCTGCTCGCGGACCGTCGCGCTGAATTTGCGGCGACGATGGCCCATGCGGGCGATTTCGATGCTGCAATCGAAGTTCTTACAGGCGCGTTGGAGATTGCGCCCGACTGGGCAGCTGGCTGGTTCTGGCTGGGTGAATATCATGAACGGACCGAAGCCCTTGAGAAGGCTACTGATGCCTGGCGGCAAGCCATGGCTCTCGATCCATGCGATCCCTTCGGCGCAGGTCTGAAGCTCGATCTCCTCAGGGATGTGCCTGTTGCGGAGACGATGCCATCTGCCTTCGTTGAAACGCTCTTTGACCAATATGCCCCACGGTTCGAGACATCGCTTCTCGAGCAGCTCGACTATCGCGGCCCGGAGCTCTTGATGAGCACCCTGAAAAGCGCGGGCTTCACCCGCGCCCGCCACGCACTTGACCTTGGCTGCGGCACGGGGCTGATGGGTGCGCAATTGCGCAGCTCCTGCGATTGGCTTGGGGGGTACGATATCTCACGCGGCATGCTCGACGTGGCCGAAGCCAAGGGCATCTATGATCTGCTCGACAAGCAGGACCTGAGCGATATGGCCCTTAGTGAAACAAGCTACGACCTGATCGTCGCCGCCGACGTCTTCATCTATCTCGGCGCTCTGGAACAGATCGTGGGCTGGTGTGCTCAGGCGCTCGAGCCTCAGGGCTATCTGGCGTTCACCCTCGAGCATGGCGACAAGCCAATCGAGCTGAAAGAAAGCCGCCGCTTTGCCCATTCCCCCTCTTACGTCACCGAACTTCTTCAGACGGCAGGCTTTCAGAACATAAAGATCGAGGATTGCGTGCTCCGACAGGACCGGGGCGAGGACATCCGCTCATTCTGCGTCATCGCAACGCCAACAAGGCAGACGCCAGAGCTTGATCGGGACAGCGACGAAGCCGTTCCGGCCTGAAACCCTGCTCCAAGGTCGCCCGCGGTTGCTATTAAGATGCCAATGGACGCTCGACTACACCAAGGAGCGCAACCCGGACATCACCTTGATGAAAACGAGAGAATTGGTCACGGCAACCGAACAATTGGAAAACCGCAATGAAAGCGAACCGGCCGCGCAGACCCCGTCCAGTTTTCAGAGACCCAATTGTTGTAAGGCATCTATTTGGAGGAGGCTGGCGTCTTTTTCGGCTTCTTGCTTCACAGACATCATGGTGTTGCGTCGCGTTATTCTAACGTGATCGAGTGAAGATTTGAGTTTGTCCTCTTTGCCTGCGCGACACGCCTTCACAATCATATCTGCCCCATATGACATGCAGGTGCCGAAATCTGAGACCTTTGAAGTGAAGATGACATCCCTGGGAGACCGGAATCTCAACAAATCTGCCATGCCACTCAAACGACCGGCGTTCTCGGCAAACCACAGCCATTGATCGTCCGAAAGCTTCTCTGGCAAATCATCGCTTTGGGCCAAAATGATATCCAGCACATGATTGGTCAGATATATTGGTCTCGCCACAGTAACCAGAGCTGAATGCCTCTCGACCTGCTCTTCTGCCTCCAGAGCCGAGTAGAGAGCGACCGCAGCTTCATAGGCATCGTCGCGCTTTCCCTGACCCAGACTACTTACGACGGTATCGACGTCTTTCAGCAACGCCTTGATCCTGTCCAGCCATTGATCATCTCGACCAAGAACGATGCAATTGCTGCCCTCATCGTCATTTTCGTAGAGCTTGTCTGCCCATTTCTTCAATGCCGATAAGGACTTCTTCAGGTCATCAAAAGCCTCCTGAGTTACGGCAGCATTCCCTTTAAACAGGGCTACGCGCAATCCTGCCATCTTGCGCTGCAGATCATCCTGTCTTTTCGCTAGAGCTGCCTGATTTCGAATCAAATATTGGATATTCAGAAACGCAACCTCAGCCAGAGCTTCAAGCTTGCCCAGTTTAAACACCATGGTAAAGCGATGACTTTGCAGCCAATTATCGGCAACTTTTCCATCACGAACGACCTTCTTTGTGCCATTCACAGAGGCTTTGAGAAGAGGGGCAATATTGAAAAGGAGAAGTGCTTCGTTCTTGCTGAGAAGTGTTAGAATTTGCTCTCTTGTAGCTTCAAACGCTTCGAGAGCAATCGTATTCTGGTCCGCATCAAGAGCAGCACCGGCTCTGGCTGCCACGCCTTTGATCTGTTTTATCTCAGAAGACCAGTCTACAAAACGCTTGTCGGGAAACTTGTTGCGCCTCATGTTCCGTTCGATTTTGTAGCGCAATGAGAGCGCCGCTCTGGACACGAGTACAAAGATCAATGCAACGACTACCAAGGCACCTATGCTTAATTCTGAGAACATGGCAGTTTTTTTTACTGTTGGCTGGAATGAAAATAAATTTTAAACCTGAGATCGACATCATCTCAGACTAACCTTCTATGACATATAAAACCCGAAAAACAGGCAATGGATCAATGCCGAGATTTCCCGTAAGTCACAAAAACGCCCCGAAATGACCCAAATTTCGAGACCATTGCTGCCGCATTCGGTTTTCAGAGTGGTGTCAGAGAAACCCTGACTGACACGCACTCTGGAGGCATCCATGGTCCTCGCCTACAAGGAAACGCTGAAAGCCGACTTTCCCTTTGGTCCCTTCCCCTCGCCCTATGGCGGCAAGCCGGAAAACGACCTGTTCGAAAGCCTCCTGAACTCTCGCCTGCGCGGTGAGGTCTATGCGAGCCATGAAGCACGGCTGCCCAAAAATGCCATGCTGGAGCTGCAGCTTCTCGACATTTCCGAAGACAACGAGCAGGGCGTCACGCTCGCCAAAAGCACTATCGTTCTAGCAAGAAGCCTGCCCCTGCTTTTTCAGATCCCCTACGACAGTGCCGACATCAAGCGCGCCCACACCTATTCCATCTCCGGCACCATTCACGCTGGCGGCAAGCTGCTCTATGCCAGCCGCGACACTCATCTGGTCTTCACCGATTCAAACTTTTCCTTCGTCCGCCTCTGCCTCAGCGCGGTCGATTGACCCTTGCGACCATCAAAAAACCCGGCCTTCGACAAGAAGACCGGGCTTTCTGATGAAGGCAGCTCTGGTGCCTGACTGAGGCCGGCACCAGACTTGCCTAGAATTTGAGGGCGCTGTTCACCTTATCGATCTTCTTGCCATCCATCACGGCAAGCTCGTTCTGCAAGTAAGAGCCCTTGAACATGGCCACACGGATCGTATAGCCGTTGCCGTTCGGCGACACGTCAGCCTTGTAGAACAGCGAGCAGGTATCGAGCGTGCTCTTCAGCCAGTCTGAATTCGTCTGGGTCTGGTTGCGAACGATTTCGAGCCGCTCCTCAAAAGAGATCACATTGTCGATATTGGCCATTTCCATGGCGCAGCTGGCATTGTTGCTGATCACCTTGTTCGGGGCAGCAGTCAGCTCCGGATAGCTCTCGGCAAGCTTGTCCTCGATCACCGTCTGATCAACTTCCACGGCCAGTTTGGTTTCCAGATCCATCATGTAGATCGGCTGGCTTTCGACACCCATGCCGCGAGCCAGCTTGAAGCGTTTCGAGACGCCATTGTCATCGCTGGTGCAGGTGATGAATTCCCCCTCGCCCGAGCAGAGATTGAAGCCATTCTGGGCAAGCAGGTCCTTGGCCGACTGATAACTCTGGCCAAGCTGGATGCCGAAGAAGCCCGGAGCACCATTGACGAATTCAAGCGACGTATTGGCAGCCGACAGTGGCTCGGCATCTGTTCCATCATCGACCATGGTATCGATGGATTGATCGACGGAGGCTTCCTGAACATCGCCGGCGTCAGGGAAATTCTGTTTGCCTGCATTCTGATCCGACATATCGCCCGGACCACTGGTCATGCCGAAATGCTGATTCTCAAAAGCAGCAGAGAACAGCACGCCTGTTTGTTCCGGTGACAGGTAGCCATTTGGCACAAACCCCGCCTCAGCCTGAAATGCCGCAATCGCATCCTTCGAACGGCGCCCCAGAACCCCATCTGGCACACCGGCATTGAAGCCGAGATAGTTGAGCCGGTCTTGAATTTCACGGTTGTTTTCGCGCTGGGCCGGACTGACTGAATAGGTGCGTCGCGGAGCCGGGCGCTTATGATGTTTCTTGTTCGCACTACCTGCGATGAACCCGACAGCACCGCCAATCAGCGCGCCAGCAACAAATTCTCCCCCGTCAGCACGCACCTGACTGGTCATGCTCGTCATGGTGAACCCGACAATGATCGAGGATATCAATAAATTCTTTTTCATATGCTTTTCTCTCCTGCCCGTGTCTCGGCCTCATGACGGTTGGTCGAGTTGACCCATCGCGGAACGATAACGGAAAGATTGTAACAAATCATATGCCCAATTTGTTCAAATTTATTCTTGCTGTTCAAGCAATAAAAAATACCCGTTGCCGTGACAACGGGTATTTGTACAGGTTTGACAAGGCTTTGAGCGGCTATTGGGCCATCAGCGACATTTTAACCTTCGATGCGCTTGAGGCCTGAGAGGTCGCGAACCGCGCCTTTGTCCGCGGAGGTTGCCATCAAACCATAGGCTTCGAGCGAACGCGAAATGATGCGCTCGCGCTTTTCAGCCGGTTTCCACCCAGCCTCACCCTTGGCAGCCATAGCAGAGCGACGTGCCTCGAGGTCTCCATCGCTGACCGCCACATTGATGGTCCGGTTCGGAATGTCGATCTCGATGACATCACCTTCCTCGATGAGGGCAATGGCCCCACCGGAAGCCGCCTCGGGAGAGACGTGGCCGATGGACAGGCCCGACGTGCCACCCGAGAAGCGCCCGTCAGTGATCAGAGCGCATTCCTTACCGAGCCCCATGGCTTTCAGATAGGAGGTCGGATAGAGCATTTCCTGCATACCCGGCCCACCACGCGGACCTTCGTAACGGATGATGACCACATCGCCGGAGGCGACCTTATTGGTGGTGATCGCTTTCACGGCTGCATCCTGACTTTCAAAGATACGCGCCGGCCCCTTGAAGGTAAGAATGCTTTCGTCCACGCCAGCGGTCTTCACGATGCAGCCATCAAGCGCGATATTGCCGAACAGCACGGCCAGCCCGCCGTCCTGACTGTAGGCATGGGCCTTGTCGCGAATGCAGCCGTCTTCGCGGTTCTTGTCGAGATCGGCAAAGCGCTTGGCCTGTGAGAAGGCCTCGGTGCTGCGAACCCCGCCCGGTGCCGCCTTGTAGAGATCCTCGACCTCCTTGGACGGATTGCGCATGATATCGTAGGTATCGATGGCCTCGCCGAGGGTCGGTAGATGCACCGTGCCGCAATCGCGATGGATCAGCCCGGCCCGGTCAAGCTCTCCCAGAATACCAAAGATGCCGCCTGCCTGATGGCAATTCTCGATATGATATTTCTGGGTCATCGGAGCCAGTTTGCAAATCGAGGGCACCTGACGGGAAAGCCGGTCAATATCGGACATGGTGAAGTTCACCTCGCCTTCCAGCGCAATGGCCAGAAGGTGCAGAACCGTGTTGGTCGACCCGCCCATCGCGATATCGAGCGTCATGGCATTCTCGAACGCCTTGAACGTCGCGATGTTGCGCGGCAGCACGCTGTCGTCTTCTTCAATATAATAGCGTTTGCACAGCTCGACCGACTTGCGCGCTGCTTCAAGGAACAGCGCCTTGCGATCCGCATGAGTTGCAACGATGGTGCCGTTGCCCGGAAGTGCGAAGCCCAGCGCCTCGGCAAGGCAGTTCATCGAGTTGGCCGTAAACATGCCCGAGCAGGACCCGCAAGTCGGGCAGGCAGCCTCTTCGACCTTCTGCACCATTTCGTCGGAGACCTGCGGGTCGGTCCCCATGACGATGGCATCAACGAGATCAAGTCCGTGATTGATGCCCTCGGCCCGGCCCGCTTCCATCGGTCCGCCAGAGACGAAAACGGCAGGAATGTTAAGGCGCATGGCAGCCATCATCATGCCCGGCGTGATCTTGTCACAGTTGGAAATGCAGACAAGCGCATCGGCGCAATGGGCATTGGCCATATATTCGACTGAGTCAGCGATGATCTCGCGCGACGGCAATGAATAGAGCATCCCGTCGTGACCCATGGCGATGCCGTCATCAACGGCAATGGTGTTGAATTCCTTGGCGATACCACCGGCAGCCTCAATCTCACGGGCAACCATCTGACCCAGATCTTTGAGATGCACATGGCCCGGCACGAACTGGGTAAAGGAGTTCACCACCGCAATAATCGGCTTGCCAAAATCCTTGTTGCCAACGCCGGTTGCGCGCCATAGAGCGCGGGCGCCCGCCATGTTGCGGCCATGGGTCGAAGTCTTGGAACGATAATCTGGCATGGTAAATCCTTTGAGGGAAATTCAGATCGGTTGAGAAAACCGATGGTCGGAAGGCATCTGTCGCGCCCGGGGCGGACCACTGCCTGAGGTCGACCCTTGTTTAAACCATCGGACGAAGCGCTGACAATACCATTTCTTTCAAAATTCACGCCCTATACGCACAAAATGAAAAGAACGTGATCAAAAGGCCACCCAAAACAGACAGCGGCCACAGGGCCGCTGTCGTCATGGAGTGGTATGCGGCAATGGCATCTCGTCCGATCAGAGATGGTAGTCCTCGCCATAGCCGAACTTCTCGGTGACATAGTCGATGTCCTTGTCACCACGGCCGGACAGATTGACCAGAATGCTCTCACCCGGATGATCCTTGGCCATTTTCATGGCATAGGCGACGGCATGGGAGCTTTCGAGCGCAGGAATGATGCCTTCGTATTTGCTGAGAGCAAAGAAGGCGTCAAGGGTTTCCTGATCGCTCGCCGAGCCATAAGACACCTTGCCGATCATGGAGAGATAGGAATGCTCGGGACCAACACCGGGATAATCGAGACCGGACGCGATCGAATGCACCGGAGCCGGGTTGCCTTCCTCGTCAGCGAGCAGCAGGCATTTAAAGCCATGGATCATGCCCGGCTTGCCATAGGTGATGGTCGCGGCATGTTTGCCAAGCTCGGTGCCGGTGCCATGCGGCTCGACCCCATGCAGTTTGACTGCGTCATTGTCGAGGAAGCCGGAGAAGATCCCCATCGCGTTCGAGCCGCCACCGACGCAGGCGACCACATGGTCGGGATCATTGCCCGTCATGGCCGTGAACTGGTCACGCGCCTCAAAACCGACGACCGACTGGAAATCACGCACCATTTTGGGGAAGGGATGCGGACCAACAACGGAGCCGATGGCATAGATCGCAGTATCGGCCTGTCCCAGATAGGACATGAAGGCACTGTCCACGGCTTCCTTCAGGGTCCTGGCACCAAAGCTCACTGGCACCACTTCAGCGCCAAGCAGCTTCATCCGGATCACGTTGGGATGTTCCTTTTCGATATCCACTTCACCCATGTGGATCTCGCATTCCATGCCGAAATAGGCCGCAGCGGTCGCCAGTGCGACACCATGCTGACCGGCACCGGTTTCGGCGATGAGCTTTTTCTTGCCCATGAATTTGGCCAGAAGCGCCTCGCCCATGCAGTGGTTCAGCTTGTGCGCCCCGGTGTGGTTGAGATCTTCGCGCTTGAGATAGATCTGGGCACCGCCCAGTTTTTCCGAAATATTCTTGGCATGTTGAACCGGGGTCGGGCGGCCCTGAAAATGCTCACGAATATACCGCAATTCGTTGATATAAGAGGCATCCACCGCGAGACGCTCATAGGCCTCGCCGATTTCCTTGAAATGCGGCTCGAGCTCTGGAGGCAGGAATGACCCGCCAAAATCGCCAAAATATCCATCCTTGCTCGGGAATTGCTTCAAATAGCCCATTGAGAACCTCCGGTGACCTGTCTTAATCTTGTTGTGATTTTCGAATGTAATTTTCGAAACAGTTTAGTGATGATCAAAAGAAAATAGCCAACTTTATGGCCGCTGAACAGAGTTCGGCTGACGGGCACAACCACAATATTGCCGCGCAGGGAAAAACACGGTTCTCAATTGTGTTATCGAGCGAGTTTTCCCTTGCAACAGCTGGCCCATTCAGCCATATGCACAACTTTAAACGGGGGTGCGGCAGGCGCCCGATTGAACTGGCCATGCTGGGGCCGAATTGACGAGAGGAAATGCGTGTGAGCATCATCGAAGAAGATGCCCCCGGAGCGATCTACGGAATTGAGCGCTGGGGCGAAGGACGGTTCGAAGTCCTTGACAATGGCAATATCGGTCTCATCACCCAGCACAAGAAGGGTGCCACCACAACCGACCTGACCTCGATCCTGCATTCGCTGGAAGAGCGAGGCATCGCCGCGCCTATCCTGCTCAGGGTCGCCAACAGCCTGAAGAACCAGATCGACCGTATTAATGTCAGCTTCAAGACCGCAATCAAGGAGCTGGACTACAAGGCGGACTATCGCGGCGTTTTCCCGGTCAAGGTCAACCAGCAGGCCCATGTGATCGAGAAGATCGTTGAGTATGGCGCACCACATAAGTTCGGCCTCGAGGTCGGCTCCAAGCCGGAGCTGATCATCGCGCTTGGCCATCGCCTGCCTTCCGAATCCCTGTTGATCTGCAACGGCATCAAGGACAGCGAGTTCATCAACCTTGCAATGCTGTCGCGCAAATTGGGCTTCAACACCATCATCGTGCTCGAAAGCTATTACGAGCTGGAGCTGGTGCTGGCTGCGTCCAAGAAGCTGAACATCCGTCCAGCCCTTGGCATTCGCATCAAGCTCAACAACCGCATCACCGGCAACTGGGCTTCCTCGTCCGGCGACCGCTCGGCCTTTGGCCTCAGCGCCACCGACGTGGTGCGCGTCATCGAACGCCTCAAGGAAGAGGGCTATCTCGACTGCCTACAGCTGCAGCATTTCCACCTTGGCAGTCAGGTCCCCGATATTCTCGACGTGCGCCGTTCGACCGCCGAAGCCTGCCGCTTCTTCGTCGAATTGCGCAAGGAAGGCGCCCCGCTCAACTATATCGATCTGGGCGGCGGCCTTGGCATTGACTATACCGGCGAGCACAAGTCGACTGAGAACTCCATCAACTACACCACCGACGAATATTGCTACAACATCGTTGAAGCGGTGCGGAACACCATGGATGACGCAGGCGAGAAACACCCGATCATCGTCACAGAGAGCGGCCGCGCAACCGTCGCCTACAGCTCCATGCTCCTGTTCAACATTCTCGACGTCACCGAATATGACGAAGACGAGGATGTGGAGGTCACCGACGAAGACGCCCGCTCCCTGCGTGACATGCGCGACGTGGAGACCTACCTCACTCCATCGCGGCTGCAGGAGTGCCTCAACGACGTCACCTTCTACCGCGACGAGGTGCGGCGCAATTTCGGACGTGGTGAATGCGGCCTGCGCGATCTCGCCAAGGCCGAGAAGCTCTACCTGCATCTGATCGCCAGAATGCGCGAAGTGGCCAACACCGACGAGTGGATTTCCGATGACGTGCTGTCAGCTCTGGAATCCACCGCCGACATCTATCACGCCAACTTTTCGCTGTTCCAGTCGCTCCCCGATGTCTGGGCCATCGATCAGCTGCACCCGATCATCCCGATCCAGCGGCTGAACGAGGTTCCGACCCGTCGGGCGATCCTCAGCGACATCACCTGCGACAGCGATGGCAAGGTTGACAAATTCGTGCTGGCCGACGGCATTTCTGCGTCCCTCCCGGTCCACGAGCTGGCAGACGAGGAGCAATATTATCTCGCCGTCTTCTTCGTTGGTGCCTATCAGGAAACGCTGGGCGATTTGCATAACCTGTTCGGCGACACCAACGTGGCAACCATCGAGATCGACGATGACGGCGAATTCAGCCTCATCCACGAGGTCGAGGGCGACACCATCTCTGAAGTGCTGAGCTATGTGGAATATGATCCGCTAGCGCTCTCCAACTCCTTCAAGAAGATGGTGGAAGAAGCCGTTACGAAAAAATCGCTTTCGGTCAAGGAACGCAAGACCCTGATGACCGCCTTCAAGGAAAGCCTCAACGGCTATACCTATTTCGAACACTAGACACGGGTGGACCGGACGTGCAGGCTTTGCAACCGAACCGTCTGAACCATTCGACCCATTTTTCACGCGTAGTTTGCAACCATGACACCGGTTGACGAGTTACGCCTTTGAAGCCCGCACGGACCGCGCGGCCCTTTTGAATAAAGGACATTGCAATATGAACAAGATTCTGGTTATCGGCGCAGGTGGCGTCGGCTCGGTGGTCGTTCACAAGATGGCCCAGCTCACCGACGTCTTCGGCGAAATCACGCTGGCATCCCGGCGCATATTCAAATGCGACGAGATTGCTGCCTCCGTGAAGGAACGCTTCGGCGTCACCATCAACACCGCCGAAGTGGACGCCGATGACGTGGATGCCCTGTCCGCTCTCATCGACAAGCTCGGTGTATCGCTGGTGGTCAACGTGGCCCTGCCCTATCAGGACCTCCACATCATGGATGCCTGCCTCAAATCCGGCGTCAATTATCTCGACACCGCCAACTATGAGCCGCGCGACGTTGCCAAGTTCGAATATAGCTGGCAGTGGGCCTATCAGCAGCGCTTCGAGGAAGCAGGCCTGATGGCTCTGCTCGGCTCCGGCTTTGACCCGGGCGTGACCAACGTCTACACCGCCTATGCCAAGAAGCACCTGCTCGACAAGATCGACTATCTCGACATTCTCGATTGCAACGGCGGCGACCATGGCCAGCATTTCGCCACCAACTTCAACCCGGAAATCAACATCCGCGAAGTAACCGCTCCGGTGCATCACTGGGAGAATGGCGAATGGGTCACCACCCCGGCCATGTCCAACAAGCAGCCCTTCGACTTCCCCGCCGTTGGCGAGAAGAATATGTACCAGATGTATCACGAAGAGCTGGAAAGCATCGTCAAGCATCTGCCGGAAATCAAGCGCGCCCGTTTCTGGATGACTTTTGGCGATGCCTATATCAAGCATCTCGAAGTGCTGCAGAATGTCGGCATGACCCGCATTGATCCGGTCATCTATGAAGGCAAGGAAATCATTCCGCTGCAGTTCCTCAAGGCCGTTCTGCCGAACCCGGGTGATCTGGGCAAGACCACCAAGGGCAAGACCTGCATCGGCAACATCATGACCGGTGAGAAGGACGGGGAAGCCAAGACCGTCTATGTCTACAACATCTGTGACCATGAGGAATGCTTCGCCGAGGTTGGCTCTCAGGCTGTCTCCTACACCACCGGCGTTCCGGCCATGATTGGCGCCGCCCTGATGCTGACGGGCCAATGGTCTGGCAAGGGTGTCTTCAACATGGAACAGCTCGATCCGGATCCCTTCATGGACATGCTCAACAAACATGGCCTGCCTTGGGAAGTCCATGACCTCGACAAGCCGCTGGATTTCTAGGCCCGAGCGTTTGCCCTGCAAACGCGGCGGATGGATCGTGAGAGCCATCGTGAACAAACACCAAAGCCCTCCTTCTCGGGGGGCTTTGCAATCTGATCTGCCCCTTTTGATCGAGACCCCGTCCCGGAGCTTTTTCAATGACCGATGCCCCCATCATGGAAACACAGGCTGGCGACGCCGGAGCCTTCAAGGAATTCGATCTCAATCGCGTCCCCTCCCCCTGCTTCGTCATCGACAAGACAGCGATCCGGCGCAACCTTTCCATCCTGTCTCAGGTCGGCAAGGACGCGGACGTCAAGGTGCTCTTGGCGCTGAAGGCCTTCTCCTGCTGGGCGCTCGGCGATCTCGTTGGCGAATATCTCGATGGAACCTGCGCCTCTGGCCTGTGGGAAGCAAAGCTCGCGCGCGAAAAATTCAAGGGCGAACTGGCGACCTATTCCGCCGGTTTCAAGGCTGATGAACTGCCTGAAATCCTCGAGCTGTCCGATCATCTGATCTTCAACAGCCCGGCCCAGCTCGCCCGCTTCAGCCCACTCATCGATGCGGCCCGCAAATGGGGCTACGCGCCCGATTTCGGCCTGCGTGTCAACCCCGAGCATTCCGAAGGCTCGATTGCTAAATATGACCCCTGTGCCGCCGGATCCCGGCTCGGCACCCCGATCAGCCAACTGACGGACGCGGACATCGACGCCATCTCCGGCATCCACATGCATACGTTGTGCGAGCAGGATTTTCTCCCCCTCAAACGCACCTTCGAGGCGGTCGAGGAGCGACTGGCACCCTGGCTGCCAAAACTCAAATGGCTCAATTTCGGCGGTGGGCACCACATCACCCGCGCAGACTATCAGCGCGAGGAACTGGTCGCCTTCCTCAAGGGCATCAAGGCGAAATACGATATCGAGATCTATCTAGAACCGGGCGAGGCTGTGGCTCTTGATGCGGGCATCCTCGTCGGCGAAGTACTCGACATCGCCCGCAACGGCGACATCGATCTGGCAATCATGGATATCTCGGCCACCTGCCACATGCCCGACGTGATCGAGGCCCCTTATCGCCCGGCCCTGATGGGCGAGCCGAAGGATGGGGCCTCCTTCCGCCTCGGCGGGCCATCGTGTCTGGCCGGTGACGTCATCGGCGACTATCGCTTTTCAAAGACGCCAGAAATCGGGATACGGATCGCCTTCCTCGATCAGGCCCACTATTCGATGGTCAAGACCAACACCTTCAACGGTGTGCGCCTGCCATCCATCGCCCTTTGGGATTCCGAGACGGATGATCTCGAAGTCATTCGCCGCTTCCCTTATGAAGAATTCCGCGACCGGCTGTCGTAACCCAAGCTCCGATACGAGGACATTGTCATGCCCGATTACACCTATCCTGCCTTCCTCACCTCCGAGCTGACCGAAACCGAAAGCAATCCGGATACGGCCCTGTTCGAGGTCATTCCCTGCCCGCTGGAAAAGACCGTTTCCTATGGCGCTGGCACAGCAGCCGGCCCTTCGGCCCTGCTCGAAGCCAGTCAGGAGCTGGAACGCTATGATGGTCGGGGCTTCCCGCTGGAGCATGGCATCATTACGTCCGAGCCGATTGACTGCTCCAAGACCATCGAAGAAGTGATGCACGAGCTCAGACGCAAGACCGCCGAGAGCGTGCGAGCAGGCCGCATCCCCGTCACCCTAGGCGGCGAGCACAGCCTGTCCTATGCCGCGATCATGGGGGTCGTCGATGCCTTGCAGAAACCGGTCGGCATCCTGCAGATCGACGCTCACGCGGATCTGCGCGTTGCCTATCAGGGAAACAGGCACTCCCACGCATCGGTCATGCATCTCTGCGCCGTGGAAGAAAAGCTGCCCTTGATGCAGCTTGGCATCCGCGCCCTCTGTATCGAGGAGCATGAAGCCCGCCTGAAGGCCGAGCATATCCAGTATATCGATGCGGAAAAGCTGGTGACCGGCAACATCACAGAGTTCGACCTGCCAGAAGGCTTCCCCGAAGATGTCTATATCACCTTCGACGTCGATGGCCTCGACCCGTCGATCATGCCCGCCACGGGCACACCTGTCCCCGGCGGCCTGTCCTATTATCAGGCCCTCAGCCTGATCGAGGATGCGCTGACCAGCGCTCGCTGTGTCGGCCTCGATGTCGTTGAACTGGCCCCCATGGCCGACCAGTGGGCTTGGGACTTCACCGCCGCCAATCTCACCTATCGCCTGATGGGTCTGGTGGCAGCAAACAGAACCTGAGCCGACAAACAACAGCCAGAAAGACAGGGTGGAGAGACTGAAAAAGCCTCTCTACCAATCGGTCACGCTGCGCCACGCAGACTTGCCCTTGCCGGTGACCCATTGCCAATAACTCTCGTCTCCCTCAACCTTGCGGGAATTCGGGATATCCACCTTGGGAACCGGTGCCGTGGCCACCGGGGCGCTGGCCGGAGCAGGCATATCCGACAGATCCATGGCTGGCAGAGCCGGAACATCCTGACCGGTCATGCCGGTCCCTTTCGCAATCGGCGGCAGGACGGTGCCTTTGGCTTCCAGTGCGCTTTGCATCGCATCCAGCCGCTTGGTCACCCTATCCATTCTACTCTGAAGCATCTCATTCTGTCGCTTCTGGTCTTCCAGCGCATTGGCAAGGCGCGTCAATTCGGCAAGCAACGCCCGCGTGCTGATATTCTGCCAATCCTCATCCATCGCGCCATGATCGGCCTGAAGCGCCGGTTGATGATCCACCAGAGCTTCCTGAGCGTTCGCCGGATGGCCAACACCGATGAGCAAGAGAAGGCCAATGGCGGCAACGCCACCACGGCGACCATATTCATGTGACTGTCTGAAGCGGATCATTCTCGTTCCTTCATGACCCCCGAAAGGGCCATTTCCAATGCGTCTTGTCCGAGTACCCATAGCTCTTGGGCATCAGGGATGACCTTGTGAATTGCTCCCGATTTAGAAGGACGGTGTGGCAAATTTATGAGAGAAAAATGGGCATCCGAAGAATTCAGCAAGGAACAATCATGATGAGATCAGACTATGACATCCTCAGGCAGACGCCACCGCTTGAGGACTTCCTGCGCCTCAGACGCATCACCGGTCTGACCGTCTATTCCGAAGAGGCTGCTAGAAAGGGTCTTAAAGGAACCGTCATGGCCGTCATGATTCGCTATGGGGAGGATGTTGTTGGCATGGGCAGACTGGTCGGCGATGGCGGTTGCGTCTTTGTCATTGCCGACATCGCGGTCGATCCCGCCCATCAGGGTCAGGGTCTTGGCAAGGCCATCATGGCCGAACTGATGGATTATGTGAATTCCGAGCTCGGCTCGAAGGCCTATGTCTCGCTCGTCGCCGATCTGCCTGCGGACAAGCTTTACGCCCAGTTCGGTTTCGAGCCCGTCGCACCAGCCTCCATCGGCATGGCCTACCGCGTCAAATGATTCCCTCCCCAAGGGGCATCGGGGGGGCATCGGCTCGCCGCTCTTCAGGCCTTCTTGCCAAATTCGGCTTGTTGCTGCGTCCATCCAGCGGCGCGCTCATTGAGCGATACCCCAAGACCCGGCCGCGTCGGTACCATCATACGCCCATTCCGGATCTCGAGCCGCTCGTTGAAAAGCAGCTCGAACCATTCGAAATGCTCGACCCATGGTTCACGCGGATAAGCCGCCATCAGATGCACATGGATTTCCATAACAAAGTGCGGCGTGATCTGTAGTCCGAACTGATCGGCAATCGCCATCAGCTTCAGGAATGGCGTGATTCCACCGATCCGCGGCGCATCCGGTTGCAGATAGTCAACGGCTCTTAGCTCGATCAGCCGCATATGCTCGGCCACACTTGTCAGCATCTCGCCGGTGGCGATGGGGGTCTTGAGAGTTCGGGCAAGCATCGCATGTCCCTCGGCATCATCCGAGGCAAGCGGCTCTTCCAGAAACGTCAGATTGAAGGCATCAAGCGCCGCCCCCACCCGTTTTGCCGTCGGGCGGTCCCACTGCTGATTGACATCGACCATCAAGGGGAAATCATCGCCAAGCCGCGTCCGCGCCGCTTCCACCCGCTTGATATCAAGGCTCGCATCCGGCTGTCCGACCTTCATTTTCAGGCCGCCAATCCCGGCGTCCTTGGCCTTGGCCATATTGTCGAGAAGTTCTTCCATAGGGGCCTGCAGATATCCCCCCGACGTGTTGTAGCAGCGCAGGCTATCGCGATGACAACCCAGAAACTTGGCCAACGACAGACCGGCGCGCTTGGATTTCCAGTCCCAAAGGGCTGTATCCAGCGCACCGGTCGCCTGCGGGGAAACTCCACTGCGTCCAACCGAAATCGCCGCCCAACTCAGCTTGTCCCACAACCGCGCAATATCATTGGCATCCTCGCCAATGAGCAGCGGTGCGAGATCCGAGGCCATAGCAAACAGAGCCGAGCCACCTGTTCGCAAGGTATAGCCGTATCCAAATCCCTCGTGCCCGTCTCTGGTCTGCACCTCCGCACACAGCATCGACACACTGGTCAACGGCAACTGTCGTCCGGTCAGGACTTTTGCGTCACTCACCGTATGGGCAAGAGGCAACTCAATAGCAGAAAGCCGAATCCAGGAGATCGCGCTATCCGAGTTCTCCTCTGCAGTGCTTTCGGCGCTTTCACTCGAAACAGAGAGCACGAGACCTCCTACTTGTAACTTTAAAAAATAAATTATCGCACTTATCGGGAAAACAAAATACAAATAATACAAATAGGGCGTTGATGCAGATCCTGTTCTCAGCAGGAGACCAACAAATACAACCCGTTAGTTGTAATTCGACACCCAAAAAATTTGAGGATTGTGGTTGGCGCAACACCAACCTGCGCTCTATAAAGATTGAAATTAGGTATCAGAAAGCGAGTCGACAGACCCCCATGGCTAAAGAAAGCGCATCCTCAGAAGCGCCGGACATGAAACAGGGACGCAAACTGAGTCATCAGCTTTACGAGCAGATCATACGGCTGATCCTTGATACAAACCTAGCGGTGGGAGACAAGCTCCCCACCGAAGCGCGATTCTGCGAGCTCTTTTCTGTCTCGCGAACCGTCGTGCGCGAAGCACTTGAGCGACTGAAGATCGACGGCATCATCGCCTCTCATCAGGGTCGAGGCAGCCTCCTGCTGAAACGACCCAACCGCGATGTCTTCACTCTGACACCGGTGAGCAGCATTGCCGAACTGCAAATGTTTTTCGAATTTCGTCAGGTTATAGAAGGCGAAACGGCGGCGTTCGCCGCCCAGCGTCACAACAACAGCGATCTGCAGAAGCTTGAAGCAGCCCTTGATGCCATCGATGCCGCTTTCGCCCGTCAGCAACGGGCCGTCGAAGAGGATCTGGCCTTCCACTTCGCCGTGGCAGAAGCCGCGCGCAACAAGTTTCTGCAGGCTACGATCGAGGCATCGCGCAGCGAGTTTCTCAAGGGGATGCGATTCGCTCGGGAGCTGACCATCAAATATTCGGAAGAACGCGGCATGATCCTGCAGACCGAGCATCGCGCCATTCTGACCGCCATCCGAAACAGAGACTCAGAAGGCGCCCGCTCCGCCATGATCACCCACATCGCCCGCACGCGCGACCGCGTCTTCACCGGCACCACCTGATCTCACGGCCTATAGCCATAGAGATGCTCAAGGCTTGCGGAGAAAAATTTTCAAAATTCGGGAAAAAAGGTTCGCGGCGGGCCATGCTTGCGGGAAAATCCCGTCGATGACAGCCACTGTGGAACAAGGTGATCCATCAGCCCCCACCCCAAATCACCAAAGATTGGCCCTAACGGCATGGGGTGAAACTTCGCGCAACTGGTCTGAACGGAAGTCGCGAGAAGATATTCTTGAAACGATGTGAAGGCCGGACGAGGAGGAGCCAAGCCTCCTGACCCTTGAAATCGGGCTGACAGTCCGGTCACTCCCGAAGGAACTCCCGTTCCGTATCCTGCGGCGCGCGACCACAAGACACCCGAACTTCAATATCAGGCCTCACAATCCTTTCCCGACGGTCAGTCCAGATCTCATTCCCAGAGGGCGCGACAAGTCGCAGCAATCTGTGCAAAACCCTGAACCCCGAACCGGGCAAGGCCCTTCCAAGGGCAACAAAGCCACCCGCGCGGGGCGACTCCTAGGCTTTATTAGTCGACCAGCTGAAGATTGACAGCAGCAACTTTGCCGTTACGGCCAGCTTCGAGCTCGAAAGAAACTTTCTGGCCTTCATCGAGACCGCTGAGACCAGCGCGCTCTACAGCAGAGATGTGAACGAACGCATCTTTGCCGCCATCGTCAGGAGCAATAAAGCCGTAGCCTTTGGTGGAATTGAAGAATTTTACGGTGCCAACAGTCATGGCAGTACCTCTTTTTAACTTAACACCCGCCAGATCATTCGAGCGAGTGGGCCTCAGTGCGCAACATGCACACCATCAGAACGTTCGCGAAATCAGGGGAGAATCAAGCTAACCGGCTCAGCCGGTAGGTCAATAGCCAATGATGGCAGAAACGCTTAGCACTTAGATGCCTGCAAATTGGAGCAAAATCAAGAGATTTCAAAAGAAATACATGGACTGCATAAAATAAATGCACTCATTGGCACCACACCACATGGGTGTATTTTCACAAAAAACAACGCCCGAAATTTGAGCAATCGAGTCAAAAACAGCAAACGGGTCGTGCGAAACGCCCACCGCATCCGGCTTCTCCGATCATCAAAACCAGACCGAAAAGGCATCAGGCGACAGGGGCACCAACCACCGTGAACGCGATCCCGCAATCGGTGAGGATCTGCTCTGAACGTGTTGTGTCAAAGCGCCCCTGAATGCCGTCGTGATGCCGCCAGACGACCTTGCCCACCTGATGGGCAGCAAGAAACTTCGTGCATTCCTTGCAGGGCGGATGGGTGACATAGACGATGCATCCCTTGGCAGGTTCCTTCATGGCCGCCAGAGCATTCATTTCCGCATGAACGACGCGGTCATATTTCTCCTCGCGGATGTCCCACCATTCCTGCCGGTCTTCCATCGAACGGGGAAAGCCATTGTAGCCAACCGCGGCAAAGCTCTTGTCCGGCCGCACGATGACGCAGCCGACCTTGGTGGACGGATCCCGGCTGCGCATGGCGACCGCCTCGGCGCACTGAAGAACCCACTCGTCAAATCCGGGTCGCGGAGCCATCTTGCCTTCTCCTGTTCAAACAACGCTCTAAGATCTCTAGGCCAAACAGCCCCCCTCGACAAGCTGTCGAATGCGCACAATCGTGGTAAGCGATAAATAGCAGACAGGATACCGCTGATCAAAAGGATGAGCATCAGGGCCAGGCAGCATAGGAATCATCGCCATTGGCCTGCTTCTGCTTGGCGTGCTTGCGAAATTGCACGGGAGAAACATTGCTCATGCGAATGAAAAACCGCGTGAAATAGGCCGGATCGGAAAATCCCAACCGAAAGGCCACCTGACTGATTGGCATGCCTGTGCTCGCGAGCAACTCGGCAGCCTCTTTCATCAGCAAATGTTGCAGATATTGCTGGGGGGACTGACCCGTTGATCGCCTGACAGCCGTGCCCAACCTGTCTCGACTGACCCCCAAAGCCTTTGCATAATCCTCAATCTTCACATGCTCTCGCAAATGTTGCCCCGCCATCAGCAGGAAACGTTCCGCAAGCCCCTGAGGCGCACGACCGTGGGTCTTGAGGTCAGAGCGTGCCAAGCGCCACACTTCGACAAGGATCAGGGAAACATAGTGCAGCTCGGCAATATCCGACCCCGCTTTCCGGTTTCGCCGTTCCTCCTCCAAGCCCTCCACGAGTGTGCTGAACTTCGAAGGACTTTCAAGCGACAGAAAAAGCTGCTGCTGCAGCGTTCGCCGCATCTGATCACCAAGCGGTGTGCCGGACAGGGCCCCTGCCAGAACCACGTTCGGGAATGACAGGATGGCCGCCCGTGTTCCCCCTTCTGCAATGATCTCGCCGCAATCGCCGTCCCGGAGCCAGACAAGCCTTGGGCCATCAAGAAATTTGGTCTCGTTTGATTTGGAAGCCCGGTACCCCACTCGCCCGGCCAGCACGACGATGAGATGTGCGCATTCAGCTGCAAGCCCATAACCTACCCGCGTCAAAGGACTGGTTATGCGCTGAACTCTCAGTGGTCGCCGATTCAATACAGGAAAGGGTTGCGATGTCACCATGAGTACAATCGCACCTCATATTCGCACAAAAATCAAGCAAAAGTGCAAATCTTAGACACATAAGTGCATTTCAAGACGGTGATCATTCAAATTAGGATCAATGAGATCAGTAAATACGCGTAACCGTCGCGAGAAAACTTGATCGTTTTGGCACCTAGGGAGAGGTGCCTTGAGGGAGGAACACATGTCAAAAATTACCAAGCGCGCGCTCGTCGCGGCACTGGGCTGTGCCGCCATGGCATCATCCATGCTATCGGGAAGCATTGCATTTGCCGAAGATGGCACCATCAAGATCGGCTATGCCGTGTCAAGAACCGGACCAAACGCCACCGGTGCCGGTATCACCACCATTCCCAACTATGAACTCTGGCTCAAATCCGTCAGCGATGCGGGTGGTTTGACAATGCCGGATGGCTCGAAGAAGAAGGTCGAAGTCATCGAATATGACAGCCGGTCGTCCAACGAGGATCTGGTGCGCTCGATCGAACGTCTCGCCAGTCAGGACAAGGTGGACCTGATCCTGCCGCCGTGGGGAACGGGTGCCAACCTCGCCATCGCGCCGCTCATGGCCCGTTATGGCTACCCCCAGCTGGCCGTGACCGCCGTCACGGACAAGGCACCCGACTTTGCCAAGCGCTGGAATCGCAGCTATTGGATGCTCGGTGGAGGCCATGACTATGCCAACGGATTGGTCGAGGTTCTGAAAGCAGCGCGCGACGCAGGAAAAATCAACAGCAAGGTGGCTGTTGTTTCTGTCGCCGACGGGTTCGGGATCGACTTGATCAAGGGCGCTCGCCCTGCCTTTGAGGAAGCCGGATTTGAGCTTGTTTATGACAAGAGCTATCCTTTGGGCACCTCGGATTTCGCTGCGATCATGAGCGAGGTCAAGGGATCGGAAGCCGACAGCTTCGTCGCTTTTTCCTATCCGCCCGGCTCGTTCGGGATGACCAAAACGGCTCAGTCCATCGGCTATAATCCGAAGGTGTTCTACATCTCTGTCGGCGGTGCGTTCCCGATTTTCCCGGGCGTCGCCAACGGCAAGGCAGAAGGCGTGATGGCAATCGGCGGCGTGAATGCGGACAGTGCTGCGATACAGGACTATTTTGCGCGACACACAGAATTTGTCGGCAAGGCCCCTGACAGCTGGGCCAGCGCCATCACCTATGCATCCCTCGAAATGCTCGAACAGGCCATCGCAAAGGTTGGCGTCGATCATGCTGCGCTGGCAAAGGAGCTCTCGACCGGCACGTTCGACACCGTGATCGGCAACGTCAAGCTTGAAGACAATCAGCTCAGGGATCTGTGGTTTGTTGGTCAGTGGCAGGGAGGCGCCTTCAAGGCGATCCAGCCAGCCGACAAGGATGGCGCGTCCGCTCCGGTCATCCCCAAACCTGAATGGTAAGCTTTTGGCCAACTGATTTGGCGCGGGCACGAGACTGATGGCCCGCGCCCCTACCCCAAAACATAGACGATACCGATGCTTCTAACGACGCTGATCCTCGGGTTGGTTCTGGGCTCGACCTATGCCCTGCTCGCCCTTGGCCTGACCCTGCAATATGGCATTTGTCGCGTGATGAACCTCGCTTATGGCGAGCTCACCCTGATTGCTGCCTTTCTTCTCGTGACGCTGTTTCAGCTGTTCTCGCTGTCGCCGCTCGTCTCGATCCTGCTGATGGGACCCGCGGGATACGGGCTGGGCTGGCTGATCTACACGCTCATGGTGGGGCCACTGATCGCACGCTCGGGACCGAGGGGCAGGCTGGAAGTAGACTCCATTCTCGCCACCTTCGGCCTGTTGTTCCTCATTCAGGGCCTCCTGCTCGTTGTCTTTGGCCCGAACTTCACCTCCATTTCCTATCTCGACATGGGGATTGATATCCTTGGCGTGCCCGTTGCTGCCAATCGGCTGCTGGCTCTGGCGATCTGTCTAGTCGCAGGCTCCACCCTGCTGTTTGCCCTCAACCGCACGCGCTGGGGCCTGACCTTGCGCGCGGTTTCGCAATCAAGCGCCTCGGCTCCGCTCGTCGGCATCGACGTCAACAAAGCCGCAAGACAGGGCTTCGCGCTCGGCACCGCGATGGCAACCATCGGCGGGGCCTCCATCTCGATGTATCAGACCTTTTCTGCGACCGAAGGCGTCGTCTTCACGATGAAGGCGCTCGTGATCGTCATCATGGGCGGCATTGGCAATGTCGCAGGCGCCCTGATTGCAGGGTTCGCGCTTGGAATTGTCGAGACATTCGTCTCGACCGCGATAGACCCCGGTCTAACGTTAGCTGCAACCTTCGCAATTTTTCTGATCGTTTTGTTGTGGCGCCCGCAAGGCCTGTTCGGGAAAGCGTAAGATGCAGTTTATCCTTCCAATTCTGGCGTTCGCTGGCCTTGCCTTTGCGCCGTTGGGCGTATCCGACTATGGCCTCGGGCTGCTGATCGGAGCCGTAACCTATGTCACGCTGGCGAGTGGCTGGGCTCTCTTTTCGGGTCACGCGCGCTATGTATCGCTGGCAACCGTCGCTTTCTACGGCGTTGGCGTCTACACCGTCGCCGTGCTCAATGAGAGCCTGCCCTATATTCTGATCCTGCCAATCGCCGCGGCCATTGGTGCCGCCATGGCGCTCGTGGTCGGCCTGTCGACCTTACGGCTGGCGGGGGTCTATTTCGTCATCTTCACGTTCGGCCTTGCCGAGCTGGTGCGCCAGTTGATCACGTGGTTCGAAGTCAACGTCACGGGCACGCTGGGTCGATACATCCTCCTCGACATCACGGCGCGAGACATCTATTGGCAGATGCTTGCCTTGGCGGCCATCACCATCGGACTGACGGCTTGGATCAACAAGAGCCGCCTCGGTCTAGCCCTTCGCGTGATTGGTGACGATGAAGTCGTCGCAACCCACTCGGGCATCAATCTGGCGCGATCAAAACTGATTGCCTTTGTTCTCTCGGCAACGATCCTGACGCTTGTCGGGGCCATTGCCAGCCCGCGCTGGGTCTATGTCGAGCCCTTGATCGCCTTCAACCCGACGATCAGTTTCCTGACTGTCATCATGGCCCTATTGGGAGGAGCCAACCGGCTCTGGGGCCCGGCTCTTGGTGCTGTTCCCCTGTTCCTTATGTTTGAATGGCTGTCGGCAGAGTTCCCGAACACCTATCCGATCATTCTGGGTCTGCTGTTCATTTCCGTTGTCTTCATTCTGCCCAACGGAGTGCTTGCCGGTATTGATCAGCTGCTGAACCGGAGAAGGGGAAAAGCATCATGACATTGCTTCGCATTGAAGATGCAACAAAGAGCTTCGGTGGTCTGATTGCCGTCAACCATGTCACCTTCGATGTGGCCGAAGGCGAGATCCTTGGGCTTCTCGGACCAAACGGATCCGGCAAGACAACCCTGATCAACCTGATCTCCCGTGCCCTTCCGATCACCGCAGGCGAGATTTATCTTCACGATCAGAAACTCACCGGCAAGCGAGCGGATCAGGTCGCGAGGATCGGTGTGTCGCGCACCTTTCAGCTCGTGCGGATATTGCCGTCTCTCAGTCTCGTCGAAAATGTCATGATACCGGCCGTGTTTGGCTCGGAAGGCCAATCCATCGACAAGGGGCGCGAAATCGCCAACAACTGCCTAGAGCGGGTTGGTCTTCAGCATCGGACAGACGCCTTGGCTGCAGACCTCACCTATATCGATCAGAAACGGCTGGAGCTGGCGCGTGCGCTGGCATCCAATCCCAGTCTCCTGCTGCTTGACGAATGGCTTGCAGGCCTTAATCCGACCGAACTCAAGCAAGGGATCGAGCTCATTCGCTCACTGAGCACAAGCGGGATGACCATCATCATGGTGGAACATATCATGGAAGCCGTGAGGGCGCTTTGCCCCAGAGTGGTCGTGATGAACTCGGGCCGTCTGATCGCCGATGAGAAGACCGCGGCCGCGCTGTCCGATCCAGCGGTCATTGCCGCCTATCTCGGGGAGGTTGATGATGCTTGAGGTCAAAGGCCTGTCGGTTCACTACGACAAACATGTTGCTCTCCAATCCGCTTTCCTCGATGTCAAACAGGGAAGCATGGTCGCGATCCTCGGGGCAAATGGTGCTGGCAAATCCTCACTGCTGAGCGCCATCAGCGGGCGCGTTCGGCCGAGCGACGGCGAGATCAGCTACAAGGGGCAAGATCTTCTGGCGCTCAAACAGCATGAGCTGGTGCAGAACGGGATCGCAATCGTCCCCGAGGGGCGCGGCATCTTTCCCGGATTGAGTGTCATCGACAACCTGCTTCTCGGAGCCAATCCCGATCATGCGCGAGCAAAGAGCGAGACCAATTTGCGGGAGATTTTCGGCCTGTTCCCGAAACTGTCGGAACGGCGAAATCAAATGGCAGGCACCATGTCCGGTGGCGAGCAACAAATGGTGGCGATTGCCCGTGCCCTGATGTCCGACCCCGATTTATTGCTTCTCGATGAGCCATCCCTAGGACTGGCGCCCATCATCGTAAAGGAAGTTTTCCACGCGCTCGCCAAGATCCGTGAAAAGGGTCTGACAATCCTGATTGTCGAACAGAATGCCCGGGCAACGCTGGCGCTCGCCAATCATGCCTATTTGCTGGAAGCCGGACAAATCGTTCAATCCGGTTCAACTGAAACCTTACGCAACGATCCCGCGGTCATTCAGGCTTTCCTAGGTGGGGCCGCCTCTCATGAAAATACGAAAGGGACTGCAACCATGCAAAGTCTAGATCTCTACATAAACGGTCAGCATCTGCCCGCAGAGGACGGCCGCATGTTCACGCGGGAAAATCCCGTGTCCGGTGAAATCGTCACACAAGCCGCCGCCGCCAGCATGGATGATGCCACGCGCGCCGTCGACGCGGCAGCCAAGGCCTTCCCCGAATGGTCGGCGACCGGTCCGGGTGAACGACGCGCCAAATTGCTGGCAGCCGCAGAAAACCTGAAAGCACGAGGCCCTAATATTGTGCAGGCCATGAAAGACGAGATCGGTGCGACCGAGCCTTGGGCCCAGTTCAATGTCAAACTCGCCGCCGACATGCTGATCGAAGCAGCCGCCCTGACCACCCAGATCAAGGGCGAGGTCATTCCGTCCAACAGACCCGGCACAACCGCGCTTGCCCTCAGACAGCCTGCGGGTGTCGTGCTCGCCATGGCACCGTGGAATGCACCGGTCATTCTTGGCGTCCGATCCATCGCAACACCGCTTGCCTGTGGCAATACCGTTGTCATGAAAAGCTCCGAGCTCTGTCCGCGGGTTCATGCCCTGATCATCGAGGCCGTCGCGGAAGCGGGCTTCCCGGACGGGGTCCTGAATGCCATTTCCAACGATCCCAAGGATGCCGCAACCATTGTCGAGGCGCTCATCGCCAATCCGGCGGTGCGCCGTGTCAACTTCACCGGTTCGACCCGTGTCGGAAAAATCGTCGGCGAATTGTCGGGACGATATCTCAAGCCAGCCCTGCTCGAGCTCGGCGGCAAAGCACCGATGATCATCCTTGAAGATGCCGATATGGACGCGGCAGTCGCGGCCGCAGGGTTCGGGGCTTATATGAATCAGGGACAGATTTGCATGTCCACCGAACGGATCATCACCGTGGGGTCCGCAGGCGAAGCCTTCGCCAAGGCTTTCAAGGCAAAGGTAGAGAGCCTCGTTGCAGGCGATCCAAGAGAAGGACAGGCCCCCCTTGGCTCTCTGGTCAGTCAGGCAGCCGCTGACCGGGTCCGCACCCTCATTCAGGATGCGGTGGATCGGGGAGCGGCGCTCATAGCCGGAGGCGGCAGCGGCACCATTCTCAATGCAGCGGCGCTTGATCACGTAACATCGGAGATGCGCATATATTCCGAGGAAAGCTTTGGGCCCGTTGCAGCCATCATCCGCGCAGGATCCGTCGATGAAGCCGTCCGCATCGCCAATGAAAGCGAGTTTGGTCTGTCCGCTGCAGTCTTCGGGCAGGATACCATGAAGGCACTGGCGGTGGCCAAGCGCATCGAAAGCGGCATTTGCCACATCAACGGCCCGACCGTTCACGACGAAGCACAGATGCCCTTTGGCGGCATCAAGGCATCCGGCTATGGACGTTTCGGCGGGCTTTGGGGGATCGAAGAATTCACCGAGCTGCGCTGGATCACGTTGCAGGATGGAGCCCTGCATTACCCGATCTGATCGAAGCCAGAGTTCAAGGAATAGATAAGAGAAAGGGCGCACCTCCAAACCAAAAGGTTGGCCGCACCCTTTCCTCACCTTTACCATCCATATGGGAAATCTGAAACCCAAGGGATGCAAAAGCTCTGAAACGGTTGGCAGACTTGATGCCACCACCCGTCGAATATTCATGAACAGATTGACTGTCACTCAAGCGTCATTTGTTTGCTGTATCAAGTTTTGGAAACGTTTCCAATTTGTCGAAAATAATGGAAACATGCCCCAGCAAATGAACGAGCAACCCGTTGAAACGCACTGTCACCATAAAGGATGTCGCCCAGAAGGCCGGATGCGGTGTCGCAACGGTCAGCCGTGTGCTGAACGGGTCGGGGGCGACCAGTGCAAAGACGCGCGAGAGGGTCTTTGCCGCCGCCGACAGCCTCGGGTTTGTCTTCAGTGACATTGGCCGCTCGTTGCAGTCCAGCCGGACAAGAACGCTTGGCTGCATCGTTCCCTCGCTGGCCAATCCCGTTTTCGCCGATGCTGTGCAAGGCCTGCAAAATGTCGCGCAAAACTCCGGCTACCAGATGCTGCTCGCCTGCTCCAATTACAATGAAAAGGACGAGACCGAGGCGGTCAGGTTGCTGCTGGCAAAACATGTCGACGGGATCGTGCTCACTGTGAGCGACGTGGAAAACAGCGCCGCGCTGGAGATGATCCTACAGCGAGAAATTCCGGCCTGCCTGATGTTCAACAAGCCCCATGGGAGCATTCCCGCCAGTGGCATCGACAATTTCGCTGCCGCCAAAGCGGTGGCCGAAGCCTTTCATCACATGGGCCATACAGACACCGGCTTTCTGGCTTTGCGCTTTCGCAGCTCAGACCGATCACGTGAGCGATTTGAGGGATTCGCCGCAGGATGCCGGGACTTCGGCATGAGCGATCCCCAGCTTCTGGAAATTGACGAGCAGAGCGGGGATCTGTCCCGGTTGCTTCATGACCTCCTGAGCGAGAGTGCCCAGTTAACCGGCATCTTCGCGTCCAATGACTTTCTGGCTCTCGCCGCTATTCGGGCGGCCAAGGAATTGGGGCGCAGGGTGCCTGAGGATTTATCGATTGTCGGTTTCGACGGCATCGAAATCGGGCGCATGGTGGAACCAAGTCTGGCGACCATCGTCACCGACGCCCGGGCCATGGGAAGCCTCGCCGCGCGCTATGTGCTCGACCACCTGTCCAAAGCGGACAATCCGACATCATCTCAATCAGAGACGGAGACAAAGGCAGCCATGCCGGCTCTCGGTCTCTCCTATCATTTCCGCCCCGGGGCGAGCCTTGATGCTCCCGGCGGAAAAAACAAAGACGGTGCCGAGGCTGCAACCTCGACCCCGTCGCGCCATTTGGTCCCAAATCCATTGCTGAACTCTCAGGGAGAATGACCCGTGAAACATATCCTAGTTGCTGCTCTTATGACAACCGCCCTTGTGGCGCCGACCCATGCCGAAGACGGCGTGTGCTACAACTGCCCGCCACAGTGGGCAGATTGGGCATCCATGCTCGAAGCCATTGACGCCAAACTCGGCGTGAAAATGCCTCATGACAACAAGAACTCCGGCCAGACCATCAGCCAGCTGATTGCCGAGAAAGACAATCCGGTTGCCGACGTCGCCTATTATGGTGTGACCACCGGTATTAAGGCAGGCAACATGGGCTTGACCGAAGCCTACAAGCCAACCGGCTTTGATGAAATTCCTGAAGGCCTGAAAGACCCGAACGGCAAATGGTTTGCGGTTCACTATGGCACCATCGGTTTCTTCGTCAATGTTGACGCTCTGGGCGGGGCTCCCGTGCCCCAGTGCTTTGCCGATCTGACCAAGGAAGACTACAAGGGCATGGTTGGCTATCTTGATCCGTCTTCCGCCTTTGTTCGGTTATGCCGGTGCTGTGGCCGCAAACATGGCCTTCGGCGGCGACCTCAACAACTTCGATCCGGCCATCAAGTTTTTCCAGGATCTGGCCAAGAACGATCCGATCGTCCCGAAACAGACCTCCTTTGCCCGCGTTGTCTCTGGCGAAATTCCGATCCTGTTCGACTATGACTTCAACGCCTATCGCGGCAAATATGAAGAGGATGGCAACTTCGAATTCGTGTTGCCGTGCGAAGGCTCCGTTCGCGTGCCTTACGTCATGAGCCTTGTTGCCAATGCGCCGCATCCTGAAACCGGCAAAAAGGTCCTTGACTTCATCATGTCCGACGAGGTCAGTCGATCTGGACCAATGCCTATCTGCAGCCTTCCCGTCCGGTTGAACTGCCTGCAGATGTCGCAGCCAAATTCCTGCCCGCCAGCGAATATGCCCGTGCAAAGGCCGTTGACTATGCCGAGATGGAAAAAGTCCAGAAGGGCTTCGGCGATCGTTATCTCAACGAAGTCAAATAAGTAAGGCGGAAACAGGGTCTTGCGTCACACTTGGCAAGACCCTGTCGCCAACCACCGGCCGCAAACAGTTGGCCGTCCTCTACCCAATGCAGAGATATCTTGATGACCAACCGGACCTTTGTCGGCCTTTGTCTCTTGCCTTTGATGATTTTTTCGCTCGCCTTTCTTGCGCTGCCGCTGGTGCGACTGGTGCTGGCGTCGGTTGAAGGCGAAAGCGGCTGGGCAATCTATCTGACAATTCTACAAACGCCGCGCTATCTCATCAGCCTGCAACAAACCGTGCTGGTATCGGTCGCCGTGACGCTGGCCGCTCTGGCCATCTCCACAACGGCGGGGCTGTTTCTGGCACGCAACAGCTTTCCCGGACGTGGATTTCTCATCTCGGTTCTTACATTGCCACTGGCCTTTCCCGGTGTCGTCATCGGCTTTCTCATCATTCTGCTCGGGGGGCGACAAGGACTGATCAATCAGCTGACGCCGGGGCGGGTCGTGTTTGCCTACTCGCTGTTCGGCCTGTTCCTTGGCTATCTCTATTTCTCGATCCCGCGTGTTTTGCTGACGGTGATGGC